>NZ_KV802419.1:0-1849 GCF_001810695.1 Corynebacterium sp. HMSC065D07
GGTACTCGAGTGGCGAACGGGTGAGTAACACGTGGGTGATCTGCCTTGCACTCTGGGATAAGCTTGGGAAACTGGGTCTAATACCGGATATGAACTGCCTTTAGTGTGGTGGTTGGAAAGTTTTTTCGGTGCAAGATGAGCTCGCGGCCTATCAGCTTGTTGGTGGGGTAATGGCCTACCAAGGCGTCGACGGGTAGCCGGCCTGAGAGGGTGTACGGCCACATTGGGACTGAGATACGGCCCAGACTCCTACGGGAGGCAGCAGTGGGGAATATTGCACAATGGGCGGAAGCCTGATGCAGCGACGCCGCGTGGGGGATGACGGCCTTCGGGTTGTAAACTCCTTTCGACAGGGACGAAGCTTTTTGTGACGGTACCTGTATAAGAAGCACCGGCTAACTACGTGCCAGCAGCCGCGGTAATACGTAGGGTGCGAGCGTTGTCCGGAATTACTGGGCGTAAAGAGCTCGTAGGTGGTTTGTCGCGTCGTCTGTGAAATTCCGGGGCTTAACTTCGGGCGTGCAGGCGATACGGGCATAACTTGAGTGCTGTAGGGGAGACTGGAATTCCTGGTGTAGCGGTGAAATGCGCAGATATCAGGAGGAACACCGATGGCGAAGGCAGGTCTCTGGGCAGTTACTGACGCTGAGGAGCGAAAGCATGGGTAGCAAACAGGATTAGATACCCTGGTAGTCCATGCCGTAAACGGTGGGCGCTAGGTGTAGGGGGCTTCCACGTCTTCTGTGCCGTAGCTAACGCATTAAGCGCCCCGCCTGGGGAGTACGGCCGCAAGGCTAAAACTCAAAGGAATTGACGGGGGCCCGCACAAGCGGCGGAGCATGTGGATTAATTCGATGCAACGCGAAGAACCTTACCTGGGCTTGACATACACCAGATTGCTGCAGAGATGTAGTGTCCCTTGTGGTTGGTGTACAGGTGGTGCATGGTTGTCGTCAGCTCGTGTCGTGAGATGTTGGGTTAAGTCCCGCAACGAGCGCAACCCTTGTCTTATGTTGCCAGCATTTGGTTGGGGACTCATGAGAGACTGCCGGGGTTAACTCGGAGGAAGGTGGGGATGACGTCAAATCATCATGCCCCTTATGTCCAGGGCTTCACACATGCTACAATGGTCGGTACAACGCGCAGCGACACTGTGAGGTGGAGCGAATCGCTGAAAGCCGATCTTAGTTCGGATTGGGGTCTGCAACTCGACCCCATGAAGTCGGAGTCGCTAGTAATCGCAGATCAGCAACGCTGCGGTGAATACGTTCCCGGGCCTTGTACACACCGCCCGTCACGTCATGAAAGTTGGTAACACCCGAAGCCAGTGGCCTAAACTTGTTAGGGAGCTGTCGAAGGTGGGATCGGCGATTGGGACGAAGTCGTAACAAGGTACCCGTACCGGAAGGTGCGGGTGGATCACCTCCTTTCTAAGGAGCATTATTTTGAGCACCAGTTGGTGCTGTATAGCGTGTGAGTGTTTATTCTTACTCGCTTGGTGGTTTATGTAGACGATTGTTTTACTGCCGCTGATTGATAATCGGGTGGAGATACATCTTAACTAGAATGATGATTCAACTAACACATGTGCGTCTAACTGCGTATTGATAAGTGCTTGGTGCATTGTTGGGTGTCTGGGGCATTGTTCCCTGGTTGTATAACCCACGTAAGTTTCAATAACTACTTTTTCTTTTTGGTGTGGTTGTTGTCTTGTGTGGGGTGTTGTGTGAGAACTGTATAGTGGACGCGAGCATTTAACCATGTGCTTTCCATCTTCTTTTGTGTTGGTGGTGGGTCATGGTTTGTGTGATTTCTTTGTTCTTTTGTGTTTTGTGTGTTCACACCAGCA
>NZ_KV802420.1:0-25274 GCF_001810695.1 Corynebacterium sp. HMSC065D07
ACAAAATCAACGCACTCTAAAACCGGAAGGGCCCCATTAGTCCAGAGATGGTGATCAACTGTTTCCGATGCTGGGCTGGGCGATGCACGTGCGATGAAGTGATGAAAACTGTTGCCCACAATGATGCGTCTCCAGGGTGTTAGCGACTACTAATTGGTAGTGAAAGAAGTCTCCCTATTGAACGAAGTATAAGAAGTCAAAACAAAGATATGCAAAATGTCGTTGCGCCCTTTAGCTTGTTCCTTGATCGGGTAGGCTTCGAACATACAAGATAGTGTCTTGAAGCAAGAATCTACTGTATAGAACTGTCAAGTGTCGGTTGCTAGGAGTTAAAACATGTCGGTTATTGTTGGTAGAGTCCTCAAAGGGGAATACCAGTCTAACGTTGATCTCAGGAAACTTGAGGGGTTAACGCTCTATGATACGCAGGCTGAAACTCGTTACTTCACTAATGGGTGTGCAGAAGTTGCTTTGTTCGACTACGGCTCCCCTCAGGAGTTTGAACTAGTAGGGCGGAATGATGACTACATGGTTCTTGCCCAAGGTGTGCTAACTTCCAATGCCAGAGCATGGGTTCCTGATCTATTAAAGGATAGACTGAGTACTGCTAATCCGATTAATCATCCGGAATCAGTGTGCGCAGTGGGTATTTTCGAGAATGAGCTCCGCGTGTTCTCGAGTTGTCCTGGAACCGATGGCTTTCTTTATCTCGACAATAAGGACTATTGGGTATTTACGAACCACCTTCCGCTTCTCTATCCGTTCTTTGAAGAAGCACCATCGTTAAACCCGGTTTCTTTGGCATGGTCCCTTCAGAAGCACCACAATTTTGGGTACGATCATCACCTTTCTGGGATCAAGCGGACAAGGCCGGGCTCGAAGTGGATTGTCTCGAAGGATTCCAGCCGTGAGGTGGGGATGAACAGCTCGTGGGATGAGCTGACAGCCAGAATCGAAGATCGACACCTGCCTTTGTTGGTGGAAGAGTATTCTTCTAGCCTAAGTGACTATATTTTGGGAACGCAGTGTGGGAAGTCACTATCGCTCAGTGGTGGTAAGGATTCTCGGGCTATTCTGGGAATGCTTGGCGATTCAATTTACGGAAAGTGGATTTCCTTTTCTACCGCAGGAGAGCCGTATTCGCCTGATGTAATGGCGGCTGTTGATTTGATGGAAATCGCAAATCTTCGAGACAAGCATTACGTGTCATCCCCACCGTTGGTTACTCAACCCCGTGAATTATCAGCCAGCATCACTCGTGATATTCAGACCGACTTTTCTCTGAGCTCACTTGCTGATATTCGGTGGGTCGGCACGCGGCCTTCTATCGTTCTTGGAGGGCATGAGTATGGCTCTAAGGGGAGTAACACCGGTTTGTCGATGACAAAGCTCATCGAACGTGAAATTGGGCAATTAGCCGGCTCCCCATTGCTTAGTAGCGAAGGTGTCCAGCTACTCTCAAAGGAATACCGCGAATCCCTCGAATTTGAGCTGTCAGGTGTTCCTCAAGAAAAGATTGAAGTTGCTTGGAAACTTAAATTCCGATTGCCTCTCTTGACCGGTGGTACGCTAACCGCAAATAACGCAGCCGCGGCAGAAATCCATCCCTTCTTAGATTACCGCGCGCTTCGCCTCATACTTGGTTCTGCGCCGGAGTTTACGAGTGCGCAGGCCTTTCATTATTTGTTAAATCGTCGGATGTCTCGGCCAATCGAGAATGCACCTTTCGCAGATGATCGGTGGCCGGCGGCATTGGACGCGTATGTTTCTAAAATGGGGCTCAAGTGGAGGGGTACTGCGGCTAATCCGTATCGTTTTAATGGTGCCTTTCCTTCGCAGAGTTCCTTTGGCCGTTACAATTGGCGGATCGAGTTGTTTAAAGGGGCAAGGTCCAAAATGCTGGAATTTCTCCGAGATGGCGATTACGACGATTCCCTAATCAATGTATCTGCTATGACTTCGTTGGTAGAGAAAGACGAGGAAGAATGGTCGTTCTTCAATCTTTATCAACTTGGGGGGATTCTACGATTCTGTCTCGTTAACGCGGCCGGTGTTGAGTCAGTTAATTCTGCTCAGTCGGATCGGCTTGAGCGATTAGTTAAAGATTTTATTTCTCCGACGGCGCCGAGAGAGGCGAAACCAGACCAAGGAGAGCTTGAGCAGTTGCTCGGGGACAACTTAAAACGTGCTCAAGAGTCAATTGCAAATTTAGCCCGACAAATACACGATTCAGAGGGCAGGGTCGGTCCTGAGGTAGATCCGGAAGGCTGCGTCCAGCTATTGGAACGTGGTGTGCTAAGCGAGAAAGACTTGCAAATCTTAGCCCCATCGCTCAGGGATTTTGGCATGATTCAGCGTCTTCCCGATGACGCCACTCCATTGCAATTTAAGACTGCCGCTGATGTAGACGGCCTGATTGAGGTTAAGGGTTACTTATTTAAGGCAGACGCGACAACTGTACTTATCGGATTCGATGGCAGCCAAAGTGACGAAGTAGAGGGACTCTCTTGGTCGCCTAAAGGTTTTCATTATTGCTATTTGAAGCCTGATTCAAGGGGATATTTCCAATTGACTGTCAAGTTGCCACACTTGCGGAATAAGGAGGTTTTGTTCTTTATACAAAGGTGGTATTCGCCTGGGCCGGTGTATCTTTCCGTGATATAGGGTTGCGATGCTTGCCTTGGTGAGTTCCCACCAAGCTTGCTATAGCAAACACGATTGTTGCATTTTTCGATAATCCTGCCGATGACCTTCTGTGCATGCTGGATATCACCATAGGTTTCTAACGCATAGCGGTGATGCTTGATCGTGCGGTGGGATGACTCTTCAAATGGGTTGTCATTCGAAGCATTCGGCCGAATCAATGATAGCTGCACGCCGTGTTCAACCAGCATGCCCTTCATCATGTGTGAGGTCATGACTTTGCCATTGTCGGTGTGTACGACTTCAACGCTGTGACCGTTGAGTTCCTGGTCAGCAATGACTTGTTCGATCAAGCGTGTAGCGATGGTCTTTTCTTGTCGGAGTTGGACGGTCCACCCCACGACCATGCGCGAGTCAAATCCAGCATCGTGTGTGCAGCCTTGGGGAAACACGCTGGAGATCACGAGACATCTCGGCACAGATCGTGTTAGGACCTGTCGCCGATAGACATGGACAATCCTTGTACTGCTTTAGCCGACGTGTGGACTGTTCAACTGCCAACAAAGTTTCGCCCTATTAGACTTGTTTCGCGGTTGGGGGGGGATTGTGTCGCAGTTGGAGACCCAAGCATTTCTTTCGATGCTTGGATTAAACTGAGGATGGGAGAGATTGAGCTAGGTGGCATGATAGTTGCACTTTCAGCGTGGGGTGTACTGAAAATCGATTGAGAAGGTTGCAGTATTATGATGTACAACTAGTACCTATTGATCTCAGCGGTAAGGAATCCGGTTTGGCCGTCAATCAAAATTTCTTTGCACTAGATAGTAGCTTGAGCTTCAGTCTAGACTCTATTTCTGAAGGAGCTTTTCGACTGTCGGGGAATTTTTTCGCAGAGAAAGACCAGCGAATAGTAGTAGGTATTGATGAGGGGCAAGGGCCTACCCCGAACGGGTTTGTGCACTCTCCGGCTGGCTTTGACTTTTTCTATCTGGTCGGCACGGGACGACTTGAATCTTTTGAGAAACAGTTTTCGATGAAGGGGTTGTCGAAGCTGAATATGTTTGTTCGTCGGTGGTACACGGAGTCCGATATCCTACTTTCAATTGATGGAAGAAGGTTTGAAGATGCCGTGTTTGTTATGGGAAGCTGTGTCTCGCGTGATGCATTTGACTATATGACGATTCCGCTCGCGGGGTACAGGGCACGCTTTAGTTATTCAACGCTTCATTTTCCCCCTATTTATCACGATAAAGAACTATTAAATTTGAATCAAAGCTCATTCCAAAGGCGAATGGTTGAAGGGGACCTTAGCAAAGAGAATGTTAGACTTGCCCAATTAGCGGTTGGATCAACTGTCTTGGTGGACTTTATTGACGAACGCCTTCCACTGTCTAGAGCATCTCAGAGTGTCTACACCGAAAGTCCCGAGTATCTAGCAACTGGACTTGCTCGGGGAATGGAACCAATAGACGTATTCTCGGAGTCCTATTTTGTGAATTTCGAAAAGGGGTGGAACTTCTTTGTTGCGGCATTGGGACATAAAGCACTACTTATCAATAGGGTTTTTTGGGCGACACACACCTCGGACGGGAGCCTTTTGCCGGATCAGAAGCTAATTGCCAAGCAGAACGCTAAGCTCCAGCGCATTTATGGTCTCGTGACTAGAAGGGGAGAGGAGAACGTAAAAATTTTGGAGTATCCTGACTCCGTTTTTCTAGCAGACCCAGAGCATCGATGGGGTTTAAGCCCTTTTCACTTCGGCAGTGCCTTCTATGAGGCACAGTCGCATGCAGTTCAGCGAGAAGTTGCGGCCAATCGGTAATAATTTGGACGGCGGGTGGCAGCTATATACGCCTGTCCTATTTACGTTTATTAACCTACGTGATTAGCAGAAATTTAAGTGGGCCGTTTAAAGTTTGAGGCTACCAATCGATTAGTGGACACCTTTTCGTACGGTTCTTGAGTCCGCAGGAGACTCCAAATACATCCACTGTAAGGCTCGCAGGGCACTGAAACGTTTGGAAAAGCTTGTTCATTCCAGAAGCTTATTTGCTTTTCTCCCCCACCCGTTGGCGTCACGCAGAGTCTAAAAGCCACCACGAATCTGCTGGTGGTGGCATCAACAAACAGCTTAAGGAGTTAGTGGGCAATCATCGTGGCATGTTCAATTAGCATCAGTGCATTACCATGGACGGGTGGCTCTACATCCACACCGAAGACCCTACAGTGCCACTGGAGTTAGCCAAGCAACGAGACTTCGGACGTCAAGGAGAAAAGCAGCACGCGCGGCCTGGGCAAAAGAAGAACTTAAACGACGCGGCCACCCAGACGGGCGACCAGCCACATACGACACCCACATCTCCAACGAATGGAACCCCAGCTTAGGAATAAGAAAAGACTGGGTCGGACGCTCCTAAATACACACGAGATGTCCCTTAACCCCAACTTAAGCTTTAAGTAGCAGCTTGGTGTGGGATGCGGAAACCCTCCTATTGGCTTTTAGCCAATAGGAGGGGGGTAACCGCTCCTCCAACTGGGCTCGAACCAGTGACCCTTCGATTAACAGTCGAATGCTCTGCCAACTGAGCTATGGAGGAATGTGCGTATGCTGCTTGGTAAGTTTCCTTAACCGGTGCAACGAGAAGTAACTATATAGGGCCTTTGTTGAAGATTACAAATCGCCTGCACAAGGGCGGTATTGGAGACGTTAGTGATGCGGTATTCGGACTTGCTAGCAAGCGCCGCTAAGCTATTTGTTAGTTAGGAATCGTAGGGAAAAGAGAGATATTCATGTTTGTTGGGCATACCCGTTTCAGTCTCTTCGTTCCGGATTCAGTGTCGTGGCGTGCTAGCAATGGGCAAGCCGGGTTGTCGGGAAACGAGTATCGTGACTACCTTTATGAGGATTCTCGCCTTTCGCTACGCGCGGATATCTTTCTGAATCACACTCTGCCAACCTTGGCTCAGGCGGCCGAGGGTTTCGAGGTGAAGCATATCGTCTCCATTTCGGATTCATTGCCTCATAAATTCAAATTGCAGTTACGCGAGGCGGCAGAAGAATATGCCATCCTGCATCTTGATGAGCTTCCTGACGGCGACAGTGGTTGGACGGCGGTGCGTCGATATGTCGAGAGTATAGGCTTTAGAGGCACGTTTGGTCGTTATCGGCTCGACGATGATGATGTCCTGTCGAGACATTACTTTCAGACGATGGGTTCATATATTAAACCGGAGTTTGAGGGCATGCTCGTTAGTATGCCTCTCGGTGTTGAAGCGGTTTATTCGGACGGGCAGTTCTTTCATATGCGTGAGGCTCATGCCCCTATGAACTCAATGGGGTTGTTGTCGATTTGCGCGGTTAGGGAGAACGGAGCTTTTGTGGAACCCCAAAGTGGTCCGCATGATAAGTCAGACCGCTTTGTCCCAGTTATCTTAGACGCAAGTGAATTAGGATATTTACGCGCTATTCATTCTGGGCAGGACAATGCCATGCGCCATGAGTCGAGCGTGCTAATGGCGCGCCTTATGGAGGATATGGCCTCATTCCCTGCATTTACTGACGTTGCTGCTCTTGAGGGGGCGTTTCCAACGGTTACGAGGCAGATGCAGGATAAGAGTCTGGCCCTGAACATCGAGTGTCCCGTTGGCCATGGCCTTCATTTCCTGCTCGAGCCTAACAGTAGCGACGTTAACTTTATTATCGAGGGTAAATCAGACTATGCGTTCGAGAAAGAGATTCTGGTGAGTCTTTGGATCGAGGATTCGCGTGGTCGGCGTGTCCCGTCTTATAGGCTGGTCGAGGGATTTGCGGCATCTCAAAACCCAAGTGTCGGGCATTTTTTGTATGTTCCGGTATCTGAAGGAGCTTTCCGTCGTCTGGTGAGCTTGCATTTAGAGCACGGTTATCGGCTTCGTGGATTCCGAATTCTGGCGCAAAGCGACCGCGCTAAAACAGTTTGGGTTTCACGAGTCGTCATGCAGCAACGAGATGGGAAAGCGAGCTACGTTGGTACCGATGACTGGGATTTGGTTCGTCGCCAAGGAGCTCGAGGCTTCATTGATCAGGCTATTGACGGTGTCTATCAGAACCGGTCGACTATTGTAGCCGGTGCACGTAAACTCGTAGGGGAGGAATGGACCAGTAAAGCGATTGTGCGTTTTGATCGGTTAAGCAAGATCCTACGCAAGTAGAGATTTAAACTAGGCGTCGTCAGTGAAAACTTCGTCGCTAAATAGTTGCTCCCAATCGCCGTGCAGGGATGCTGCGAAGCCAAGGATTCCCGTAAGTAGAAATGTGGGGGCTGGAGCATGCCCTTTGCCCCAATCCCCGAGGAGAAGGCGCCACTGTCGGGGATGATCTGCCACTGCCTGGGACCATGGTAGAAAATGCTGTTTGTAGTGCAGCTCGTCATCCCTGTTTTGCAGGTACGCTACATAATTCTCGAAGCCCTTGTTGTACTCCGCCACTAGGTCGAATGTAATGTTCGTGTCGGAAAGGCTTCGGCCACTCCAGCACTTTTCGAGATAAGCTGTCACTTGGGGTTCATGATAACGGCCAATGTGTGTTTGCGGGTTAGACACCACTGCCAGTGATTTGGGGAAGCGGTTTGAGTAGTAAAGTGCAGCAAAGCCTCCAGCTGATGCACCCCAAAAAATTGTTCGCTCGCCTAACTCGGAGACAGGGGTATCAGGGTGGAGGCCGGTGAAAACGTGAGATAGGCACCTTTCTAGGTCTTCCTGGTACGGCCGCGATTCGTCTCCTGCGAACCAGCCAATACTTGCTCCGCGGTCAAGCGAGGGGTCAGAGACATATATCAAATTGGCATCAATGCCATCAACAACCTGTCTTCCAACAAAGACGGGAAGAGTTGTTTTTGAAGGATCAATAGCGGCGTGGAACAGGATGATAGTGGAATCGGCACCGCGATCTTCAATAAGTAAATCCAAGAAAGCTTCGCCGTATCGAATCGAAACTGCCTCGGCTTCTTTGGGTAGACTTCCTAGAAGGGGGGTACTTAGAAAATCCTCGACAGAACCGAAGAAAGAAGTTGAGGCGCCATATCGCGCGTAGTTTCTCCTCAAAGTCATGGTTCGTCAGTTTATCTCGCATATGTTCTAAGAGCTATTCCCTGCATCATGGTGGTTTGAGCTCGCTAAAGAGAGTTAAACTACCTGTAAGCTTTCATTGAACGATACTGACATGTTCGCAAAATGTATACCCGTGATACCGTTGACAGAGCGTAAAAGCGAGAAAGGTGCAAGATGTCGTCTCAGGAATTCGTTTCTAAAAGCTTTGACAAAGTTTGTGTTGTAGGCCTCGGATACATTGGTCTGCCTACAGCGGCTTTCATTGCCTCGAAGGGGGTTAATGTCGTTGGCATTGATGTGAATGAGCGTTTCGTCAAATTGATTAATGACGGAAAGGTACCCTTTTTTGAGCCGGGCTTCGAAGAACTTCTATCCAAAGTGGTCGAGGAGGGAAGCCTGATCGCCCAAGCCGAACATGTCGAAGCTGATGCCTATATTGTTTGTGTGCCGACGCCTTTCAAAGAAAACCACGAGGTTGATACAAAGTACATCCGTGCTGCTTCAGAGGCGCTTGCACCTCATCTTCGTCCGGGAGCACTCGTAGTGTTGGAATCAACTTCTCCTCCGGGCACTACCGAAGGCATGGCTAAGCACCTCATTGAACTTCGACCGGACTTGTCACTCAATGACGAAGATGACAACGCCATCTTTATTGCGCACTGTCCAGAGCGAGTGCTTCCAGGCCGGATTATGGAAGAAATGGAAAACAATGACCGTGTAATCGGAGGTCTAACCCCCAAAGGGACTGAACTTGCACGAGACTTGTATGCCACTTTCTGTACCGCAGAACTCCTCATGACTAATGCCACGACAGCGGAAATGGCAAAGCTTACGGAGAACTCCTTCCGCGATGTCAACATTGCTTTCGCTAACGAGCTTTCTCTCATTTGTGATCGCCTTGGAATTGACGTGTGGGAGCTTATCGAGCTAGCGAATCACCATCCGCGTGTCAATATCTTGCAGCCTGGTCCAGGCGTCGGTGGGCATTGTATTGCAGTTGATCCTTGGTTCATTGTCTCCGCTGCTCCTGAAGAAGCGCGGCTTATTAAGATGGCCCGTGATGTCAATGACGGGAAGCCGGATTGGGTCATCGAGCAGGTCATCGAGGCTATTCAAGGGAAAGAAAGCCCTGTAGTGGCGGCTCTTGGTATTGCCTTTAAAAATGATATTGATGATCTGCGTGAGTCGCCGTCTTTGGAAATTGTCAAGCGACTGGGGATGGACAATCCACAGTTGGACATTCGCGTGGTTGAGCCGAACGTAGACGATCTTCCCGATGTTTTGGAGAACATTTCGAATCTTACAAAGCAAGGAACTGAAGAAGCTATTGCTGCTGCGGATGTCGTGCTTCTACTGGTTAATCACAAAGAATTCGTCGCATTTGATACCTCGAAACTTGAGGGAAAGACCATCATCGACACTAAAGGAATTTGGCGATAGCAAGACGCCCCATGGGGTGGTTGTTTTCACCTTGTAGGGACGTAAAGGCTAGGAAGAGCGGCGTAACAATGCGGATTCTTGTCCTATCCCAGTATTGGGCTCCGGAGAACGGTGTTCCTCAACGGCGATGGTCGTGGTTGACCAAGATTCTCGTGGAGGCTGGGCATGAGGTGATGGTGATCGCGCCTCCGCCGCACTACCAGCGTCAAATTAGCATTATCGAATGGCTTTCACGAGAGTCGATCGTTGGTGCTCAACATATTGTTGGTGGAAATTCAGGGGAAAAAATCCTGCGATCGGGATTCTTCCCAGCGGGATCGACGCTGACACGAAGAATCTTAAACCAGGCATCAGTTGCTGTATCTATGCTTGCCATGCAAATCAGCCATCGGGGCAAGATCCGTGAGTACGCTCCGGACTTAGTAATTGGTACGGTGCCGGCGTTACCGACGTCGGTGGTGACCATGCTTACAGCTCGTATTATTGGGGCCCCATACATTATTGACCTTCGAGACGCATGGCCGGAACTACTACGCGAAAAAGACGACTGGAACTCCGGCACAGGTAGAAAGTCTATTCGTGAAATTGTCTTAAGCAAGGGGCCTTTTCAGGTACTCACTGCATTTACCGAGTGGACTATGAACAAGGCATTGAACCATGCGGACGGAATCATCACTACCTCCGAGGACTTAGCCGCTCATCTTGAAGACACAATGCCTGCAAAAGGTAGTGGTCGTGAGCGTGTTATTCGTACGGTGCGTAACGTATTTCCGCCGAAAACGAGATATCTGGCGGAAGACAAGAGTGCGCTTAATCGCGAGGGGCTTAATGTTCTCTATGCTGGCACAGTAGGGCGTGCGCAGCGCCTTGACAATGCCGTTAAGGCAGTGAAGATTGCGCAGGATCGCGGGTACAAAGTGAGCCTACGGATTGTCGGTGACGGGGCAGGTTGGCTAGCGGTAAAGGATCTGATTCATGATTCTGGTACTGATGCCCTTATCGAACACCGCTATCCCGCAGAAAAACTGGAAGAGTTTTATGACTGGGCAGATAGTGCGTTGGTACACCTGACAGCGTGGGAGCCGCTTACCCGTACGGTACCGTCAAAAACCTATGAGCTAATGTCGGTAGGGATTCACATTAGTGCTGTAGTCCAGGGAGAAGCGGCGAGATTGGTAGAGCAACTCGAGGCCGGAAATGTTGTCGAACCCGATAATCCGGAAGCACTTGCTGACATGTGGATTAATCTAATCAAAGATCGCTCCCAGCTGCACGTGTCGTCTCGTGGACGAGAGTGGGTCGCTCAACAACGAGACGGCGTAGTTCCCCGAACGGTTCGCAATATCGTACATAGTGTTGCAGCTGATAGATTCTAGCTCGACAAGGAAAATGGATGAGAGTCAATTCTCTGAGCGATTACCAGCCAGTTGAAACTGAGTTCGCGGTGCTTTTAAGCTCTTCGGAGCAGCTGCTTCCCTTGCCCAAAGGAAACGGTACAGTTGTCTTCTGTTTTAGTGAAAGCGAACTTTTGAAGGCGGGAGAAGCACGAGTTGTACTTATTGATATTTCACCTGAGTTCGCTGAACGCTTGATTGCTCGGTTAGTAAGAGATAGAGGACATGTTGAGTATTGGGCGCCTCGATCAAATGTCACGAATGCTCTTAATTTAATTGGGAACGGTGGGAAACTGAGCGGCTCCCTTGCTATCTCAGGACTGCATGTGTCCGATAGATGGATCCAACTTCGTTTGAGTATCGCAGACAGGGAATCCCGCGAGGTAGAAGATTTTATTAGAGGACTTTCTGCGCCTAATGCTGAAAAGGCCTCCGATAGTTGTAGCAGTGATCAGCGATTAGAGAGCATATCGTTGAGATCGATCTTGATTTCACGCGCAGCGACGCTAGCTAAACCGGTCAAGAGGTTTGTCCCTCCTTTTGCGATTGTAGCGCTATACAAGATTCTTGAAAGGATTCGATGAGCACTTATCGGCCCGGTATTAGCATTATCATTCCCTCGTTCGCTCCGGTATCTACTCAGAGTACGAATTCGGCATTGGTCTTCGCGCTAACTTCGCTTGTGCAGCAAACAGTTTGTACAGAGCTTATTGAGGTGCTTGTAGTGTTCAATGGTCCTGGCGCGCTTAGAATGGAACCAGACTTGTCAGAGCGTTTCCCTGACCTAGACCTAAGGGTATTGCGAACCACATCTCCTGGCGCTGGCCGTGCCCGCAATCTGGGAATTGCGTGTGCAAGCCGTAGTTTCGTTACATTTCTCGACGATGATGACGCATTAGAACCACAGTTCATTGCGACGGGTCTAGAGCACGCTGAGGACGGCGTTTGCGTACTGTTGCCCATCCACGATTCAGTTGATGGCAGCTTTTCCCAGGAGAATTCTCTAAACACCCGTATTTTGGGTCTACGTGGAACTACGGTTCCTGTCGCAACGGCTCCGTGGGCACTTGGATTTAATGCCAGTAAAGTAATTCCTACTGAACTGGCCCAAAGGTATCGCTACAAGGAGACGCTGCGTTCGGGAGAGGATGTAGCGTATTTTGCGCACCTCCTTGAAGTGCCAGGAATGCTGCTAAGGGTACCAAGTAGATATGAGGGAACCGCCTATCTTCGGACGATCCGAGATAGATCAGTGTCGCGTCAAGCAGAAGGTTTCGACTTTAACGTCACTCAGCGTCTCGAATGTATGGCACAGCTTCGGGCCATTCGGGAGTACGACACAAAGACTCATGCGCGACAGAAGCTAGAGGATGCCCAGTTTGGATTCGTTGAGACTTACTTGCGCGACCATCCTAGCGAGATACGCCGTGCCATTGAGACAGCTATAAGTTTGAAAGTCTCGGGCTTAGATTGGGGAGAGCTGCGTCCTGATAAAGCGAAGCGGCTTGTGTTTTCTTACTGTTTCCCGCCATATGCAGACACTTCCGCTAACGTTACAGCCAAGGTGATACGCCAGGATGCTGAATTGGTGGATGTGTTCTCTGCCAACATGAGTCGGGTTCGCGAATATGATGAATCTGCGCGTCTAATTGTCGATCCATATCTTGCTCATGTAGAGGAACTTGACGTGGTTCCTTCCTTCTCCCACTGGAGGGCGATTTGCTCGTATGCTAGCCAAGCTGCGCGAAAAGCTCACAAACAAGCGAAGAGTCGCGGTGGATATGAATCAATGTACTCACGCGCTTTATGGTCTGGATCGCATGTAGCAGCCGCGTTATTCAAGAGCAAGCATCCCGAAACGTACTGGCAGGCGGAATTCTCAGACCCTCTTAGTGTTGGTGTGGATGGTGGCCTCAGACCGGGCAAGCTCACTAGAGGAGTGACGACTTATAGACTCAGAAAGATGATTGAGCGCACCGATTGGGCAGATATTCAGATTGCCACTCATTTTGAGTTAACTGAACTGGTGACTTTTCTATATGCTGACGAAGTTATTTTCACCAATGCCAATCAACAAGAAGTCATGTTGGAACGCTATCCAGCCGATTTAAGGAGATTGGTGCAATCAAAATCGAGAATTCGCCATCAAACGGTTCCTACAAAGGAGATGTACTCCTTGGTCGGGTCAGACTACCGACTTGATCCTGCGCTCATCAATATCGCATACTTCGGCAACTTCTACGTAAACCGAGGTATCGACGACATTTTAACTGCTTTAGCGCACCACCCAGCCCGAGACCGCTTTCGACTACACATTTTCACCTCGAATCCCAATAAGCTACGCCGCGATCTCTGGGGACATCCGGCAGAAGAGTGCTTGTGTATCAACGGTTATTTGCCGTACCTGCAGTTCTTAAACCTTTCTACGCGCTTCGATGTCTTGGTAGTAAACGACACTGACACGACTGGCTCCTCGTTTGGCGCTAATCCTTTCCTGCCATCGAAGTATGCTGACTATGCTGGTAGTGGGGTAGACGTTTGGGGAGTCGTCACCGATGACTCGCCATTATCAAAGCTTCCTTTGGCTTTTTCGACGCATGTGGGAAACACAATGCAAGCTCATAACGTTCTCGACCAGCTTCTCAGACAGGCTGAGTAAAATTTCCGGTAGCGATTCATGGAGTGAGGAAAGTCCACGGACCTGCGGATTGTTCGAACAATAAAACTTGGAAGGGCTGATGCATGTTGGCACGTCACAAATTACGTGGTTCAAAAACCTCTCAGCGAGGAGTTGAGGAACTGAATGCCGAAGTAGCACGACATGAAGGCCGCGTACAAATAGTCAATCCTGAGGGCCTTCGCCCACTGGCTACGCGACCGACTCTGGCTGAGTATATCGTGAAGCTAACTGGAAGGCGACACTTCATCATTGCGGACGCTCGAGCCAAGGCATTGCGTACGACGAGGGATTACCGGCTTTGGCAACTATGGCTAGTGCTAAACCCCCTGTTTGACGTAGCACTATATGGGTTTCTATTTGGACTATTATTGAAAACTTCTCGTGACGTTGAGAATTTCATTGGGTTTTTGTTTATTGGAATCATCTTCATGTCGATGATTACTGGACTTATGACTGCCGGAATCCGCTTAATGCAGTCGTCAAAGGCTATGATTCGTGCCTTTCAATTTCCGCGAGCATCAATTCCCTTTGCAGTAACAATACGTTCTCTAATAGATAATCTTTTACCAGGCTTTGTTGCGCTCCTAGTGGCTTTTCTTTTTCAGTGGGGAACCTGGCCCTCGTGGACGATAGTTCTTGTGATCCCGTTGTTTCTCATGATCCATGTATTTGGTTGTGGACTGATGATGATAACTGCACGTCTAACAGCACAGATACCAGAAACTAAAACTATCATGGGACTCGTAACCCAAGGGCTCTTCTTTTTATCGGGTGTAATGTTTTCAATTGACAGATTTGCCGAGCATTCGGCAATTCATCAGCTCATGTCCGCCAATCCATGCTACGTGTTTCTGACAGCAATTCGAGACTGCACTATCTATCGAACGGCTCCTAACCTAGCCACATGGGCCGAACTCTTGGCGTGGAGTATAAGTATCTTTGTCATTGGCTTCGTGTTCTTTTGGCAGGCTGAAGATAAATACGTCCGACTTGTTTAATTGTTGTCGCTTGAGCCTCTGCAGAAAAACACAAATTGAGTAGATAGTTCGAAGATGTATAAGCGTAGGAAGCAAGATGCTGAAATGAAGCCTGAAATAGACATCAATTACATTGAACAGGCGAACGTAGTTGTTGATAATGTGTCGAAGCGATATGTGATTAGCCAGGGGCGTTCCTCAGACGCGAGCATGACGCGCGTCGGCCGTGGAAAAACTGTGGTTGACGCAATAGTCGGTGCTTCACTAATTGCACTTCCCGGCGAGTCAATCGGAATTATTGGGCTGAATGGCTCGGGAAAGTCGACGTTGCTAAGCATGATTGCAGGTGGTTTAGCCCCTACCTCTGGGCGTATTCTCACGCGTTCTCAACCCACGCTTATGGGAGTGTCTCCAGCTCTACAGCCGGACCTTTCTGGTGAACATAATATCTATTTGGGTTGTCTGGCACTGGGGATGAGCCCAAAGGACGCGAGGCTTCAAATCAGTGAGATCGCGGAATGGACCGAACTGGGCGAAGCGATTAAACGACCAATGAAAACCTATTCATCTGGAATGTCGGCCCGCCTGTCGTTTGCCATTTCCACAGCAGTGCGTCCCGACATTCTAATGATTGACGAGGCCCTGTCAACTGGTGATGCGGCATTTGGAGCTAAGGCTTCCGCTAGGATGCATGAGCTATTAGATCGTGCCGGAAATCTCTTTTTAGTGTCTCACGCACTCGGAGAGGTAGAGCGGAACTGTGATCGAGCAATCTGGATCTCTAAAGGCCGCATTATTGCTGATGGTCATACTGACATTGTTGCATCCCAATATCGGGAATGGGCGAAGCTGATGGGGCGTGAAAACAAAGACCCCGCTCATCAGTATATCGAGGAACTTGCCAAGCTGTATAAGGCCCCACTGATATTGTTAGATCGAGCACCGTAATTGAAGACCTAGAAACATGTGGTAATCAACCCCGTGACTGCCGCTAGTTTTGAAAAGAGGCAGGAACTGAACAACGGGAGATTAAGAATGAGGTTACGGCGTGGTTGAATTTTTCCAGCGCGGTCGTGGAATGACAATCCTTTGTGTAGTGGTAGCAGGGTTGTTGGCGATTACGATTGTTATTGAGGATGGTTACTGCCGAAAAGCTATATTCTTGTTGGCTCTAGTCATTGGGCTCTTCTTAACTGCAATGTGGATTTCTTCGTCTAAGAAGTCCGAAGGTACTGGTCGCGACGCTTTGAGGCGGATCCAGCATTTGGAAAGTTTGATTGCGGAAATGCTTGCCAACGAGGAGCCACAACGACAAGGGAACCAAAAGAGAGTCTTAAGGGCGTTGAACCAACAGTACCTCTCTCCGGGCATGATTGAAGAAAGAAGTGACGCCGCAAACAATGGACTATTCTTTGCACCTGGGGCAGTTCCGTCAGTGAAAATAGTGGGGAGGCCTACATCTCACCAGCCGGGTCGTATAGCAGCTGAGCAAACGATGGAAAGCGATGGCTTTGAGATTTTGAAAGGGTTGATGGATGCTGATTCTTCCGCACGGAGCCGCGGCATTGAAATAATAGGATCCGCAACAATTGAATCTGGGCTCAGTCCACTCGGGAACGTCCGGCGGTTCTTCGCACCCCACCAGCTTGGGGAGCCGCATCCGCTGACTGCGTATTTAGTCATCGATGAAGAAGAGCTTCAAAGGGGACTTTGGGCTGGGACTCTGAACGCACAAGCTACCAAGAGTTTTTCCGCGTTGGCCAGTTACATTCGCAAAGCAAAACAAGTTGGGGTAGTCGTCATTGTCGTGCAGGCAGCAGCCCGCGATCATTTTTCTAATGAATTGAGAGAACTAGCAACGGTGGTAGTCACGAATGGAAAGCCGAGATGGGGGTGGGGTGAAGATGTCAATCTTCCGGTACTCACCAAAATTGCTGAGCTCTTAGGGGCGGATAGGGAATGAACTCTGTTGTTTTATATGGAGACGTAAACGCAAACATAGTCGATGGCTCATCAACTTGGCTCGTATCGCTAGCGCGTGTACTTTCGCACATCGTTGACCGCGTGCATCTAGTCCTAAAATGTCAAGTTGAAAACGATACACTGCTCCAATCGCTAGTCGGGATTAATAATGTCTCCATTTATGAACCGGAAGATTGTACTGCTAGCAAAGGAATGGCCCCGGAAAAGGCCGCTGCATTTTTGCAGAAGATAGTTGAGGAACAATCAGCGACTATCGTCATTGCACGTGGTTTAAGCATTTGCTATGAAATAAGCAGGATTGACGGTCTGGCGCCGCTTTTGTGGGCATATGTTACAGATATTCCGTACCCTACTGATAAACTTTCTGTATCTAATATCTCTCAGTTGGAACAGATAGCTCGTTCTTCCCGCCGAATATTTGCTCAAACCGAGGCAGCTCGTTCTTATTGGGAAGCAGTGGTCCCGCTTTCTGCTGGAAAGACGGTTCTCATGCCGCCGATGATTCCCGATGAAGCATTCTCGTCTCCCGATGAAAAAGACACCTACAATGGACGCCGTCCGTTGCGAATCGTTTACGCGGGAAAACTCGCTTCAGGGTGGCGCACATTAGAGATGTTGGAGCTACCCCGAGAACTCGGAAAGCTGGGAGTCCCTGCGACCCTAGAAGTGATCGTCGCAAAAATTGATGGTGGTTCAGCTGCTCCGGAGTGGGAGCATACAATGCGCCGTGCTCTTGAGGAGGCTGACTCTGATCCATCAAGTGGCGTCAAATGGTATGGAGTACTGCCACGAGACGAAGTAATCAAACGCATTGGTAATTCAGATATCGGGTATGGTTGTAGAACCGAAAGTTTAGATTCTAGCTTGGAAGTATCAACCAAGGCTTTGGAATATGGGGCGGCTGGCGCAGCGCCGTTGATCAATCGCACTCAAGACCATTGTGAGATTTGGGGGGAAGGATACCCCTTCTTTGTCGACGCTGTAGATACGATAGGCACCATTGCACAGAGGATCGTTTCTGCGTTGCCCAAGCTTTCAAAGGCGCAGACTGCTGCGAGGCGTGCAAGCGAGCATTTTTCGATGAGAGCTGCCATTAGCCGCTTAGAACGTGCTTTTTCGCGCGCAATCGATACCCCAGTGTCGGACCCAGATTTTGTGGAGAGGCCGGTCCGTATTGTCGTAGCATCTCATGACCTAAAATTTATGGGTGAATTGATGGAGCACTTAACGCGATCGAATAGGTACGAGGTGAGGCAGGACCCCTGGAAAACCCTCCACGAACACGACGAACTCCTAAGCGAGGAGCTCGTTGAATGGGCTGACGTGGTATTTTGTGAGTGGGCTGGTCCAGCGCTTGAATGGTACTCGAAGAATTGCCAGCCATCGACTCGACTCGTTTCAAGGCTGCACCGTTTTGAGCTTGAAGGACCTTGGATGGATCAGGTCCTTTGGGAAAGCGTTGACTCAATGATATTTGTTTCAGAATGGGTCAGGCGAACGGCTGTAGCAAAGTTTGGGATGCAGGGTGTGGAGACGGCGGTAATTCCCAACTCTATTGATTTAGACGATTTCGATAGACCGAAAGTCCGCAATGCTGAGTTTACAATTGGAATGGTCGGCTATGTTCCGTTCCTTAAGCGGCCAGATAGGGCTCTAGATTTAATTGAGTCAGTTATCAGTGAGGATCCCCGCTACACACTTAGATTCAAGGGAAGGTTTCCTTGGGAGTATCCCCATGTATGGAATGATCCCCTGCAAAAGCAGCTATACCTAGAGTTCTTTAATCGTATTGCCTCATCGAGAGCTTTAAAAGAACACGTTGCGTTTGATGGTTTCACCGCAGACATAGCTTCTTGGTATCGAGGAATAGGGTACATTCTATCGCCTAGCGAACTAGAAAGTTTTCATCTTGCGCCTGCAGAAGCAATGGCTAGTCGGTGTGTACCGCTGCTGTGGGATAGAGAAGGCGTTGAGGATATCTTCGGTCCTTTTGCGTCCGAAACAGGGACAGCTAAAGCAGTGGAAACGATTCTTGAAAGCGGAGAAAGGGGTGCGTTCCCCTCCATGGGTAGTCGGGCACGCGAATACTCCTCCAAATGGGATAAAGAAGTGGTTATGTCTCAGTGGGACGAAGTTCTATGTAAAAGAATTGGCTCCAATGGGGCGTAGAACATAAGGCGAGACGAAACACACTGGGTTTCGTTGTTTGGAGATCGTCTGCAAATCCGTCTACCGAATGAGTTGCCGGAAAGGGTTTGCAGTGGGAGAATCGTATTCAAGCAACGTACGTAGCTAACCATGGAATGGCAAACTGGATTGTGAAGAAACCAAAGTTTTTTGTATTTAATGTTGGTCTGTTCGTTTTCGGAACACTGCTGCTACTTTTGGCAGCGCTCCTGGGGCGTGCAAAAGTTGACTCAACATTAACATTGGCGATTTTGTTGTTGGGCGGAGTTGCCATTGCGGGTGGTGTGGTCGCGTACCTTACACGTCAGGAGCGGCAGAACCAACGCACCAACGCGAAGCTGTTGCAAATGTGGGAGTCTGAAAGGGCGGTGCAGGGCTCAAGCTTTAAGGACTCTCAGCCGGTTCGTAGCGTGGGTGGTAGAAGCTCCCAGATTGCGATTGAGCTTCGACAAGCCCTCGCCGAATCAGGGCTTCTTACCAAAGCCGAAGCGCTAGAGATGCTTACTGATGTTAAGTCTTCTCGTATTCCTGAGAATAAAGGAGCTGCTAATGGCAGTGCCCAAATAGCGCAAGCTTTGGAAGCTGATTTACGGACTTCCGCAAGGGACAATCGGCAAAGGTCTGCGTACTCGAGCAGACCTACCTCAGTTGAAGACAGGGGAATTGTCCAGCGCACGTCCAAACAAACGGTGCGAAAGCTCGGTGTTAAGATTGTTCCCAACCTACCTGCGTATGACTTTCTCGAGCTGGCCAATGAGCCCCTCAAGGCTTCATTGGAAGTATCTAATTGTAACCGAGCCGACGTTCGGATCACTGTCGGATCTCCGAATGGCTTCTCAGAGCGTCGCGCGGCTGTCCTAGCGGTTGCTGCTTTCGACCAGTACGGTAACCAAATCGAACATCGTGTTCTTAATAGTTACAGTGACAAGTTTGGTTATTTCTCATACTTGGCTGCCGACGGGGAGCGTCTTGAAAATTGTGTCACCTTGTCGATTCCGGTTCAAGCTAAAGTTCTGGAACTAGAGATACATAGATGGGCAGGCTCGGTCGAAATAAGTAATGACTTGACCATTAGTTTGACTGAGCAGAATACGTCCTGGAATACACGACGTAAAGCAACTGATGTTAAAGTCGCAGCTATTCTGGACGAGTTTTCAAGTAACTGTTTCCGCTACGAGTGTGAAATGATTTCCCTCTCTCCTGAGAAGTGGAAAGAACAAATGGATGATTTTCAACCAGATGTCTTCCTTTGTGAATCTGCTTGGAGCGGTGCTGATTCAGATTCGCGTCCTTGGAAGGGGCGGGTTTATTCGTCGTCGAATTTCCCGAACGAAAATCGTCGTGAACTCCTTGATATCCTCGAATACTGTAAACGCCGTAATATTCCTACTGTATTTTGGAATAAAGAGGATCCGTCTCACTATGACGACAAGCGGCATAATTTTGTAGATACCGCGCTCAAGTTTGATCATATTTTCACCACGGATTTGGCATCAGTAAACAGGTATAAAAAGGAATATGCTCATCCAAGCGTCAACGTTTTGCCCTTTGCAGTGCAACCTCGCCTGTTCAATCCCCTCGAAAGCGGTGACCGTAGTAAAGCCGTGAACTTCGCAGGCGGCTGGTATTCGAATCATACTTCGCGCTGTGAGGCGATGGATCGGATGTTCAATTCGGTGATGGAATCGGAGTTTAACCTACAGATTTTCGATAGATTCTACGGTGGCTCGGACGAGAGCCATTTTTACCCAGAAGAATTCCGTACTTTCATCAAGCCCGCAGTTCCAAATGACCGTGTCGCCGAGGTGTACAAGGGCTCGGAGATCGGTATGACAATCAACACCGAGACGAAATCACCGACGATGTTCGCTCGACGGATTTTTGAGCTGATGGCTTGCAATACATATGTTGTCTCCAACTTTTCTGAAGGCGTCTTTGATTACTTTGGAAACGACGTGCTGTACCTCGATCGGAATCCTGACGGACTAAAGAATCTGTCCGAAGAGCAAAAGCGCCTCAGTAAGGAGAAAAATCTCATAAAGGTCTTGAAGGATCACACCTACAAGAAGCGTTTTGAGCAGATTCTCGATACCGTGAAAGTTTCGTATCAGAAGAGCGAGCAGGCGGGGGCTTTTATTGTCTCCACATCTAATTGGGAAGAAACAGAAAAGGCTTTCGATGCACTAACCTTGATGGACAATTGGCGAGGCCCAAAGGTTATCCTTCTTGACGCCAATGTCGATAACCTTACTTACGCCGATGCATTGACCAAATGGAATAGACATGGCGTCCGAGTCGTATTTGAAAAGCTTCTGCTCAATGGCGAGTGCTCCGTCAACGAGGTATTTGATCGTTTCGAATATGGCGTCCTAGTGAATGCCAGTGATTTCTTCGAGCGCGGGCTGGACAAGGCCGCGATAGAGAGGATGGCGTTGCACAGTCAGTACATCGATTTGCCTATTGTTTCTAGAACATCAGTCGACTCGACAAAGACTGATCAAACTTACCGAATAGTCTCAACTCCGGCAGAAAGTCCTTTTCTCGTATCGCAGTTGAGTTTGCCTTCAGTCTTGGAAAGCCGAGTCAAAGGCAAAGACGTGCAAGCTTACTGTGTTTAAGTCAGGGTGAAGAATGGAACCGTTACTAAGTATCATCGTCCCAAGCTACAACGTTAGTAGTAAAATATTTGATTGCTTTTCATCGCTCGACGCGTTGAAGAAGCGTGTAGAGGATCTCGAAGTTATCTTCGCAGACGACAAGTCTACGGATGATACATACGACAAGGTGCTGGAGTTCTCCTCTACCCGAGATTGGGTAACATGTTTCCAGCTGCCTGCTAATACTGGTACCCCTTCTGTGCCTAGGAATCAGGCCTTGAAGGTTGCAAAGGGCAAGTATGTGTTCCACTTGGATTCGGATGACAAGATTCTTGCGGACGGTATCTTGGCTGAGCTTTCATTAGCGGAGCGTACCCAAGCAGATGTGGTACGAGCACCTCTACTGAGATTCGACGGACGTTCTGAATTAAAGATGAACGTAATTCCTGATTGGGATGAATCAATGCCGCGTATCGAGCGGGTGCGGCGTGTAGTCCGGTACCACAGCACAACAGTTTGCGGACTCTATCGGCGGAAGTTCATGATGGATGAAGGCCTCGAATGGCCGGAGGACCTACGCCTGGCTGAAGATGCCATTTTCTTATATAAGGCTTTGGTTAAAGCGAATGTTCAATACTCTGCTGAGCCAGATTTCCGCTACAACACTGTAAAAGTCGGGACTAAGTCTTCAAGTACTCAGCAGTATCAGAAGCGTGAGTTGGATAATCACTTATCGGCTTGGCGTCGATCGGCAGACATCCTTTCAACCATTGGTATTGACTATTTCGGTCTCCGGGGGCAGATTGCTCTTCAAGCTGCGTTCCAGAATATGATTCGTTATAACCAAGGCGGTTTTGCCGAGGAAGATTTTCGCCGTCTAAGTGATTTTCTAAACGAATTTGAACCGCAGGTTCGCGCCTTTACATACGGTCCACGTTTTGCTCAGCTAAGAGACTTTGTGCTCGACGGGAAGTATGCCGAATTCCAAGAAGCCATTAAGATTCGACTGCTCATTGCTGGCTATGATCTTCGGTTCATTCTTCCGGCTGTGCCTGAACTGTCCAAGTATTATCAAGTTTGCGTGGATGAATGGACTGGGCATGACTCGCATGATGAAGAGCGAAGCCGCCGCTTGCTCGAATGGGCTGATTCAATCCACTGCGAATGGATGCTTGGCAATGCAGTGTGGTACTCGAAGAACAAAAATCCACGTCAATCACTGGCTGTTCGGCTCCATAGATTTGAAACCACGAAGGACTATGGTAACCAGCTGGACAGAGCTGCTGTGGATAAAGTGATTACAATTGCTCCTGGAATGTTTGAGGAAACGCAGTCTGTTTTTGGATTTGATCGGGAAATAGTCACTTATGTTCCGAACTATATCCAGACATCTGAGTACATGACTAGTTCAGACCCTGCCAAAGTTTTCAATCTTGTGATGGTTGGAAGCATTCCGATTCGTAAAGGCTATAGGAGAGCATTGGAGCTCTTGCGGCAGCTTAAAGAGGTAGATCCGCGCTATTCACTGACGGTGTTTGGGCGCCGACCGGACGAGTTGGGCTGGGTCATCAATGATCCGGCCGAACGCGAATACTTCTCGGAATGTGAGCGGTTTATTGAGCGTAATGGGCTCGGCTCTGCTGTTCATTTCCAGGGGTGGGTCGACACAAAGACCGAACTGGCAGATAAAGGGTTTGTTCTTTCGCTTAGTGATGCCGAAGGATCTCACGTTGCGGCTGCCGAGGGATTTGCAGCATCAAACATCACTCTTCTTCGTCCATGGGCTGGTGCAGAATACATGTACCCGAATCAGTATATTTTCGATTCCTTGGCAGATATGCGCGACTATGTTTTGGAGTGTCGAGACTACGAGGTCTTTAAAGCTCGAGCCAAGGAAGGTAGGGACTATGTTGAAGATCGCTATCGCATGGAAAGGTTTATCGAGCTTTATACATCGACCATGCCGATCCCGCACAGTGTTCCATAGTTAGTTTTCTTTAGGAACCGGCGTAGGTAATTCGATGTATGACACCGTTTCGTAAGTTCGGGCGGCGCGGGAGAACCTAGTTTAGGACAGTCTCCCGCGCCGGTTCTCGGGCTCGTTTACTGCCGCGCCACCTGAGTAGATAAGGTTGAACGGATCCTACGGGTTGTAAAGTAACCGATTTCGAATTGCAGAACATTTAACAGCTTGTGGTTGGTATCGCAACTGCAGGCTTCTCTTGCGATCTTTGCTGACACGGGACCAATAGAGCTGTAGTAATACCTCTCATGAGTGTTGATTTCCTTCTAGTGTTAGCTGTCAATTTTGGCAGCAAGGCTCCTTGTGGTGTCGGTTGAGCTAACGAAGGATAAGCGCAGATGTCTTCCTTGTAGTATTTGAAATAGTAAGAGCGCTTTTCCTTAAAGTTCTTTGTTAAGAAACGTCTGCGAATGGGAGACTTTTCGCATACGAGCAAAGACGACTTTTGTGGTTAGCTCTTGATGCGTCAGGTCGTGGTCACTCGCAACGGGGCGGCTCGAGGCGTCGCTAAGCATGGCTGCGTGAGAGGGAAAATCGCGCGACTATCCCAAAGCAGAGAGTTAATGTGATGTCCTCTAAGATTGCTCTATGGCTAACTTGACTTCTGTCCGCACTGTTGTTGTCCCCGCAGCTGGTATGGGTACGCGTTTCCTTCCCGCTACCAAGACTGTTCCGAAGGAACTTCTGCCAGTCGTGGATACCCCGGGTATTGAGATGATTGCGGAGGAGGCCGCAGGGGCCGGCGCGACGAGATTGGCAATTGTAACCTCGCCCCGCAAAGACGAAGTGATGCGGCACTTTGATGAGTTCCCGGAGCTTGTGGAAACACTCCGCGCTCGTGGCAAGGATGAGCAGGCGGTAAAGGTTGAGCGTGCTGCGCAGATTATTCAGCCGGTGGCTGTTGCGCAGGACAAGCCTTTGGGATTGGGTCATGCGGTAGGCTTGGCTGAGGGGGTGCTCGATGAGGACGAGGATTTCTTTGCCGTCATGCTTCCAGATGATGTCATCGAGCCCACTGCTGCTATGAGTGAGATGATTCGCGTTCGCCAAGAGCGCGGAGGATCGGTGCTCCTAGCGGTTGAAGTGGAGCCCGACCATGTATCCAACTATGGCGTGTTTGATATTGAGAGCACTGACAATGACCGCGTAAAGAAGGTCGTGGGCATGGTAGAAAAGCCCGCGGTGGAGGATGCGCCCTCAAATCTAGCGGCTACTGGGCGCTACCTGTTGGATCGGGCGATTTTTGATGCTCTGCGGCGCATCGTTCCGGGGAAGGGGGGAGAGCTTCAGTTAACCGACGCAATTGATTTGCTTATCTCCGAAGGCCACCCTGTCCACGTTGTTGTACACGACGGTATTCGCCACGACCTAGGAAATCCCGCCGGCTTTATCCCAGCGAGTGTGGAGTTTGGTTTGCGCCACCCGAAGTATGGGCCAACTCTTTTCCGCGATATTGAGGCGATTATGGAGAAGTACCGGCCACAGTTGGGGTAGCGAATAGTGTCGCATCCCCTGATCTATTAGATCTGGCGTACGCCTAATCAATACTCTCTAAACTTGCCAGAAACGTGCGCTGCCGCTCACCGGTGGTGGGGTGGCGTTCGCTATGGCGGCGCTTGGCCGGACTCATGCGTTTATTGCTGGGTGGGCGCTTACGCTGGGGTTCTCGTGCGTCGTCGCGTTGAATGCGTCGGCGGTTACACTCGTCTTCCGCGTCACGTTTCCTGAATTGGTCATGAGGGGCGCGCTTTCAGTTCGGTTCCAGTTCTTTGCCGTTGTACTCATGATTGTGGCGGTGGTGGTCATCGTGGCGTCGATGGTGATTTATTACGTCGCCAAGCGCCCGGAGCTTTCCCAGCTTTCCCTGTCGACGTTGCGCCGGCACCAGCGGCTGCGACCATCATCGCTTTTGCTCCGTGGGCCTTCGTGGGCTTTGATTCTATTCCGCAGCTGGCGGGCGAGTTCAATTTTTCGCCGAAGAAAGCGCTAGGCCTTCTGATGTGGGGAATCATTGCGGCAACCTTGATCTACTTGGCGATGATGCTCGCGACCTCCATTGCTGTGGGAACCAATCACGATGCTTATGAAGGGGAGCCATGGCCACCCGCAGCTGCAATCAGTGACGTTATGGGGCCGACAGGCCTAGTGCTCATGGTTGTTGCCGTCAGCGCTGGAGTCCTTACTGGGCTTAACGGGTTCTTTACTGCAGCAAGCCGTGTGTTGTTTACTGGCTCTTCCGGTTTCGGGGTGCGTAGCGGGGTG
>NZ_KV802421.1:0-149894 GCF_001810695.1 Corynebacterium sp. HMSC065D07
CCGCCGTTTTCTACCTCACCCCGCTACGCACCCCAAAACCGGAAGAGCCCGCAAAGCTTCCGATCCCTCTCTTGCGAATGACGGTGAAATAGTCACTACGGGTTAAATAGTCTTTACCAGTACAGAGCGATGATATCGCCTACCAAATAGAGATCTGAATCATCGTTCGGTGGGCGTAAGACGTTTTCCTCGCTCTTTAGTGGAGCTCCGGTTCCTCGGCCTAATTTAATTGCCTTGCTTCGCAAGTTTCCGATCTCATCGGGAGTGGTTTCTGTGCTTCCCGACGACGAAAGTAAAACATCAACTTGGTTAAATGCATTATTAAGTTGACTTTGAGAACTATTGGGAACCATTTGAGCTATTTCGTTAACTCGTGGCTCTAGTTGAACCTTGAGCTCCTCATTGTCGGTTCTGATTTGTAGGTAATGGCTGAGGATTCTTTCCACTGCATCTGAAAGCGGTGTTTCTGCTTTCTGCTTTCCGCTTAACAAGGAATTCAACTCGGCGATTTTTGTATCAAAGCCGTCGAAGCCAGGCAATCCCCTAGCAGCATCGAAGAGCTTGAGGGGAGACCAGCTAGTCGAGAGGGTATCTTGGCTAACTCGAACCAGGGCAATGCACTCGGATTTGTCGAAAAGGAAGCCTCGAACATCTCCCCAATAGTTGTCGAGTTGGGTAAGGCCGACGAGGCGGATAGGATTATTTGCCGTGCCATCAGCGCGACGGATGAGTGCGCTAGATTCTTTGTCCCAGCCCCAATCAACGAGCTCCGAGTTTATTGGAATTTGGCCGATTAGCATTTGCTGAATTAGTTGGGCGGCCTGGATAACGGTGTCGTCCAGGGAAACTCCGAGAGCTGGAGTATTGGCTGAGGTTTCGACAAGCGCGTTAGCAATGGTGCTATAGGCATAAATTGAGTGGGCTTCCAGGCGTATTCTGACCTGAATTAGTTGCCCGCGGTTTAGTCCACCAGTTGGTATCTCTGGTTGATTGCTGGATTGCGGCACGCCGTCCCAGATTTGACTTTCTTTTCCGGCGTAGGATTCTCTCGACACAAAATCTCTGAAAAGAGACTGTTCTGAAGAGACTTGTTCGATCTGTAAGGTTCTGCTTTTTCCAGATCGAAAGCTGATAGATGATGTGCCATTCGAGGCTCGATCATTGACCCGAGAAATAGATGCACCGCTGCCGGGTGTCAATCCAAAGTCCTTTGTTCTCGTCTGAGTAAGGGTCTTTTTGGCATCCTCAGGACCGAACCGGGAGATATACAAGCTGCGAAGAGCCAATTCATCGAGATAGAGGAACTGTCTTATGTCGCCCAGCGGTGACGCTTTACGGGAAAGCCGCTCGATTTTCCTTAGAATCCGTGAGCGACGGAAGCTTTCGTGCTTCTTCCTATAGTTTCGGAACCAACTCTTAATATTCACTTTTCTTCGCCCTTTCGAGCATTTCGCGCGGTAGTTGCTTTTTCAAATCCCAAAAGAAAGTGATCATTATATATTCTTGAACGACCTTCGATGACAGCTAACTCTCCTGAGTACTGGAGAATCGACCGTAGTTCTGCGGCAGTCCATCCTTCGGTTTGTGACGAAATTTTATCGAAGTCAATATCGTTGGCTAGCGTTGGCGTGCGAGACTTTAAAATCTCAAGACGGTCCATTTGATTCGGTAGACGAAAATATACTTCGCGGTCAAACCTCCCAGGTCGGCGCAGCGCGCGGTCAATGTCGGAAATACGGTTGGTTGCCCCGATAGTTAGGACATTTTCAGGTGCACCTACTCCGTCCATGTTCGTGAGAAATACATTAACGAGACGGGAACCGTGTTCATACGCATTCGAACGGTCTTTAGTTAAAACATCAATCTCATCAACAAAAATGATCGACATTTCTTGTTTAGCTGCGTCCTCGTATATTGCTTCAAGTCGTTCTTCACTTTGCCCTACCAGTTGACCACCTAGAGACGCGGTTGTAACCAAATAGAAGGCGGACCCAGACTGGGCTGCCATTATTTGAGCTAAAAAGGTATTCCCAGTTCCTGGTGGACCTGCGAAAAGGACCCCGTGTACAGGATCAACCTTCATCTGTGAGATTAAATCTCGTCCCTCCAGCGTGGTGTACAACTCTACTATTTGTTTTGCGTCGGTCAGTATCTCGTGCGAGCCGACAAAATAGTCCCACTGAAATCTCTCAGGGTCTAGGTCAATACGAAACTTCGAGGCACTGGCTTCATCCTCGATAGTGCTTTTTCGCGCTGCTTCTTGTGGGATGACTCTCAAAATCGAAGAACTCTCATTGAAGAGGGCGTAATCTCCCAGACTCCATCGAGCATTTCTATGCACCAACTTGTGGGCATACCCGTCTGGAGTCTTTATAAGAATTTCGTCGGGGCCGGACTTTTGTTCGATAACCCCAATTTGGGCCTTAACCTCCCAGCTCTCGTCGGATGCGATTTCCCAGCCCGAGGAATACACGAGGATGTCGCCTACCTTAGGGCTCAATGTCTTGATCTCTTGATCCCCGGCTAAAAGCAGCCCATTTGGTAAACGCACCATCGGCGTTCCTTGGGGTGTGAAGTGATCGAGCTTAACCGTGAGTGTTGTTAACGGTTCGTCCAATGATTCGCTTCTTCCGATTGCTCCCGCGGCATTACATGCGAGGTTGATGGATGTTTACGGCCTGAGTGGGCTTCACTCTATAGGTTGAGATTTATTAGCGTCTCAGTATATCCGCATCGTTTAACAGGAAGCACGCGATTCCTTTAGTCATTTGCATCCGCAGGATGCTTAGGATTCCGATTCGACGTGTTGCTGTAATTTTGTGTGCCAAACATTTGAGGTGGCGATGAATGAAGCATTGGTTGCGGATTTGATTTTCTGACGGCGGGTTGCCGTCTGGATAGATCGCGGGCCGATACTCGAATTCTGACTGGGATCGCTGTGTGGTGAAAGTTTGAGCAAATGCGCAGGTCGTTGAGTGATTGTTTAGTGCTGTTGCAAAGTTGGGCGGAGAGCAGCGAAGACTCAGTTTCTCATTTCCTGATGGCCGCTGCGTGTGGGCGTTGTTAGGCCGTCTCGAAGACCCTGTTGACGATCACCGCGTCCGGGTTCGGTTGCCCGTGAGGTCAAACACAGTGCCTTGCCCTTTCCGCAATGAGTGTATCGCCTCCATTCCTTTCAACGTCCGATATGCAGATGTCCGGTTCTTAAACGTGCCTTTCGGCCCGAGGATCCGCTTCAGTCGACCATGGTCGCCTTCTAGGATGTTGTTGAGGTATTTCACCTGTCGGTGTTCCACTGTTGGCGGGCAGGTTCCCCCTGACTTCAACTCGGCGATTGCCCTGGCTAGGGAGGATGCTTTATCGGTGTTGATCACTCTGGGATACCCGGCTGACGCATTGTATCTGAGAGCCTTGGCCAGAAAACGTTTCGCTGCGGCCACGTTCTGCTTCGGAGAGAGGTAAAAGTCCAGGGTCTGGCCACCGGCGGTGATCGCCCGATAGAGGTAGCACCACCTGCCGCCGATCCGGATATAGGTCTCACCACCCGCCAGGAACTGGCCTGCCAGTCAGGTACCTGCCGGTACCACCGTGTTTGCTTGTCCAGCTCAGGGGCGTATTTCTGGACCCAGCGGTAGATCGTGGTTGATCAACCGGCACACCCCGCTGAAGTCATCATTTCCTCCAAGTCTCGGTAGCTCACCCCTAGCGGCAGTACCACCGCACTGCCCACAGAATGATATCACGGGGGAAATGACGACCGGAGAAGATACCCATGGCTGTGATTATTTCACGTCGCTCTTCCTACTGCCCCAACTTTGCAACAGCACCCAAAGCCCTGGAATGAACTCCTGTCACCAGGGTCATTCCAGGGCATATTTCCCTGACTAAGAGAAGCAGTGACACAGAAGGCCTACCTCAGCGTGGGCCCTGTGGGCGTGCAGGTTCCGTGTGTGGCTGGTTTGCTTCGGCATGGTCGGCAGCGATTGATGACCGACTCTGGAGCGGGTGCCTTGTCTGGTCTCGCGGTTCAGGGTGGGTGGACTATTCGGCGGGTTGGATCTCGCTCTCGGTGACCCACTTGTGGTTGGTCATCGTCATCCCGTCGACGGTGAGATCAACCATGTAGACCGTCTCCTCGGTGGAGTAATCGATGGTGGCCTCAGCACCCTTCATGCCGGACATGTGCTCGGCATCCAGGACAACGCTCGCCCCGTCGGGCAGGGGGGCCTGACCCGGATCGACGAGCTCCTCATGGACGACCCAGCGGTGGTCGGTAACCGGGGCCCCACCCTCGGTGGGGGTGTAGCTGACCGAATAGGTCGTGGTGTCAAACGCCCCGGAAATGGTGGCTGTAGCCCCGTCCATGCCGGGCATGTGGTCAGCGGTGAGGATGACCTCAGTGCCCACCGGGTACGTGGGATCCTCGGCCTCTTCAATGCCTGCCGGCGGTGCCCCGCCGTCGGCAGGGTGGTCGTGCCCGCCGTGCTCTTCGTCGGCAGTGGTGGTGTCTTCCTGGTGGGTCTCGTTGGTCTCTGCGGTTGCCGTCGTGGTGCTGGTGGTGTCGGCATCGTCGGAGTTGTCGGTGGCGTCGCTGCAGGCGGTCAGCGCCAGGGTGGAGGTCAGTACCAAGGCGGCGAGGGTAATGCTGCGTTTCATGAGCGTTCCTTTCAAAGGTGGTGTGAGTTAGGGGTCGAGAGACAAGGTCAGTCAGTAACGGTTACGGGGGATATCGACCCACTGTGTTCCTCCTTCCCGTCGGTCGGAGCCAGGTGAGCCGGATCCAGATCAATGCGGCGCAACAGCTGGGCGTTCAGGGCCACCACGATGGTCGAGGCAGACATCAAGATCGCGCCCACGGCCGGGGACAGCACGAACCCGATCGAGGCGAGCACTCCGGCGGCCAACGGCACGGCGAGGATGTTGTAGCCAGAGGCCCAGATCAGGTTCTGGATCATCTTGCGATAGCTGGCCTGGGACAGCTCAATCATCGACAGCACTGCCCGCGGGTCATCACTGGCTAGGACCACCCCGGCAGATTCCATGGCCACATCCGTGCCGGCACCGATGGCGATACCGACTTCCGCGCGGGTCAGAGCGGGGGCGTCATTGACACCGTCACCGACCATGGCCACGCTCAAACCCCGGTCCTGCAGCTGCGTGACCTTGGTGTCTTTGTCCTGGGGCAGGACCTCGGCGAAGACCTCATCAATGCCTAGGTCCTGACCGACGGCGTGGGCCACCTGCTGGGCGTCGCCGGTGATTATCGCGACCTTCACCCCGCGGTCCTGCAGGGCTTTCACGGCGGCGCGGGATTCGGGGCGGATCTTGTCCTCGACGGCTACCGCACCGATGATCTGACCATCGCGGACAATATGGAGCACACCGGCCCCACGCCCGGTCCAGGCGCTGGTGGTGTCGGTGAGCTCGGCCGGGGTGGTGAGGTTGAACTCGCGCAGCATGTTCGGCCCGCCCACGAGGATCTCAGCGCCATCGACAGTGGCCCGGACCCCCCGGCCGGAGGCGGCGTTGAAACCAGTTGCACGGATTTGCCGACCGGAGGCCTCGGGATGGGCGGCCGCGGCCGCCACGATGGCGCGGGCCACGGGGTGCTCGCTGTCGGCCTCCGCGGCGGCGGCTAGGGCCAGCAGCTCGCCCTCGGTGACGCCGACAGCTGTCGCGATACCGGTGACCGCGTGCGCACCCTCGGTCAGGGTGCCGGTTTTGTCGAAGAGCACCACGTCGATGGTGCGCATCCGCTCGAGCGCCATCCGGTCCTTGATGAGCACCCCGGATTTCGCGGCCCGCTCGCTGGAGATCGCAATGACCAGCGGAATCGCCAGGCCCAGGGCATGTGGGCAGGCGATGACCAGCACCGTGACCGTGCGCACCACGACATCGTCCGGGCTGCCGATGATGGTCCACACCACCGCGGTGATCAGAGCGGAGATCAGCGCGAACCAGAACAATAACGCCGCCGCCCGATCCGCCAGGGCCTGGGCCCGGGAGGAGGACTCCTGGGCGTCGGCAACCATGCGTTGGATCCCGGCCAGGGCGGTGTCCCCGCCGGTAGCCTCCACCCGGATGCGGACGGTGTTGTCGGTGGCCACGGTACCGGCGACCACCTTGTCACCGGTGTCGCGGAAGACGGGACGGGATTCGCCGGTGATCATCGCCTCATCGAATTCGGCGGCTCCGTCGAGGATGGTTCCGTCGGCCGGCACCCGGGCACCGGCCCTCACCAGCACGACGTCGTCGACGACCAGCTCGGAGATGGCCACGGTGCGGGTGGTCCCGTCGACGATTTTCTCGGCCTCATCCGGCAGCAGGGCAGCCAGCGCGTCAAGCGCGGAGGACGCGGACCCGAGAGCGCGCATCTCCAGCCAGTGGCCCAGCAGCATGATGGTCACCAGCAGGGCCAGCTCCCACCAGAAGTCCAGGTCAAAACCGCCCAGCCCCAGAGTGGTGACCCAGGAGGCGACAAACGCCACGGTGATGGCCATGGCGATCAGGAGCATCATCCCGGGTTGGCGGGATTTCAGTTCTTTCCATCCGCCCTTGAGGAAAGGCGTTCCGCCGTAGCCGAAGATGATCGTGCCTAGCACCGGGGGGATCCAGGTGGATCCGGGGAATGCCGGGAGGTGGTAGCCGAGCAGGTGGGCGACCATGGGACTGAAAATAGCGACGGGAATGGACAGAATCAGCGACCACCAGAAGCGGTCCCGAAACATTGCGGTGCTGTGTCCGGCGTGTTCGCCGTGACTATGAACGTGGTGGTCTTCGTCCAGGGCGGAGTGCGGGTGATCGTGGGGCATCGCCTGGCCGTGGGTGTCGGCATCTGCGTGGTGTTCGTGGCTGGCATGATCCGGGTGGTGGGTGTGGTCTGTTTCCGGAGCGGGGTGATCACCATGGTGATCACCCGAATGGTGGGGAGTGCTCATGACGTTCCTTTCGCTCAACCCGGTCGGGGTCGAGATGATGAGTAAAACTGATCAGGATAAGACGGTGTAGCCGGCCTCCTCGATGGCCCGGCGAACCATCTCCGGAGGTACGAGACCGGTGACCGTGACGGTGGAAACACCACCAGCAGCGAGATCAATCTGGACGTCGTCGACCTGGGGGAGGGCCTGAAGGGCCTGGGTCACGCTTTTCGCGCAGTGCCCGCAGGTCAGGCCGGTGACCTGGTAGCTAGGGGAGGACCCTCCTGCTGACGAGTCGCTGGCGGCAGGGATGGAGGCGGTGTCGGCACGTGAGGCAGGTCCGCAACAGCTGCAGCCGTGGGAGGCCATCGGCAAGAGGCGGGGCGGGGAGGTGATCATGGGAAAGCTCCTTCGGTTCGGTGGGGTGCGGCGATGCCGCTCTCTAGCATATACCCCCCGGGGGTATATTTTCAGCATACCCCAGGGGGGTATATTTTCAATGGGTCGAGGTCGCGGCCCTCACGCGGGGCAGGGTGTGGTCACCGAGCAGCCTCCTCACTGTCGGGAGGGGACAGCGGGAGGCGGAGGGCAAAGACCGCTCCGCGACCGGGGCCGGGGGAGGTGGCGGTGAGAGTGCCGCCGTGGGCCTCGATCAATGCCTTGGAGATGGTCAGACCGATACCGGCCCCGCCGTTGTCCCGGGTGCGGGCGGCATCCCCCCGGTAGAAGCGTTCGAAGATGTGTCCGAGCTGGTCAGGTGGGATGCCCTCGCCGTCATCGGCGACGTGGATGAGCGCGGTGGACGCCCCCTGTCGGTGGACGCTGATCCGGACCTGCCCGCCGGCCGGGGTGTGCCGTAGCGCGTTCGACAGGAGATTGCTCATCACCTGGCCGAAGCGTTGCCGGTCCACGAGCACCCGGGCGGTGTCCGTAATGGTCTCGACCTGTAAATCGACGCCTTTGTCAGCATAAGCTTCCCCCGCGGCAGCAGCGGCGGTGTGGAGCAGATCCCCGAGCCCTTCCTCCGCCAGGTCCAAATCGATCCGGTGTTCCTGGGCCCGGGAGACATCGTCAATGTCTTCCATCAACCGGGTCAGGCGGGTGAGTTGGTCAGCCATGATCGTGTGGGTGGCATTATTCCAGTCCACGACCCCGTCCTGGAGACCATCGAGGTAGACCGTGAGCACCGATAAGGGGGTGCCCATTTCGTGGGCCAGATCAGAGAGCATCTGGCGGCGGACCTGTTCGGTGTGTTCCAGCCGGTCGGCCATGGTGTTGAAGGCATGCGCCAGGGTGGTGACCTCGGGGCCTGCTTTTCCGGCGGGCACGCGGATACGGGAGTTGCCGGCCGTCAGGCTGGTAGCGGCGCGGGTGAGATCCTGCAGGGGGGTGCGCAGACGACGCGATAACCACAGGCTGGCCAGCAGGGCGCTGATCAAGGCGGTGGGCAGGGCGACGGCCAGGGTGATCAGGTTGGCGCCCCGGTAGGCCTGCTCGGCATGGAACAGCTCCAGCGAGGGGTCCTCCTGGCCGGTCATCAACATATGATCATGGAACAGGGTCGGACCCACCATCGTGGCCACGGCCGCGGCCACCAGTAGGCTAATCACCACGACCAACACCTGGGCGGCCAGGAAGCGGAAGGTCAGGCCGGGTCCGTGATTCATGGTTGCCCCACCCGGTAGCCCACGCCACGCACGGTGTCGATAAACCCCCGGCCCCGGGTGTCGGTGCCGAGCTTGCGACGCAAGTTGCCGATGTGGACATCGACGATGCGTTCATCACCGACCCAGGTGGTGTCCCAGACCTCGGTGACCAGGTCGTGGCGGGTCAGCACCTGGCCGGGGCGCAGGGCCAGGGCAACCAGCAGCTCGAACTCCGTCCGGGTGAGCTCCACGGTCGTCTCCCCTACCCGCACCTGATGGGCGATGGGGTCAAGGATGAGGTCACCAACGATCAAGGGGGTGGTCACCTGCGGTGGGGTGGTGCTGGTGCGCGGGCGGCGTAGCACCGCATGCACCCGGGTCACCAGTTCCCGGATGCTAAAAGGTTTGGTGATGTAGTCATCCGCCCCCAGGGTCAAACCGCTGATCTTGTCGTCCTCGCTGCCACGCGCGGTGAGCATGAGGATGTAGCAGTCCGAGAAGGTGCGGATCCGTCGGCACACCTCCAGGCCGTCGAGTTCGGGCAGCCCCAGATCCAGCACCACAACATCGGGGGAAAAGCGACGGGTCTCGTCCACGGCCTGAGTGCCGGTGTGCGCCTGGCGGGTATCGAAGCCGGCCCGGATGAGGTAGGAGGCCACCATCTGAGCCAGGGGTTGTTCATCATCGACGACCAGCACCCGCCCCGGGGGCGTGGCGGTGGTCGGTGTGCGGTTAGCCATGGACCCCAGTATCGCTCCGGCCAGGGGGAATATCACCCTCGCTCAGTGCCCAACGGGGAAATCTTCATCAAATCTTCAAACATCACCCTTCGACCGCCGTCACCCCTGCGCCCCACCCCGGGCCGGCGGCATCGCCTCCCCTGGTCGGTTCAGCAGGCGCCACCAGGGATTTCACTGCCTGCACCGCATACCCGGGGCGGGTAGAAGGACATCGCCCACGGCTGTGGGGTGGTGTCCCGGTGGTGACCCAGCCCACCGAATTCGCCCCCTTTTCGCCCTGTTATAAGGCTGTGAGCAGGGGTTTTGATTTCTAGTCCGTCAGGCACCCGTGCTAGATAAAGGTATGGCATCGACCTTGAGGCGGTGTCTTCTCACGGTCTTACCACGATCCAAGGAGATTGACGTGAAACGAGCAGCGATCGCAGCCGCCGCCCTTGCCCTCGCCCTCACGGGGTGTTCGGCCGCCGACCCGGAACCCACCGCCGACGGGACGGTGTCCCAGGATACATTCCTGACTACCCATGGCCTGGCCGGCATGGACGCGGTGGAGATCATTGATCACCTCGACCGGCAGAAGGTCACGGAGCGTCCCACGGATCTGATCGCCTCAGTGCGTGCCGATGAACTGCTGCTCTCGAGCGATGACCAGGAAGTCGTGGTCGATCTTCCCGACAATCAGACGTATGTCTCGATCGCACCCTATCTCACCTCCACCCACGACTGCTTCTACCACAGCCTCACGACCTGCCTGGGGGAACTCGACAATGAGGATATCCAGGTCACGATCACCGATGAGGCGACCGGTGAGGTGCTGGTGGACGAGGCGACAACCACCTTCGACAACGGGTTTATTGGCTTCTGGCTTCCCGATGATGCCACCGGCCTGATTGAGGTCAGCTACCAGGGGCGTACCGGCACCACGGAGTTTTCCACCGCCGACGACGGTGCCACCTGCGTCACAGACCTGCGCCTGACGTGATGGCTCAGCAGGGTCCTCACCTGCACCTGTCTCCCGTGTCACTGAAATCTAGCACCAAGGAAGGTTAAATCATGATGAACGCGTTTCCCCGACGACAGTTTCTGCTCGGCGGGCTCGTCCTCGCCGGCACCGGGGCCGTGGCCGCCTGCACCAGCGACCCTGGACCCGCTGCCTCGGCACCAGGTTCCTCTCTTCGCCCCACTCCCACCCCCACTGCGCTCGGCGAGCCGACGGTGCGCCGGACACTGACCGCCCGGCCCCTCTCTCTGGATATCGGCGGTATCGAAGCCAAGACGTGGGGATACGTCTCTGACACCGGGGATACGGCCATTGAGGCCACCGTCGGCGACGTCCTCCAGGTCGATATCACCAATGAACTGCCTGAGAGCACCTCCATCCACTGGCATGGCATCGCACTCCACAACGCAGCCGACGGTGTGCCCGGCATGACCCAGGACCCCATTGAACCTGGCGAGTCTTTCTCCTATGTTTTTGAAGTCCCCCACGGTGGCACCTACTTCTACCATTCCCACTCCGGCCTGCAGCTTGATCGCGGCCTCCACGCCCCACTGATCGTCCGTGACCCGCAAGACGCTGAGGACCAGGACGTCGAGTGGACCATCGTGCTCGACGACTGGGTCGATGGCATTCAGGGCACTCCCGACGATGAGCTCGACAAGCTCACCGGAATGGGCTCGGGCGACCATAACGGGAAGAAGGGGATGGGAGGCCACGGCCATATGATGCACGGCACCCCGGACCGGGTACTGGGCGGGGATGCCGGCGATGTGATGTATCCGCACTACCTCATCAACGGACGTATCCCCCGTGCTCACCGGACCTTCGAGGCTCGCCCGGGTGACAAGGCCCGCCTGCGGTTTATCAACTCCGGCGGTGACACCATCTTCAAGGTGGCCCTCGGTGGTCACCGCATGACCGTCACCCACACCGACGGCTTCCCCGTCCAGCCCCGGGAGACCGAATCGATCTACCTGTCGATGGGCGAGCGTGTCGACGTCGAGGTCATCCTCGGCGACGGCATCTTCCCGCTCACGGCTTTGGCGGTGGGTAAAGACGACCGCGCCTTCGCCGTCATCCGCACCGCCGGCGGCCAGGCCCCTCACCCCGATGTCGACTTCCCCGAGTTGTCGTCCACCGGACTGCTTCTGTCCTCCCTGAAGCCAGCAGACCGTGCACTCCTGCCCGAGGACACACCAGACCGAGAAGTCAGCATCGACCTGGGCGGGCAGATGATGCCGTATGAATGGAGCATTCTCACCGACGGCCAATCCTCCTCCGCGATCGTGCAGGCGGGCCAGCGCCTGCGGATGGTCATGCGCAACAGGACCATGATGCCCCACCCCATGCACATCCACGGTCACACGTGGGCGCTGCCCGGCAGCGGCGGGCTACGCAAGGACACCGTCCTTCTCCGCCACGGTGAAACCATGATCGCCGACCTGATCTCTGACAACCCCGGTGAGTGGGCATTTCACTGCCATAACGCCTATCACATGGAAACCGGGATGTTCAGCTCGCTTCGCTACGAGTAACCCGGCTCTTTTCCGCTTTGTCCTGCGGTATACAGCTAAGGTCGTTGTGCCCGTATATCGGGGACTCGGGAATTGTCCTTGATCCATGCTTCGGCATGAGGATCAATAAAGCTTGCCACCATTTGGATGGCGTTATCAACGGAGTCAAGATCTTCAAACTGCTGTCTGCTGCCAGGGGTTTTCTTCAACGCCTTCTTAACCTGAGGCCAGACGCTCGCCTGATAGTGACTGCTTAGGAGGAAGCGCCAAAAGTCGAAGCTGAGTTCAGCGATGATTTTTCCTGGTGGTGCGCCTTCCTTCCCGGCCCGTTTCTTCGCTTTGCGGATATTCTTCTTCGCTGCATCGTTGAAAGGGATTCGATCGTCGTCAAACCATCGCTCGCCGTACCTTCCGGTTAGGGCATTGTGAATGCTATTTCGGAGGAGTACTTCGAGGTGTTCGATGTCTGCGAGATAGGTCTTCGTGAGGTGAGTATTCCAAAGGTAGAGCGTTTCTGGTGATGGATGATCGGTGTACCTGCTCATTCGCGCAGATGAAAACCACTGGGACAGCTGTACTTGGGCTGGGCTTGGATTTCCATATGGATATGATAATGTGCGCTTTGAAAACCCCGGAACGATCCCTGCACTACGAAAGTAGGAGTAAATCGCCGGGGTTATTGATATCTTCGGGGAATGATAGCGGCCAGAAATTCGAAGTTTTCGCCCTTATTTACCGTGAATGACAGCGACAGATTTGTGATCCCTTGGGCTTAGGAGTTGTGGCAGTAACAGCTACCTTTGAAGGGTGATTACTAATGAACTCCGAGAATTACTGACCGTAGCCACGACCCATGCGCAGCGCTTCCACGACGGGGAAGATCACACCGTAGCCGCAGCCCTCCTGACTGAATCCGGCAAACACGTGCTCGGTTTGAACGCATACCATTTTCTCGGTGGCCCCTGTGGTGAAATCTCGGCCTTAGCTAACCACGCTGCTAGTCATCCCGAGGATCCTATCCGAGCGGTAGTCGCCGTCCACGGCCCGACTGGCCAGGTGCTTTCGCCCTGTGGAAAATGCCGCCAAGTGCTATTTGATACTGATCCGTCTATCCAGTGCATCGTGCGCGGAAGCAATGGACTTGAAGCACTCACCGTGGAAGAGCTCTTACCGTTCGCATATAACTGGCGTGACATGGACAAAGAGCAACGCATCTATATGTGGGAAGGCTACGAGAAATCAATTCGAAGCGGAGAAAAACAACAAACAATTCGGGTGGATGACCCCTTCCACGAAGGAAGCGCCCAGATTGTCTTCGAGAAAGAATCCGGAGAGGTTGTCGCCATTCCCGCAGAAGTCACTTCTGTCGTCTCTACCCAGCGGAGGTCCTTGACGGAGGAACAGGCCCGAAGAGATGGCTTTGGTTCTCTTGCTGAGCTCCACGAAGCGCTCGATACTCACTATCCCGGATTAGCTGAGGATGACGAGGTCGACGTCGTAGAGTTCACACTCCGTAAGGCTTAAGTACTTCGGTAAAGACGACGGGGAAAGGGTTTTGCCTAGACTGTCGGTATGTTCGGCCCCGCTTCCACCCAGCCACCGCGGCTTATAGATTTCCCTGTGCTGCGGTTACCATTTGTGGAGTTCGTGCTTGTTGGGCTGCTGGTGGCCCTCTTTTTCGTCGATACGCAAGGAACTGATGCTGAGAGTGGCTTCCTTGCAGTCTTTGTGCTTCTTCCCGCACTCGTGTTTCTGGGAATTGCCTACCTTGTTTCCCTGCCCATGCAGCGGAAGGTCATTACAGATTTCCGCCTGGATGCCGTTTTTGTCGTTATCGGGGCGGTTGGTCTCTTCGGCTGGATCGGGCAGATGCTCATCGCTTTGCCCTTCCTGTGCTGCCTACCCGTGGGGCTTTCAGCACTGATCCGCAGAGGCATCGCCTTTGCGTTGTGGAAGAAGGGTAAAGGCCCTCAACTGCCGGAATGAGGTTATGCGCTTTGCCAGCGCATCCTGCCATCAGAAGCGGGTGCGCATGTCATCGGGACACCTCTCTTTGATACGCCGCTTCCGCCATTGCAATACGCGCCGGGGTGAACGTAGTTCTCTTCTACGGCGGGAGCTTCATACACCGCGGCGGCTTCTTGAACTGGAGGATTCGCAGCCATCATTTCGTCGGCGCACTGTTGCGTCCAGCCAGAGGTTCCATCGCTGAAGAATGTCGTTCCGGTTTCGTGTAGCGAGACATCACCGCAGGACTCGATGGTTTTCTCCATCGGAGTAGGTTGCGCCGCACCGGGCGCCTCGGTGAAGCCGATGACTTCTTCTTGCGGTTGATCCACGTCGACGTCTTCGACGCTTTCCTCCGCTGCGGGAAGGGTGGGGCGCGGGGCGTCTTCAGTAACGCTGGTGCTTGACGACGTCTCACTCGCAGGGGTGGATTCAACGTCGAGAGAGGAACAGCCGCCGAGCACAAAGAGCGCAGAGGCAATACAGAGAAGTCGCTTCATTTCAGGTCCTTTGTTTATCTACCTCTATGGTAGTGACGGGTACCCTAGTTGCGCACAGGAATCACACAGTAGCTGGCCAGGCTCGGCGGATAAGCTGGTGCCTCATGAAAAACGGCTTTTTACAGCGCGCTTTCCTTGCAATCCTCCTCGGCACTGCCGCCCCCGTTCCGGCTCATGCCCAGACCATGGAGACCTCCGCCGCGCAGGATCTCGGCATCAATGATCCTGACTGTAAGCCCACGGGTTCCGTCACTGAACCCGTTGTTTTATTGCACGGTACTTCGGCAAACTCGGCCGAGTGGAACGATCTCATCCCGAAGCTCAAGGACCAAGGGATGTGCGTGTGGGCCTTCGACTATGGCGCCGAGGACATTGCGTACCAGAACGCCTACGACTACATGAAGGGGATTGCGGATCTAGATTCTTCCGGGCGCGAGATCGCCGGGCATATTGAACACATCCGTGAGGTCACCGGAGCAAACAAAGTAAACCTCGTCGGTTTCTCCCAGGGCGGCCTGCACACCAAGACCTTCACACAACTCTACGGCTCAGCGGATGAAGTGAACCGCGTGGTCACCATCGGTGCGAACTTCCACGGGACGACGTGGGGCGGGCGGGCAACGCCCCTCAAGACGGCCGCAAAGATCGCGCCCGATGTGGTTGATTTCCTCGGCACCAGCGCTGGCATCGAGCAGTTGGAGGGCTCGGATTTTATGGAGAATCTCAACCAGCTTCCGGATACCGCGCCCGGCGTTACTTACACGTCCATCTATTCGCCGGCGGATAATACCGTGACGCCGAACCAGACCTCGGAGCTGAGCGCTGTTCCGGGCGCGGACGTGGTCAATGTGGAATCCGCCCCAGTCGAACATGGAAATCTACCCCATGACCCGCGCGTGCACGATCAGATTCTGTGGGGGCTCACGCGTTAGTGACACACATCCAGGGTGCCATCGATGCGGACGGCCGGTGCCGTCACTGGCACACGCTTGTCGACGTCATTGCGAACAAGTGCCACACCTGCGGCGGATGGTTCGCGTGTTCGCTCTGCCACGCGGAGCTGACCGACCATGAATTCGGACCCATGCCGAAAGACCAGCTCTGCGTCATGTGCGGGGCCTGCGGCCGAACAATGACCTATGCCGAATACTCAGCATATAAATGCCCCGCGTGCGGGCATGCCTTCAATACAGGCTGTGCGCTGCACGCGGGGACGTATTTCCGCTAGTCTTCTACGGCAAAAGCTGGGCCAGCGGGGTGCCCTCGACGAGGGTCTTGAGGTACGCCAGAATGTCCGGGACGTTGAAGGTGAAGTTGCCGATGGTCACCGGGAAGGTCGGAAAAGCGTTGTTCGATGGGGCGTTATTGCCGTTATTTGCCGGGGCACCACCACCGTTGTTGGCAGGGACAGTGTTGTTAGCTGGTGCAGTGTTCTGAGCAGGAGCAGTGTTGCCGCCGCCACCGTTCAGGCCGCAGCGAGCGATGGCCTCGTCGGCGCGGGCGACGGCGTCGCGGATCTCGGGACCACGCGGGTGGAAGTTGGCAGCAGCCAGCGCCTGGGACTTCTTGCTGTTGTAGTCAGACGGATTGGTGTAGTACTTGGTGGCCTGCTCACAGGAAATCTGGCCGGCAGGGACCTTGGCCAGGTAGTCATCCACCATGTCGGCGGATGCGGTAGGGGCGGACAGGCCGATGGCAGCAGCAACGGAGCAGAGGACAAGCTTATTTCTCATGCGCCACATTGTGCCACAGCTTTTACACGTTTGCGTTAGTGCTCGCTTCCTAAGAAACGATTTACCAGCGAAAAATACGCCTTCACAGTCAAATCCAAGTCTTCCAGGTAGAGGTGTTCGTCGTGGCTGTGCAGCTGCGAGTTTGCGCTGGCCATATCCCGATCCTCCGCATGCAGCGCGAAGCCATAGGCGTTGCCGCCGCGGCGACGCGCCACGCGCAGGTCGGAACCACCCGTCGCCAGCACCGGCAGCACCTCCTTATCCGGAAAAAATTCGTGGGCGGTCTCCTCGATGCAGCGCCACAGTTCAGTATCGGTGGAGGACTGTGTGGCGTCCTCCGTAATAAGGTGCTCGATCTCTACTTCGTCGGCCATATCGCCGAGGGCCTCACGCAGGAACTCGTCGAGCTCCTCCTGGGTCTGGCCAGGGAAGGGGCGGATATCCATCTCCAGGTAGGCGTGGGAAGGCAGCACGTTGATGGCGCCACCCGCGCGCAGGACAGTTTGGGCAATTGTCGTGTGCGAGAAGGCGTGAGCGTAGGCGGACAAACTACCGAACTTTTCATAGTCGGCCGCGGTAGCGGAGCCGTCGAGAAGCGCTGCCTCCGTTGCGGGGTCGAAGCGGAAGGTCTTGACGAATCCCTGCCACACCTCATCCGTGGCCACGGGTGGCTCGGCGGCGGCGATGCGGCGAGCAACCTCACCGATTTTGACGATGGCAAAGTCCTTCCCAAACGGCGTGGAGCCATGGCCGGCATCGCCGTGCACGTGCAGACGGCGCTGGCCCGCGCCCTTCTCACCGACGTTGAAGCCGAGCGCGCCGGGCAGGTGGCTGCCGCCGGTTTCCGAGAGGCAGTTGCGCACCGAGTAGGCCTCCGGGTGGTGCTTATCCATCCAGATGGAGCCCAAGCCGCCGCGGGCCTCCTCGTCGGCCATGCCGACAAAGGCCAGGGTGCCGCCGGGGTTGCCGCGCTGAGCGACATCGCGAGTCACCGCCGCCATCGTCGCCGTAATAAAGAGCATGTCCACCGCGCCGCGGCCGTAGAGCTTGCCATCTTCGATGACGGCGTCGAAAGGTGGCTTGGTCCACTTGGGCTCGTCGACGGGCACGACGTCGGTGTGGCCCATGAGCGTGAGCGGCTCCTTGTCCGGGTCACCCGGAACGGTCACCACGATGGTGACGCGGCCCGGGTGCGATTCATAGCGTTGAATCTCCACCGGGGTGCCTGCGAAAAACCGCTCCAACGTGTCGGCATTGCGGACCTCGTGGCCGGAATCCGGAGTGAGGTCATTGACGCAGGCATTGCGAATGAGCTGCTGAAGCAGTGCGAGGGTGTCGTCGTAGAGCGTGGAATCCATGGCCTAAAGGGTAGCCCGGACTACATGAAACCGGCAGATTTACCACAACTTGAACGGTGTTCAAGTAATGTTTCCCGCATGAGCATCGTAGACATCGCACGCGAGAAGGCCCTGGAGCAGGGCATCGGCCTCAACGAAGAAGAACTCCTGCAGGTTCTCCAGATCCCGGATGAGCAGCTGGAAGAGATCGCGGACATCGCCCACAAGACCCGCCTCAAGTGGTGTGGTCCGGACGTGTCCGTGGAAGGCATCATCTCCATTAAGACCGGCGGCTGCCCGGAGGATTGCCACTTCTGCTCACAGTCGGGCCTGTTTGATTCTCCCGTACGCGCCGCGCGTCTCAACATTCCGGAGCTGGTGGAGGCCGCCAAGAAGACGGCCAAGACGGGTGCGACGGAGTTCTGCATCGTGGCAGCTGTGAAAGCCCCAGATGAGAACCTCCTGTCCCAGGTTGCCGAGGCCATTCCGGCCATCCTGGATGAAGTCGATATCGAAATCTCCCTCTCGCTCGGAACCCTGACCCGCGAGCAAGCGCAGCGCCTCAAGGACATGGGCGCCCAGCGCTATAACCACAACCTGGAGACCTCCAAGTCCTTCTTCCCCAACGTGGTCACCACGCATACCTGGGAGGAGCGCAAAGAGACCCTCGAGAATGTCCGTGCAGTCGGCATGGAAGTCTGCTCCGGCGGCATCATCGGAATGGGCGAATCACTAGAAGACCGCGCCGAATTCGCTTACCAGCTGGCCCAGATCGAGCCCTGCGAGGTGCCGATGAACTTCCTTGATCCCCGCCCGGGCACCCCGTTCGCGGATTACCCGCTGGTCCCGCTCGGTGAGGCGCTGCGCGCCGTGGCCGCATTCCGCCTGGCCATGCCGTCCGTGACCCTCCGTTTTGCAGGCGGCCGCGAGCTCTCCCTCGGTGACGACGGCACCGAAAAGGGCCTCCTCGGCGGCATCAACGCCATCATCGCCGGAAACTACCTGACCACGCTGGGCAAGCAGATCGAGAAGGACGTCGACATGCTCGGCCGCATCGACCTGCCCATCAAGGCGCTCTAATGAACAGCTCGACGGAGCTGGCCGCTGCCGTACTCGCCGGCGAGGAGCCGCTGTTCCACCCCAACACTGGGAAACCACTAAGCGAGGAATTCACCCTGCACCCGGCAGCCGCGGCCGGCCTGGACGTCCCGCGCTATTGCCAGCTGTGCGGGCGCCGCATGGTGGTGCAGGTGCGCCCGGACGGCTGGAACGCGCGCTGCTCGCGCCATGGCGAGCTCGACTCGGACTATCTCTATGAGGAGGTACTTCCGTAAGCTGGGGCACCATGGATCCCGCTGTTGCCCACGCCCATCGGTCTGCGCTGCGCTCGATTTCCCGCGTCGTCTCAGAGATTGCGACCCCGACGCCTCCACAACAAGCGTTGAACGCCGTCGCCGAGCAACTACGCCGCGGCAACGTCATGGTCCTCACGGGAGCAGGTGTATCTACAGAATCAGGCGTGCCGGATTACCGCGGCCCGAACGGCTCCCTCAGCCGGCACCGCCCCATGACCTACCAGGAGTTCCTGCACGACCCGCAGGCCTCCCACCGCTACTGGGCCCGCGCCTTTGTGGGCTGGCGGGTCATGCAGGCCGCACACCCCAACCGCACGCACTACGCTTTGGTCGAGCTCGAGCGCGCCGGGCTTCTCACGGGCGTTGTCACGCAGAACGTTGATGGCCTGCACGAGGAAGCTGGGCAGCGCAACCTCATCGCCCTGCATGGGGATATGCAGCACGTCGTGTGCTTGAGCTGCGGGTACGAAGAAGCACGCGCGGACTACGACGCCCGCGCGGCCACAGCCAACCCGGAATTCCTCCAACGCTGGGCAGTCAACAAAGCGGACGTGAACCCCGACGGCGACGTCGCCCTCAGCGAGGAAGCAGTGGAAGAATTCGTCATGCCCGGCTGCGTGCAGTGCGGCTCGCAGCGCCTGAAGCCAGACGTAGTCTATTTCGGTGAGCCAGTGCCTACCTACAAAAAGGACGCCGCCTATGCGATGGTCAACGCGGCGGACTCGGTGCTCGTTGCCGGTTCTTCGTTGGCGGTCATGAGCGGCTTTCGGTTCGTCCTAGAGGCCAAGAAACAAGGCAAGCGCGTGGCCACCATCAATGGAGGGCCGGGACGCGCCGACGATCGCGTCGACACCCTGTGGCGCACCCAGGTGGGCCCGGCTTTCGACGCGATCCTGGATGAGCTAGAACTCTAAAGCTGCTCCAGTTCTTCGAGCACCACGTGGCATACCCGCTTGTCCAAGGGCATGTCTTCGTGGCGGATTATCGCGCGGCGCTCGATGTCCTGAATATAGATATTTCGTACCTGCTGGCCGTTGAGGAAGCAGGTGTTGGGTGGAACCACGACGGCATCGGAGCGCGTGGCGATGCACGTATAGCTCACACCGGGTTCGACCTCACTGTCGCGGTTCGTTGCCTCCACGACCTCGCTGCCGACTACTTGCTGCATGCCGGCGGGGCCAAACCAGCCGTCGATAAGCGTGCGCACGACCTCCTCCTGGCGCTCGCCACGGAAGAGGGGGCTGGCAATTCCGCCCTGGGTCGTTCCGTGGTTGGGCGCACTGATGCAGACGACGTGCCGTACAAACCCCGCGCTATCGTGCATGCGCATCCAATAGCGAGCCAGCAATCCGCCCTGGGAATGCCCCACGAGGATCACCTTTTCCGCGCCGGTGACGGCAAGGACGGCGTTGATGTAGGCGTCGAGCTGCCGGGCGGATTCCTGCAGGGGAGCGGTGGCGCGGGTCCCGTAGTCAGGGGCGAAGGTGGCCCAGCCAGCGGCGCGGAGCATGTCTGCGAGGACTTGCCAGACGCCTTTGCTGTCGCAGGTTCCGTGGATCAAAATAACCGGCCAGGGTCGTTCGGCGGTGGGGCGCGCGGACCAGTCGTCTTCGCACACGCCTCGCGTCCGCCTGCGGGCACCGAGGGGGAGTGTGGTCATGGGATTGCAGTTTACCCTTGACGCCCCTCCAACTTTTTTACTAAGCTAAGGCTTGCCTAATACGGGCCGGGCGGTGAGCTCCACACCGCACGCGTTACCGGATTAGTCATGGGGATAGAGCCCGCCGCCTCACCGCGGCGGGCTTCTTTCATGGATACACTCGCGAGCATGACCGACCTGCAGCATGTCCACTCCGTCAATGAAGCGATTTCCCGCCTCAGCGAGCTCTATGACAGTTCTTGCGAGCTGGCACGTCACGCTCTCGCCTCGGGGGACCACGACGCCTACCGCCACGTGGTCTACCCGAAGATCACCGTGGATATCCGCCAATGGACACCCATCGACCGCTCTGAGCCCTTCGGCTACGTGGACCAAGAGGGCCGCTACTCGGCAGTGATATCAAAACCATGGCTGATTCGTAGTTACCTCACGGAGCAGCTCACGCGGCTCACCAATAACTACCCCTGCGATATCTACGTCGGTCAATCGGATGAGCGCATCCCGCCGGAATATATCCGGGGGATTACAGAAATTCCCCAGGACCGCGGCGATATACCCCGGCCCACCCTCGATGCGGTTCATGACGGGATCGTTGACGGCGCGTGGAAGGCCTTTCACGGGAAAGAAAAGCCGCTGTTCCACTTCGGCCCGCAGCGCTTCGACATCGCCTGTGCTCGCATCGAGCACTACACCGGCATCGAGGTGGACACCGTGCAGAAGTACATCCTGTTCACCAACTACGCCATGCACACCACCGAGTTCGTCAAGTTCGGCCTGCGCGAACTCTCACGTGAGGATTCACGCTACACCGCGCTCGTGCTGCCCACGGGGGAGACCATCCACTCCAATGACGCGGTGCTTCTCGACGTCGACGAGCTCACCCTCACCTCCCGCTACCAGATGCCCCGTTTTGATCTCATCACCGCCGGCGGAGATGGCATCACCATGATCAACATTGGCGTGGGCCCCTCTAACGCCAAGACCATCACAGATTGCCTGGCGGTGCTGCGCCCGGAGGCCTGGATCATGATCGGCCACTGCGCAGGGCTCGATGGCCGCATGCGCATCGGCGACCTCATCCTGGGCAACGCCTACCAGCGCGAGGACCACATCCTCGATGGCACCGTCACCACCAGCAACCCGATTCCCGCCATTCCAGAAATCCAGCGCATGCTGGAGGCCGCCGTCGAAGAGGTATACGGGAAAGACAATTCGCTCATGCGCACCGGCACGGTGCTCTCCACCGATGACCGCAACTGGGAGTGGCGCACCTCCCGGGACTTGTGGGAATGGCTGCGCCACTCCACCGCGGTGGCCGTGGACATGGAATCCTGCACCCTCGCTGCCAACGGCTACCGCTACCGCATCCCGTATGGCACTCTGCTGTCGGTGTCCGATCTGCCTTTGCACGCCGTGCCCAAGCTTCCTGCCCAAGCGCAGGCCTTTTACTCGAACTCGAAGGAAGCCCACGTCATGTGTGCGGTGCGCGCGGTGGAGGCGTTGGCGGAGAATCCGGAGCGGCTGCGCACCCGCAAACTGCGCCGAACGGTGGCAGAGGTTCCGTTCCGCTGAGGTAGATGATTAGACTGAGGGAAATGCACAATCTGGCGAAGGAGACCTAGACGATGAGCACCCCGGAGTGGTGGAACCCGGAACGCGAGAACCTGACGTGGGAGGTCTTCGGTGAGGCCAGCCGCTACCTTTCGCAACAAATCGTGGATTCGGGCTGGTTCCCGGATCTCATCGTGGGCGTGGCCCGCGGAGGCCTGATCCCTGCAGGCGCTATTGGTTATGCTATCGGCGTCAAAGAAATGGGCGCTATCAATGTGGAGTTCTACACCGATATCGGTGAGACCCTGCCGGAGCCGATTCTCCTTAACCCGCAGCTGGATACGGATTCGCTCAAGGACAAGAAGGTCCTCGTCGTCGATGACGTAGCGGATTCCGGCAAGACCCTCGACCTCGTGGTCAACCTGCTCGAGCAGACCGCCTCCGAGGTCAAGTCCGCCGTCATCTACACCAAGCCGACCACCATTTTTGAGCCGGACTTCTCGTGGAAGAAGACCGACCAGTGGATCAACTTTGCCTGGTCGGTCCTGCCGGTCATCACCCGCGATGGTTCCTTCAAAGACGGCCACTAATGTCTGACCGTTCCGCCGGTTCTTTCCGCGCGGCCTTCAGCTCGCCCGCCCGCTTCCGCAAGGAGATGTTTGGCGGGCTTGCTGTTGCGCTGGCCCTCATCCCTGAAGTCTTAAGTTTCTCCATCCTCGCCGGGCTCGACCCCAAGGTGGGGCTCTTCGCCTCCGTCATCATGGCGATGTCCATCGCCATCACTGGCGGGCGCCCAGCCATGATCTCCGCCGCGGCGGGCTCTGTCGCCGTGGTCATCGCACCCCTGGCCCACGAGCATGGCCTGCAGTACGTGCTCCTGACCATCTGGATGGCGGGCATCCTGCAAGTAGTGATGGCAATGCTGGGCGTCGCCAAGCTCATGCGTTTCATCCCCCGCAGCGTCATGCTGGGTTTCGTCAACGCGCTGGGCATCCTCATGTTCACCGCGCAGCTGGGTCACCTGTGGCAGGTGCCGTGGCTGGTCTATCCTCTCGTTGCTCTGGGCCTCGTCATCATGGTGGTGTGGCCGCGAATCACCACGGTGATCCCCGCGCCCCTCGTGGCGATTGTGGTTGTCACCATGTTGACTGTGATTTTCGGCTGGGAGGTTCCCGACGTCGCGGATCAGGGCGAGCTGCCGACCTCCCTGCCCGGTTTCGTCATTCCAGACGTGCCGTTTAGCCGCGAGACCTTCCTCCTCTGCCTGCCTTATGCATTGGGCGTGGCACTCGTCGGACTCATGGAATCCCTGCTCACCGCCAAGCTTGTCGACGACCTCACGGATACCCACTCCGATAAAACGCGCGAATCCGTGGGCCAGGGCATCGGCAACATGCTCGCCGCTGCCATCGGCGGCATGGGCGTGTGCGCGATGATTGGCCAGACCATGATTAACGTCAAGGAATCGCAGGCACGCACGCGCTTGTCGACGTTCCTCGCCGGCGTCTTCCTCCTTATCCTCATCCTCGTGTTGGGGGACACCGTAGGGAAAATCCCCATGGCTGCTCTTGTGGCGGTCATGTTTATGGTGTCCTTCCACACCGTGGATTGGCGCTCGGTGCGCACGATTCACCGCATGCCTCTGAGCGAAACCCTCGTCATGCTGGTGACGGTGATTGGCACCTTGGCCACGAATAACCTGGCGGTCGGTGTGATCCTCGGTGTGCTCACTGCCTCGGTGGCCTTTGCACGCCGCGTCGCCCACCTCGTGTCGGTGGAGCTAGAGGGCAACGTCTACACTGTGCGCGGCCAGCTCTTCTTCGCCTCCTCGAACGATCTGGTCTACGCCTTCGATTACACCCTGCCGGTGGAGAAGGTCATCGTGGATTTCTCAGAGGCCGATATTTGGGATGCCTCAACCGTGGCGGTGCTCCAGGCTGTGGAAAGCAAGTACGCAAGCCGTGGAATAGCGGTGGAATTCCGGGGCCTTGATGGTGTTAGCCTCGCGCGTTACCAGCGGATCTCAGATTTGGGTTAGGTAAACCTACCAGAAAAAGTGTTATGACGTGCGAGTTTGCTTAAGATCACCTTGCTAGCGCGCCCGATTTTTTTCTGTATTGTGGGAACAACACACGAAAGGAATAACTCTTATGGATGAGAAACTGCAAACGCTCCTCAACGCCCAGGTCAATAATGAGCACGGCGCAGCCCTGATTTACACTCAGCTGGCCTACGAGATGGACAACCTGTCCTTCCCAGGCATGCGCGATTGGTTCTTCAAGCAGGCAGAGGAAGAGCGCGAGCACGCACAGAAGTTCGCCGAGCACCTGTTGGACCGCGGCTACCGCGTCGAGCTGGAGGATATCCAGGTCGGCTCCGTCAAGGCCGCCACCCCGCTCGATGCTTTTGAGGCATCCCTCGCGCATGAGCAGAAGGTCTCGGAGCAGATCCGAGAGATCGCCCGCACCGCAGATGCGGCTGGGGACCTGGATTCCCGTGGTCTCATCAACTGGTTCCTCGAGGAGCAGGTTGAGGAAGAGTCCTCCGTGTCTGAGATCATTGACCAGCTCAAGCTGGTGGGCAATGACGGTTCTGGCCTGCTGCGCGTCGATGGCTCGCTGGCGCAACGGTAACGAAGCCATATAGTTTGCGCGGATTCTCCCACGGCCCCCTGCGGTTGGTGGGAGAATTTTTTTATGACTACAACGCGCCTCATGCTCATCTGCGGTGCCCTTGCCGGGCTAGCGATTGCATTGGTCGGTGGCATGTGGCTGGCGGCAACCAACATGGCTCTGGGAACCTTTTTCTTCGCCCTCGCGGTGATGCTCGGCCCGTTTGCCGGGCTTGCCCTCTTATTGTGCGCCGCCGCGGCGGCGACGGCGCTGAGCCGCTCCCTGTTTAGCGTGGGCGGGCTATTCCTCGTGGGGGCAACCTCGACGCTGTTGGCACATGGCACACTATCGCTTCCGCTTTTCGTAGCGGGCACGCTGACTGGCGCTCTTGCGGTCTGGCTACACTGGGCGCATGGCCACTTTGCTCTTCGACCTCTACGGCGTGCTCATGCGGTCAGCTACGCCCGCCGGGAACGCTGAGCTGGAGGATTACCTCCGTCCCGACAATGTAGAGCACTTTTGGTCTCTTTATGAGGAGTTTCGCCCTGCATATGACGCTGGGCACCTGAGCGATGCGCAATATTGGGGCCGCATTCGCGCGCTGGCCGGTCTTGCTCCTTTTGATGTCAGCCACGCCATCGAATTGGACACCGAGCACCTGCTGGTAGCCGACGAAGAAATGGTTCGTGCGGTCCTAGGGTTTATTGGCCAGGGCCATAGTGTTGGCATCCTGGCGAATGTGCCGGCGGCATTGGGAACCAGGATCCGCCAGACGCAGCCCTGGCTGGAAGAATGCGCCGCCGTGACGCTGAGCTGCGATATAGGGGTGGCCAAGCCGGATCCGGAAGCCTACCTCGTGGCCGTGGATGCCCTCGGGGCCCAGGCCAAGGACACCCACTTCTTCGACGATCGGCCGGACTTCGTCGCCGGCGCCCAGCACCTTGGGCTCAAAGCCCACCTTTTTACGGGAATTACTTCAATCCCCTTTTAGGCAGCTTTGGCCTCGCGGCCGAGATCGAGCGGCACGCGCAGCAGCGGGTCCAGCGCCACAGCGCGGGTGCAGGCGCGAACAATCTCGGTGTGCGAGGGAATCATGCGCAGCTCCACCGGGTGGTCGGTGGCCTGGCGTACAGCGGAAGCAAAGAGCTTCGGCGCTGCCGGATCATCTGAGAAGGCTCCGCCGGCTACCACGAGGGTGTCAGGTTTGTACTCAGCCAAAAGCTCAGCGGCGGTGGCGCCGAGGGAGCGTGCGCGGTCGTCGAGAAGCGCTCGCGTCTCATCGTCAGCGTTCGCAACCACGTCTGGGAAAGACTCCTCACCTGTCACATCGAGCACCGCCTGCGTAGCGAGAGAGTCAGGGTCATCGATGTTGAGCTGCACGATCTCATCGCCAACTGTGAGCGCAGTACCAACGGAGTCATCCGCGTAGAGCACCATGACGGGCTTCTCCGCTCCCATCTCCGTCGACTGCGTCTCTGAGCCGAGGATCGCCGGGATGACGGAAGACACAACTACTGGAACGCCGAACTGATACTCCAGGCGGCTGGCGATGTCCATTTCGTCCCACCCCAGGTTGTGGGCGGTGATGCGCCCGGCCTCGTTGACGCTGCCGGAGGTGGTCACGCCGACTGACACCAAGCGGCGATCCAGGCCGGCCATGAGGCGATTAACGCCAGCGATGATGTGCTCGATGACGTCACTCGCGCTCAGGCGAGAAACCGGTGTAGCCACGTCTTCCTCGCGGAGCGTGCGTCCCTGCGTGTCAAAGAAGGCGATGTGGGTAAAGGCGGTACCGACGGCAATGCCGGCCAGCATCCAGTCATTATCCGCTACCTCCAGGGGCACTGTGGGGCGCCCGCGACCGCGGGACTGCGTCAAATCCGTGCGTTGGCGGATCAGTCCAGCACCCAAAAGCGCGGCGGTGGCGCGGGTGATTGTGGGCTGGGAGAGTCCCGTGGCTTCGACAAGCTCACTGCGGGTGACAACGGGGTTGAGTCGAATGATGTGGAGGCACTTCGCCGCTGGGGTGCGGGGGCGCGTGAACACGGGACCGGATTTAATCATGGCGTCAAGTATAAATTCACCAGACCGCATTGTCTAATAGAAATTAGGATTCAGTAGACATCATGGTCTAGAAATGCGCCTGCGATAGAGTGATACCCATGGATTCTGTTGCTGTGTACTGCGGCTCCGCCGCCGGAAACTCTGAGGCCTATAGCCACGCCGCGCACCATTTGGGGGAGGAGCTCGCGCGCCGAAACCTCACCCTGGTCTATGGCGGTGGTGACGTAGGCCTGATGGGTATCGTTGCGGACTCCTGCCTTGCGGCCGGCGGAACCGTCATTGGAGTAATCCCGCGCCAGCTCGTCGATTACGAGCTTTCCCACCAGCGGGTAACCCAGCTCGAGGTGGTCGACACCATGGCCCAGCGCAAGACGCGCATGGAGGAGCTCGCCGATGCCTTCGTGTGCCTGCCGGGTGGCGTGGGGACCTTGGAGGAGCTCACCGAGGTCCTCACCTTGCAGCAGTTGGGGAACATCGATGGCCCGGTGGGACTCGTAGACGTGAACGGCTACTGGCAGCCGTTTACAAAAATGTACTCCGCAATGGTGCAGGAGGGGTTTGTTCAAAAACGCTTCCTCGATGCGCTCGTGGTCAATGCCGATCCAGCTGAAGTGCTGAACGAATTCGCATCCTGGGTGAGCCCGGGTAGCAAGTGGAGCAACAATTAGCTAACAACCTGGTAAATAAGGCGGCACCAGGTTGGCCCAAACCCCCGGAGCTTCGTTAGACTTCGCCCTTATGAGTTTTGACCAGAACGCAGAGCGCCAGCCTTCGCTGCTGGACGCGTCGTGCGATAACTTCGTCCACGACCTCGCGCAGCTCACGCCCACCGATGCCACCGCGTGGGGAATCCCCGGCTTCGATGGGGAGCTGGAGGATTTCTCCCCGGAGTACTACTCCTCCGTGGCGGATCGCACCCGTGAGATGATGGCGGATCTCGATGCGCTCGATGACACCACCGACGAATCCGACGATGACGACGATTTCGACGAGGTGGACTACGTCACCGCCGCCGTCCTGCGCGACCGTCTCTGCCTGGATCTTGACCTGCACCATGCTGGTGAGGACATCCGTTGTCTTAACAACATTGCCTCGCCGGTGCAGACCATCCGCGACACCCTGATGCTCATGCCGAAGGACACTCCGGAACAGCTTGATGCATTGCGTTCGCGCCTGTCGAAGGTGCCGGCATCCCTCAGCGGCTACAAGGAGTCCCTCACCGAGGCGGCGTCGCGTGGCATGGTGGCGCCCCAACGCCAGATCTCGGAAGTATTCGTGCAGAGTGAGCGGCTTGCCGACGCCGGCTCCATGCTCGAGGATCTCGGCGTCGAGGGCCCCGAGGTGGACGCCGCCAAGGAAGCCTTCGGTGAATTCGCCGATTGGCTCTCCAACGAGCTGCAGCCGCAGGCCCCATCCCAGGACGCGGTGGGACGCGAGCGCTACGAGCGCTTTTCCAAGCTTTTCGTCGGTGACACCGTGGACCTCGACGAAGCCTATGAGTGGGGCCTGGACCAGGTGCGCTCCATCAAGGCGGAGCAAGAAAAAATCGCCCACGAGCTCTATGGCTCCGACGTGACGGTCCGCGCCGCGATGCGCAAGCTCAACGAGGAGGAGCGCTACCAGCTCCACGGCACCGACGCGCTGGTGGAGTGGATGCAGTCCACTGCGGACCGCGTCATCAAGGACCTCGATGGCACCGCCTTCGACATTCCGGAGGCCGCTAAAGAGATCGAGTGCTGCATCGACCCGGCAGGCACCGGCGGCATCTTCTACACCTCGCCGTCTGATGACTTCTCCCGACCCGGCCGCATGTGGTGGTCCGTGCCGGCTGGTCAGGAGCTTTTCCACACCTGGCAGGAGCTCACAACCGTCCACCATGAGGGCGCGCCGGGCCACCACCTGCAGATTGGTGCGGCGCTGACGCAGCCGGATCTTAACCTCTGGCGCCGTGCGGTGACGTGGAACTCCGGCCACGGCGAAGGCTGGGCCCTGTACGCGGAAGCGCTCATGGCGGAGCTGGGCTACATGGATGATCCGGGCTTCCGCATGGGGCTTCTCGACGCCCAACGTTTCCGCGCCGCCCGCGTCGTGGTGGACATCGGACTCCACTTGGGTAAGCCCTTGCCGGACTGCACCGCGTCTGGTGTCTGGGACAAGTCCCACGTCAAGACCTTCATGCGTGAGAACACCGCGATGGATGACGCGAACCTTTCCTTCGAGGTCACCCGTTACCTGGGCTGGCCGGGCCAGGCACCGTCTTATGCCTTGGGCCAGCGCCTGTGGCAGCAGACCCGCGACGCCGCAGTTGAACAAGGGATGGACGTACGTGACTTCCACTCCCAGGCGTTGGCCCTAGGCTCGGTGCCGATGTCGATCCTGCGTGAGACAATTCTGGACTAAAAACCCAGGTCGCTTCTTAGACTCTTGGATTTATCCACACCTCACTCTTGGATTTATCCACTAGTGACTCTGTGATTTATCCACTTGTCGAGCTAACATGCATGGTATGTACCTGCCCCGAATCGTTGATGCAGAAGTCGAGAGAGGGCTCCGTGTTTCGGGAGCCCTCTTCCTCAAAGGCCCCCGTGCAAGTGGGAAAACATCAACAGCACGCCAATTCGCAAAGTCCGTCATTCAACTTGACCGTGACTCCCCAGAAGCAAACCTTGCGCGCATGCAACCGGCTTTGGGGCTTCAAGGGGCGCGGCCGCGGCTTATTGATGAGTGGCAGGTTGTCCCTGCTATCTGGAATGAAGTGCGCCATGCAGTTGATGACTCACCGGAGAAAGGACAGTTTCTCCTTACAGGCTCCTCCACACCCAATGACGATGCCATCAGGCATTCGGGCGCAGGCCGTATTCGTTCTATTCAATTGCGCACGTTGAGTTTGGCAGAGCGAGAACTTGCTGCTGAGCGGGTATCACTGGGCGCCATCATTGCTGGCAATCAAGATCCTACAGCTGGGACGGACGCCACCGTGGCGGATTATGCCCGCTGGATCGTTGCTGGTGGTTTTCCGGAATTCTTTGACCTTGATCCGCTCGACGCGCAGGAAGGGATGGAGTCCTACCTCACGGAGATGAGCGAGCACGACTACCCGGAGCTTGGCGGACCGCGCCGCGATCCGCGCCGCTTCCAGTCTTTCCTTCATGCCTATGCCGGACTAGTTGCCCAGCCGGCCACCGCTGCAGCGATTCGTAAACGCATAGGAGAACTCAGCAGCGCTACCTCGACACCAGCCGCAGAAACTGTGAACGTCATTCACGATTTTGCTACTCGCCTCTTCCTTATTGAGGATCAACCAGCTTGGTCACCGCGTACGAGGTCGAAGACTTCCATGGTCCAAATGCCTAAACGCCAGCTTGCCGATCCTGGTTTGGCTGCTGCTTTGTTGGGAACGGGTCCAGATAAACTGCTTGGAGATTTAGAGACATTAGGCATCCTCTTCGAGGCGCAACTTGTGCACGATCTGCGCGTCTATGCGCAGGCACTGCGTGCGCGCGGAGTATTCCACCTGAGGGATATGAAGGGGCGCGAAGAAATTGATGCAGTAGTGGAGCTTCGAGATGGTTCGTGGGTGGGATTTGAGGCGAAACTTTCGCACAACGAGGTCGATGCAGCGGCAGCACACCTTAAGCACGTAGCCGCTAAGCTTTCTTCGCCTCCAGCAGCGCTGATAGTTGTGATTCCCAGCGGTCCAGCTTTCCAACGTCCGGATGGGGTCTGGGTGGTACCACTAGCGGCGCTTGCGGAATAGCCCCAGAATCTGCGGCAGGTAGCCGGCGATGACCAGCACGATGATGAGTCGGATAATCTGCACGGCCACCACGGCGGGACCCGCCCCTCCTTCTGCGGACAGCGCGAGAACCGTCTCCAGCGCGCCGGGCGAGGTGGCGAGGTAAGCCTCAAAGTAGGTGATGTCCAGCCATGCGGTCAATGGCAGGGCGGTCAGCGCACACACGCCGATGACCACGACAATGAAGAGGATCGTCGCGGGTAGCTGCTTGGCGAAGGCCCGCAAGGCCGGCACGGAAAGCCCGCCACCGCAGACCCAGCCGATGGACATGAATGCCATGATCTTGAACACGTAGAGCGGCTCCAAGGTGTGGCCGGCTGGGATAACCTGCGCGACAAGCACCGTTAAGATAAGCGGACCTAGCACCGCAGCCGCAGGCAAACGCACGAGCTTGCCTAGCTTCTCACCAACCACGGCGATAGCGAGGGTCAGCAGCACAATCCACCACGTGACCTCGCCGTCAACGCTCATGTCGACGCCTTCGCCCGCAGGAGCATCTAACAAAGAAACCACCAAAGGGAGCGATACCGACACTGCCAGAAGGCGCAGATATTGCGTCAGCGCCACGTAGCGGTAGTCCGCACCCAGCTCGCTAGCCAGCGCGGGCATGAGCGAGGCTCCACCGGGCAGCATGGATAAAATGCCCGTCTCCCAGGAAATATCCTTCGGCTGTGAGCGGTGTAGCAGAACACCGCCGGCGACACCGATAAGCACGGTGATAAGGGACATCGTCACCGCAGCCGGCACAAAGCCAATCAGGGTGGAGGCAGGCACAAGAGTCAGCGGTATGCCCGCCATCATTCCGATGAAACCGCGAGCGACAGCATAGAAGCGATCGTTGACGGAAAGCTCCTTGCCCGTCGTCAGTGCCATGGCGCCGGAGACCACGATGGCGCCCAGAATCCAGGCGGCGGGCACGTGCAGGTAGCTGAATACTGCCCCGAGAGCCACAGATCCCGGGGCAACGATGGCCCACCTTGCACGCACAGACATGCAATCGAGTTTAATGATGGTCATGGGCTTTGGATTGAGTGGTTGGGCGATTCTCACTATTGGAGCTGCCGTGGCCGGATGGATCGACGCCGTTATTGGTGGCGGCGGCCTCGTCCTTATTCCCCTCATTCTGGCGGTTGCACCCCAGCTTGCTCCCGCCACCGCGCTGGCCACGAACAAGGTGGCGGCGGTATCTGGTACAGCGTCCGCGGCCATTACGCTCGTCAGGAAAGTCCGCCCGCCGAAGGGCGAGCTCATCCGTATGGGTCTTATCGCCCTCCTATGCTCCGGGCTCGGCGCTGCAGCAGCCGCACTCATGGACAAGGACGTCATGCGGCCGGTCATCATCGTGCTTATGGTGGCAGTCGGCCTCTTCGTGGCCTTTCGCCCAGACTTCGGCAGTGGCGAAGGAGACGGTATCCGCGGCGGCTGGCGCACGTGGGCCGGGTTAGCCGCCGTGGCGGCCATTGCCTTCTACGACGGCATCTTTGGCCCCGGCACCGGTATGTTCCTCATCATGGCCTTCACTGCCATCTTTTCCCAGAACTTCCTTACCTCTGCCGCGATGTCCAAGGTGGTCAACACGTGCACCAATGTCGGCGCGCTCGTGGTCTTCATCGTGGGCGGGCACGTGGTATGGGGCCTAGCACTTGTTCTCGCAGCGGCAAATATCATTGGTGCGCAGCTGGGCGCGCGAACAGTGCTCGGCGGCGGTGCGAAGCTCATCCGTTATGCGCTGCTCACTCTCGTCGTGGTGATGAGCGTGTACCTGGCCTGGCAGCAGTGGGGTTAAATCCTGTTCTTCGTCTTTGCGGTGGCCACCGCATTCCACGGGTCCTCGGGCCACGGGTGTTTGGGATAGCGCCCGCGCATGTCGGCGCGCACCCCGGCATAGGGCCCGGACCAGAAGCTGGCCAAGTCATCGGTCACAGCAAGCGGCCGCCCGGCGGGAGACAGTAGATGGAATTGCACGCGGTGGCCGCAGTATTCGGGGGACTCCGCTAAACCAAAACACTCCTGCAACTTGATGGAAACCACCGGGCGCTCGCCGGACCAATCAATCTTTGCATCACGCCCGGACGGCACCGGCAAACGCTCCGGCGCGAGCTCGTCCAAGCGGCTGGCTTCGGGCCACGGCAGCAATCGTTGCAGCGCCGGATACATGTCTGGGCGCCCGCCAATCGCCAACTCATGCAGCTCCGGATCCAGCCACTCAAGGTTGGCATTGTCGATATCTGGCCAGGGCTCTCCGTAGGCCCGATACAGATGCCGCAGACGTTCCCGCAGGTTCTGGGCCTTCTCGCTGAAGTGGAACAAGCTTAAGCCCTGTCCGGACCTGCGCAATGCCTCCACCGCCTCATCGCCGGTGACCTTTACTGGCGTCTCCGACAACACGATGGCACCTGCCGCACGCACGCGCACGCCGCGGACCTTGGAGCCGTCGAGAAACGCTCGCGTCTCCTCCGTGACGCCGACGATCTCGAGCGCATCCTTGTCCGCGATAGCCACTGCTTCACGAATGACGGCGTTACCGGATTGCGCCAACGACACCTCAGCCACCGCCAACCAGTCAGCTCCCTGTTCACCGTTGAGTAGCCGCGCGCGGGTACCGCTCGCTAACAAGTACTCCTTGTCACCCACGCGCTTAGCCACGAACTCTGGGAAAGCGGTAGCGACCACCACGCCTGGGTCCACCGGCCCGTTGTTGGGCACCAAGCGGGCAAGCCGCTTCGGGTCCGAATCATCCAGACGAGCAATCGTGCATGCTGCCCCCGCACCGTACTTCAACAGTGCCGCGCCCCATCGCGGGTGCACCGGCAAAAGCGCCAACTCTTCAGTGGCATGAAGCAGATCTAGGGTGCGGTGGGCGTCGGCAAGCGCAGCCTTCGGCGGTTGATCAAGTAACGGAAAGTCTGATCCCGCGCCCCAACAGTCCATGAACAGCGCCGCCTGCGTGAGGTCGGCGGAAAGGATTTCTGGAATCACGTGCGGAGAAAAGTGCTGGTAATCCTCCTGCGAATAGCAACGGACGACGGTACCCGGCGCCTCACGCCCGGCACGTCCGGCGCGTTGGTCGGCGCTGCTTTTCGACGTCGACACTGTCACCAACCCACTCATCCCGCGCTGCGCATCCCGCTTGGGAACGCGGGACAATCCAGCATCGATGACGGTGCGCACGCCCGGCACGGTCAGCGAGGACTCCGCAATAGACGTCGCCACCACGATGCGCTGTTCTCGCGTATACAGGGCCGCGTCCTGCTCCTGCGTGGTTTGGCGGCCGTGGAGCGGAAAAACGTTGTGGCCGCTCAATGCATCACACACCAGGTTGACCTCGCGCACGCCGGGAACAAAGACCAGCGTGGACTCGTGCTGCCGCGCGGCAACCTTGGCCACGCCTTTCCAAAACTCCCGATCGCCCGCGGCACGTCCCGGAATCGGTTCATAGGAAATGTCGAGCGGGTACGTCACTGCCTCAGTGGAATGGATCGGCGCCCCTCCCATGAGCTGGGAGAAGCGGGAGGCGTCGACAGTCGCGGACATGGCAATGACCCGGAAATCATCGCGGAGCTGCGCCAACTCCAAGCACATGCCCAGCACCAAATCGGTATCGAGCTGGCGTTCATGCACCTCGTCGATGGCTACGGCATCAACACCAGTGAGTTCCGGATCCCGCAACAGTCGGCGCAACAGCACGCCGGGGGTAACAAACTCGACGTCCTGACCTTTGCGGGAATCACCGCGCACCGCATAGCCGATGCGCTGGCCTGACAACTCTTGAAGGCGGTTTGCCGCCGCACGCACAGCTACTCGGCGCGGCGCGGTGACGAGAACCTTGCCCTCTACTTGGTTAGCCAGCGCCGGCGGAACGAGCGTGGTCTTACCCGTGCCGGGCGGGGCCTGGACGACGACGTGACCGGCGGACGGAAGCGAATCAATAGTCTCTAGGACGGGGAGTCCTTTGCCGATCGCCTTGAGATCAAACATCGAGATCTTGGCGCTCCCACCTATCTTCGTTGTCCTCCAGCTTGCGCACCACACGTCCCGGTGAGCCCAAGACCAGCGAGTTATCCGGGATATCCTTAGTCACCAGCGTGCCCGCTCCCACGACGCAGTTCTTGCCCACGGTCACGCCCGGCAACACAGTGACATTGGCGCCGAACCACGTGTTATCGCCGACGCTGATAGGCTTCGCAATCTCCCAACCGTTTGCTCGCATCTCATGATCGTTGACAGGATGCCCCACGGTAATAAGCGAGCAGTTCGGACCGATCATGACGTGATTTCCGAGGGTTACAGGCGCCTGCGCCAGGATCGTCGCACCAAAGTTGATGAAGACGCCCTTTCCGATGGTCACATTGCAGCCATACTCCAAGTTGAGCGGGACGTGCAGCCCGGGAACCTCGGACTCGGGCGAAAGCAGCTCTCGCAAGATCTCCTTCGCGCGCTCTGGGTTGGTGTTGTGCAGCTCATTGAGCTCCTTGACCAGCAGGAAGCCGCGTCGATGTTCGGCGCTGACCTCCTCGTTGACACCGGGCATGAACCACTGCCCGCTGGTCATGCGCTCAAAGGATCCTTCGTCTGGGTGATGCATGTCAGCCATCCTATTCCCTCGTCTTAGTCTCGAGTCAGAACATCGAGAGCGGCACGGTGAAGGAAAACCTTGGAGCGGCCTTGTTGGATTTCTTCGAGGATTCCTAAATCTACGAGATGTGCCAGCCACGCGCTGGCAGTTTGGCGTTTGACGAAGCCCATCTCTACCACGTCAGTAATGCGTACATAGGGCTTGATAAGAATGAGCTCGGCCATCTCGAGGGGATGGTTAATCACGCCCGCAGAACGTATTCGTTGCGCAGTGTTTTCCTGGATAGCCCGAAGCTGGGTAATCATCGAGGAGGCGTCGGCAGCCGCTGCGTGAACGCCGCGGATCATAAAGAGAAGCCAGTCTTGCCATGCTCCCTTGGCTGTAACAGCGTTGAGATAGCGATAGTAGTCTGCTTTGTTGTCGACGATATACCCGGACAGGTATAAAACCGGCAGCTCAAGAAGATCTTCTTGAATGAGGTAGAGGACGTTAAGGATTCGTCCAGTGCGCCCATTGCCATCGTAGAAAGGATGGATTGCTTCAAATTGATAGTGAAGCAGTGCCATCTTTACGAGGGAATCAACGTCGTGGCTGCAATATATATAGTCCTCCCACGCTGCGAGATGGCCCTCGATAATCTCCTTTCCTTCAGGTGGGGTGTAGAGCCGCTCCTTCGTTACAGGGTTACCGATAAATGTGCCCGGAAGTGAACGCACCTCGGCCTGAGTATCTAGAAGGGTGCTGCATACGATTTTTGCCGTCTTCTCGGATAGAGGTCGCTGCGATAGCGAGGAAAGTCCAGCGTGGAGCGCGGCGTTATAGCGAAGAGCCTCCTTGGTGGCAGGAGTCGGCTCAGCATCGACGTGCCACGCCGCACGGAAGAGCTCGTCATTAGTGGTGACGATGTTCTCAATCTCGGAGGAAGCACGAGCCTCACGCAGTGGAATCGTTGAGGTGATGATCTCCGGGTTGGGAATGAGCTGGCAGGCCGTACGCAGTTCAGCCAGTTTTTCCTTAGCATCGATGATGGCCTTAAGCACGGGAACGGTTTCCACCACTTCTGCTGGTGGGAGGGGCGGAAGCCCATTGTAGGGGGTGTCCGGGCTATAGGTTGGCATGGTAAAAGAATAGACATGTTGAGCGGATATGTCGATTTTTTCTAGAATTTTCGACATATCTGGGTGACTTGTCGATTGCGTCGACATATCGGCGTACCCTCAGACGTTGACGCGTTAACAAAATCATGAAAGGCATCCTTATGGCGAAAATCGGCATCATCCTCGGCTCTACCCGCGACGACCGCGCCGGGCTGGCCATCGCCCAGTGGGTCACCGACCTCGCTCAGGGCCGCGACGTGGACTACGAGCTCATTGACCTCAAGGCTTTCGATGTCCCGATCCTCACCACCTCCGTCATTCCTATGGCGGCAAACAAAAACTACGAGGACCCGAATGTGCAGGCCTGGTCCGATGCTATCGATTCCTGCGATGCCTTTATCTTCGTCACCCCGGAGTACAACCATTCCGTGCCGGGCGCGTTCAAGAACGCCGTCGATTCCCTCGGTGCCGAGTGGGTGGCCAAGCCGATTGCTTACGTGGGCTACAGCTTCAGCGGCGGCATCCGCGCGGTAGAGGCGTGGCGCCTTATCATGGCGAACTTCTCCATGCCGCAGCTGCGCACTCAGTTGGATATCTCGCTAAATACCGACATGAAGGATGGCACCTTCACCCCGGCTGATTTCAAGAGTGGAATCGTCGAAAACATCTGCGCCGAGCTGGAAGAAGCCCTATCCTAGGGCGCATGGAAAAAGTAGCAGTCGTTACAGGAGCGTCTTCGGGGATTGGGGAGGCGTCGGCAAGAGCGTTGGCGGCTGACGGCTGGCGTGTCGTCGTCGGCGCGCGGCGCGTGGAGCGCCTTGAGGCCCTCGCGAACGACATCGGCGGCGAGGCCTATGCCCTCGACGTCACTTCGGACGAATCCGTAGCCGAGTTCGTTTCCCACCTCGACCGCGTTGACCTGCTGGTCAACAACGCCGGTGGCGCTAAGGGCCTGGAGCCCCTCGTGGACACCACCATCGAGGATTGGCAGTGGATGTATGACGTCAACGTCCTTGGCACCGTTCGGATGATCCAGGCTCTCATGCCGAAGCTGCGGGGCGGGCTCATTATCAACATGGGATCCGTGGCCGGGTGGAACGTCTACGAGGGCGGTTCCGGTTACAACGCCGCCAAGCATGGCGTCCGCGTGATTTCTCGTGCACTGCGTATTGAAGAGCACGGCGTTCGCGTTACCGAACTTGACCCGGGCCGTGTAGCCACGGAGGAGTTTTCCCTCAATCGTTTTCGGGGTGACGCCAAACGTGCCGCACAAGTTTATGACGGCGAGCTCAACCTCACCGCAGAAGACATCGCTGAGGCAGTGCGTTGGGTGGCGTCCCTGCCGGAGCACGTCAACATTGACACCATGACTATTAAGCCGCGTACGCAAAGCTAATTTACCTGTTTCGCTGCAGGTGAGACGCCTCTTATAGTGGCATGTGTTAGTGAAAACGCATGTGAGTATGGGGGTGTTAGGTGGCTTTCAGCGCCATAGTGGCCTTGATGGGTGTGTGGTTCGCGGCGATGGCTTCGCCGGGGCCAGATGTGGTTCAGATTATTCGTTTGGGTGCGCGTTCCACGCGTGCAGCGGTGTGGGCCGCAATAGGTAGCACGACTGGCTTGATGATATGGACCGTTGCTTCGCTGGCGGGGCTTACCGCGCTGATTTCGGCCCATCCTGAAATCCTTGTGGCGCTGCAGATTGCCGGCGGTAGCTATCTGCTATGGATGGCATTTTCTGCAATAAGCAGCGGCATTAAAGAGCGTCGTGCTCCAGCAACCATGAATCCTCAACCGCGCGGGTTCACCCCGGACGGCATCATCAAACTCGGTACGGCGTACCGCATGGGCCTGGTCAGCGATCTTTCTAATCCCAAGGTGCTCATCTTCTTCGGCGCTATCTTCGCCAACTTCATCGATCCGGGCATGGGCTTGAGCGCGAATGCCACGGTTGGTTCTGTGCTGATTATTGAAAGCCTCATTATTTTTGTCGGCGTTGCGTTGTGCACCCGTGCGGTGGCGAAGTGGATGGCAAAGAACTCCGCCGGGGTAGATATCTTCAGCGGAGTCGTGTTTGCCCTGCTTGGCGTCATCATTCTGGCAGAGGGAATTCTTGCGCTTTGAGCTGGGTATGCTGGTCAACATGCTAGAAGTCTCAATTAAGGGAGAATCCATTAAGCTCGGCCAGTTCCTCAAACTGGCCTCCTTGGTCGCCACCGGGGGAGAGGCCAAAGAACTCATCGAGCAGGGTCAGGTCACCGTCAATGGGGAAGTGACGAAGCAGCGCGGAGCAACGCTGGCGCTTGGCGACGTCATCTGTGTCTCCGACACTTGCGCCCGCGTCGTCGAAGACGACGACGATTATTTTGATGAGGCTACCGCTGATGATGACTTCGACCCGGAGAAGTGGAGGAACCTTTAATGCCCGCTTTTGAAGCTGAAGTAGGAATGCCCTACTGGATTACTCTGGCCAGTTCTGATGTGAAAGCCTCCGAGAAGTTTTACTCGGCCGTGCTGGGCTGGGAATTCGAAGATGGCATCGCCCGCCTTCAAGGTCTGCCGATTGCAGAAATTGTTCCGGGCCAGGACACCTGGGCTACCTATTTCCTCTCCCGCGACTTGGAAGCCGATTGCGCCCGAGTAGAACAACTCGGCGGAAAAATCCTCGCTTTAGGTGCTCCGCTGGCGCTCGTACTCGACAAGTCCGGTGCCATGTTTGGCTTGACGCAGCCGGAGCTCGACCGCTTCGTCGCCGGCGGTGAGCCTGGCACCCCGGTGTGGCACGAGCTGACGGTCTCGGAGGATTTTCACTCAGCGCTGGACTTTTATGGTGAGCTCTTCGATTGGGAAATCCGTGGTGATGAGCATTATGCAGTTGCGGAGGAAGAAGGCGCTGCCTTCGCTGGGTTCTGGCATGCGGAAGGTTTGCCGAGTTTCTGGCAAACATACTTGGGTGTGCGGGACATCGACCAAGCAGCGAAGGCTGTTGTGGAGAATGGCGGGCAGGTTATCCGCGAGCCCCACGACTCACCATTCGGCCGATTGTGCCTGATTGAGGATTCTACGGGTGCGACGCTTACCTTGTGCGAGGTCGAGGATGCCCCCGAAGAACCCATCGAGCTCTAGGGTTGCGGAGGTCGTTCTCCGCATTCCGCCTGGCAACGTCTCCACCTACGGAGAGATCGCCAAAGTCGTAGGGGTCGGTGCGCGGTATGTGGGCTGGGTGATGTCGAAAAGCGCGGATCTGCCCTGGTGGCGGGTGGTCAACAGTACGGGCCGCGCCCATACCCCCGCCGCCCAAGCCCAGTGGGATGCCGAAGGTATTCCACACCGCGGCGACAGTGTGGTGCTCGCTGAATGCGGGCTGGATGCGGCGGACCTCAATTACCTCCTCTAAGCCGAGCACCAATGTGTTTCGTCGTTTTAAGCGACGAACCTAGTTATCTAGAAGGGGATTTCTTCATCTCCCTTGCCATAAGCGGTCTTCTTATTTGTGTTTGCTTGCTGTTCTTGGTCTAGCTCGGCTTTCAGCTCCTGAGCTTCCCGGTGCTTCCTAGCGCGGTAACCTTCAATATCTTGCGCAACGCTTCGCGCCCAGCGTTTGTTCTTTGGTGCTAGTGGCCCGGAAGGTTCCGTGATTGCCCAGGTTCCATCCTCAAAGAGCCAGACCACATCCCCGGTATCGGGGTCCAAAAAATAGAACGCCCGCCCATCGGTCTTCATGTTGTGGTGATGCTGGCACAACGCCACCATGTTGTCCGGATGCGTTGGCCCACCATCGGCATAGTTAATACGGTGGTCTAATTGACACAGCCACGCCGGCATTCCGCAGCCAGCTGCACGGCAGGTGCCATCGCGCCCTTCAACATATTTGCGAACCAACGTGGCTGGTCCGTAGCCATTAGTGGCTTTCGGCTTGGTGCTCAAGTCCCTTTTCGTTACGGCTTGTGCTGGGATATTCTCTACCTGCCAGCCGTGCCCTTCTACATACACTGGCGCGTCTTCGACATCACTCGCTTGATAAGTGTGGAGCACTACTCGGGCAGCTTCTGGTTCTACCTTTCCAGTCGTTAAAAGGATTAGTGCTTCTGCCATCGAGACTTCATGCTTTTCAGCAGCTGCCTTAATGGCCTCATGGATGATGATTCCAACGCTGCTATCCACCTCTAGTTCTATGGTGGCGCGTTGGTCGCGGGTGAGAATGGAATATCGATTCTTTGTGCGCTTATCCTCCACTGCGATGGAGTCATCATGGACCTTGACAAGGTCACGCATGCGGCGACGAATCTGCGACGTGGTGGGAAATACCTGATTTGGCTTCGTAGGCGTAAGCCAACGGGCCAACGCAGCGTCAATGGCGGCTACTACCTCAGTGGAAGGTTGGCCGAGTTTAGCCATGACCTGGTCGATGGCAATCAAAGCGGGTAAGTCCAGCAAAAAATCTGCATCTTGCAGGGCCTTGAGCTGGGGTAGCTCTTTCAGGCGGTAAATCCCCATGATTATGCGAGCAACCGTCCCGGCCGCCTTGCCGGTCTTTAGCCCAAGGCGCATGCACGCTGTATCTGAGTCCTCGTCCAAGGCGGGAAGGACGCTAGACCAAAACTCGTAGTCTGCTTGGCGTATGGCTTTACCTTTCATGCAGACCGGGTCGTTCGGATTGGAATGAGAGAAATAGAAAACAACGGCTTCTGTAGTGGAAGACAATTCAACCCCCTCTTTCGTTAGAGATATTGAGAAGGACCGAACCCCCACTGTCCGAATCCCTTTTCGAAAAATGAGTTTATTCTGTACCGTTTGGAAAGTCTATACCCTGGCGGAAAGTTGTGATTAGAGAGGTGAATGTGCCTACTGATATTGCATTTACCCAGCCTTCCGCCGCTTTGAGCTTCGTTGGGAGGGGCTTGTTGGGTAAGAAGCTAATAAAATTACTGTTCGAACCCTAGCGTGGGGAAGGGTGCGCGCTGAATCCCTTGGGCAGCGGCGCTTATGTACCAATCAAGCCTGTTGAAGCTGTGGCTTGAGTTAATCTATGAAAGTGCTTAAACTCCGCTCCCTTATTGCTGGTCTTGCGCTAGCGACCGTCGCTGCGCCATCCGCCCAGGCCCTGACGTTTGATCCTGGAAAGGTTCCGCCACGCACTCAAATGACCGTGCGCTATGCCGACGGAAACTCGGTTTCCACTGGAAATGGCCACGAGTCTCGTCCTGCGCTATCCCTCGCGAAGCTGTACCTAGGAATGTGGGTCCTGAAATATGGCGCGCCGGAGGATAAAGCGCGGGTGGAAAACATGGTTCGCTTCTCTGAGGATGGCACCGCTAGCGATCTGGAGCGGAAGTATCCGCAGGCCATACCTTCCATCATCGGGGAATATCGCTTGGGGGAGACCCATCACAACGGTTACTGGGGCAATACCACGACGTCGACGGAGGATCTCGCTCGCTTTATTGGGGTGATATCTGGTGACCCAGTTGCTGCACCGCTCATGAAAGGTATGGCGACGGCAGCGCCTACGGCATCCGACGGATATCGTCAGGACTTCGGCACCGCGCGGATTCCGGGCATTATCGGAACGAAATTTGGGTGGTCGGATGACCGGCAGGTGCATGCGAGCGCTTCTTTCGGTCCTGGATATAGTGTGGCGGCAAATACCTATGGATCTCCCGCGGATCTCACCGCAGATGTGCTCGGCGCGGTGGAGGTACAGCCGCAAGCGCCGAGCTTGCCGACGCCCCCTCAGGACCTGCGCGATAGGGCGTGTGCGGAGCTGAAGCGCGCTGTGCCTAGTTCATCGCACGTGTGCTGATTGGCCACGGGTTTAGCTAAGTTTTACCTTTGCGGAAACTGAGAAATTAATATATTCTCGGCTACCAAATAAGCGGTTACTAACCCGAAAGGTATTTCCCTATGCGTAAGGCCCTGTCCATCGCGGCCATTGCTGTTGTTGCTTTGACCGTTGCCCCGTCGGCTTCGGCGAAGAGCGACCAAACTCGTTCGCTCATTTCCCCTGGCACCTGCACCTCCATCACCAAGTTGGCAAACGAAGGAAAGCCGGTTCCGGATCCGTCGATTCTGCACGATGCTGATTCCGTTCCTTCCTACTTCAAGAGCGGCGTGCTCAAGTACAAGGTGGCGGATAACTTCCCCTACCGCGAGCAGCTCGATGCCGCGGTAGCTGAGTGGAACGATGCTCTCGACGGCAAGGCTTCTCTGAAGGAAGTAGCGCCGTCCGAGGCCGATGATGACACCATCGCCATCATCTATAAGCCGGAGCCGAATGGTTACGTCCAGGGTACGGCCTACCCGGACCACGGGATGCTCTTCATCAAGGCGGCCACCGCTCAGTACCCAGAGGCGCTTCAGGGAACCATCGCTCACGAGCTCGGCCACATGATGGGAGCGGGCCACTCCTGCGCCCACGCCCTCATGGCCGGCGCAAACCAGAACCCCATTTCCTATCACGTAACTCCGCTTGACGCCGTGGCTGTCCTGCAGGGGCAGTTTGACTAATTCAGCGCAGGCTGGCTGAGCCGGGCGAGTGCGAGTAGGTATCGTCCGCCTTGGCTAGGCGGTGGGCGCGAAGCCCCAGGGTGATGACGATGGGGTAGAGGATGAGCGCGACCACGATGTACTGCGTGACCAGCTGCCATGTCTCATCCCACATGTAGTTCCACGCGAAATGGAGACAGAAGGAAACAAAAAGCGCGCCCACGCCCACTCCGAGGCGCCACCACCACGTTTTGTGGGCGGCGTAAATGGCCCAGCCGATGCCAAAGCCTGCGATGACCGTCAGTGACATGTGTAGGCCTGGGCCCGCCACAAGGCGGAGCCCCCACATCTGCAGCATGCCAATCCAATCAGACGTCGGGTGCATGACGGCGCCGAGAGAAGCGTAGAGGACGTTTTCAAAGACCTCGAAACCCCAGCCCACAAGCGCGCCGACGATGAAACCATGCCAAGGGCGGTTGAGCTGGCGGAAACTGAGTAACACAAAAACCACGCCCAGCGCCTTGGCGAACTCCTCCGGATAAGCTCCGGACCATGACATCATGGATTCTTCCCATCCCACGCCCTTGGTGAGGGAGCTGAACGGAAGTGCTGATAGGAGCGCCAAAGACACCGCGGTGCCGGCTCCCCACAGCACGCTGGCTGTGGCCCATCCCTTGGCAGGTCGCGCCCACATCGGGCTGAGGTGCCACAGATACAGCCCCAGCGCCAAGAAAGCAAAGCCGATCAGCAGGCTTATTAGGCCCGGCAGCGGGGCAACGAGGAAAGCACCTAACAGGTTGATCAGAGCTGCAGGCAGGCAGATACCAATGATGACCCACAGCGCCACGCGGAAGATCTTGCTCACTTGAAGGCCTCCATAAACTGATCGGCGATTTCTTCTGGGTTTCCGTCTGAAAAGACGAGCTCGTAGTTGAGATCGTCCTTGGCCACGCTAAAGGCAACGACCGGGATGTATGTATACGTTCGCAGTACGAGGATGCCGTCTTGGTTTTCTACTTCTTCTTTCGGCATCGACCCGAAGGTCGTGGCGCGCACAGCTCGGCGCAGGGCCAGCTCGTCATCGTCGACATCAGAGGTGAGGTAGGCCTCGACCAAGGTATCGCCGCAATCCCACGCCTGGTTGGCCACGGAATCGTAGTTCACGCTGCATTCGACGCCGTCGATAGGCTGACGCCACTCAGGATCGTCGAGGACAACAGGCTCGGTTTCAGGATCGTGGTCCGGCAGCGCCAAGCTGAGGACGGCGGGCGTGCCGAGCACGAGGAGGGTCACCCCAAGCACAGCGAAAAACGGCCCCGTCATCTTCGCTGGCGGGAAACGATAAGAAGTCATGCACACCACACTAACGGGTACATCTGACATAGAGTGAAGTGCATGAAGGATCTGTATCAGTTTGTTAATGGCCCCTGGATTGAGTCCCACGTTATTCCCGATGACCGCGGTGTTGACGGGACTTTTCACGCGCTTCGCGACGAAGCCGAGGAACTCGTCCACGACATCGTTAAGGAAGACGAAGGCCGTCCGGGGATCGTGTATTCCTCCCACATGGACGTTGAGGGAGTGAACGCTGCGGGAACGGCGCCTTTGGCCGAAGATTTGGACAAGCTGGTGGCGGCGGACCCGGAAGAGCTGGCGCACAACCTTGGCGTGCTGGAGCGCGAGGGCGTCGGCGCCCCGGTTACCTTCTGGGTAGAAAAGGACTCCGGCTCCGAGGAGGCAGTGGCCTATATTGTTCAGTCTGGCTTGGGTTTGCCGGATGAGGCTTATTACCGCGAAGAAGCGCATGCGGAGACGCTTGAGGCCTACGAGAAGCACGTCGCAGCGATGCTTGGATTCCTGGATCCGGCTCGCCTCTTCGGCTTGGGGGCGGAGGTTGCAGCTACCCGCATCGTGAATCTGGAAAAGGAAATTGCTGCAGGGCATTGGGATGTGGTGGCCTCCCGTGATGCGGTGAAGACGTATAACCCGGTGGACGTCGCCAAGCTGCCCAGCATCACCCGCGCCATCCTGAACGGTGGGGGACTGCCGGAGCACCGCGCGGTGGCCATGATGCCGTCGTATTTTGAGCACCTGGAGGGCCTGTTTACCGCCGGCCGCATGGCGGATTGGCAGCTGTGGGCCACGTGGCACATTCTGCTGTCGCGCGCGCCGTACCTTACCGAGGAGATCGGTAGGAAGAATTTCGAGTTCTACGGAACCAAGCTTTCCGGCGCTACCGAGCAGCGTGACCGCTGGAAGCGCGCCGTGGGCCTGGCAGAGAACATGGTGGGTCAGGAGATTGGCAAGGTTTTCGTGGACAAGCACTTCCCGCCGTCCTCGAAGTCCGAGATGGATGAGCTGGTGGAATACCTTACCTCCGCATACCGCGAGAGGATTTCGCAGCTGGAGTGGATGACCCCGGCCACTCGTGAGCGCGCGCTGGAGAAGCTCTTGCAGTTCAAGGCCAAGATTGGTTATCCGGAGACCTGGCGTGACTATTCCGACCTAGAGTTTTCACCCAAGGGTGCGGACCTGGTGGCCAATGTGCGCGCAGGCAGTGCGTGGAGCCACGATTATGAGCTGGCCAAGATTGGCAAGCCGGCCGACCGCGACGAGTGGTTCGCAACCCCGCAGACGGTCAATGCCTTCTACAACCCAGTAGTCAATGACATCACCTTCCCGGCGGCGATTCTGCGTCCGCCGTTTTATAATCCGGACGCGGACGCGGCGGAGAACTTCGGTGCCATCGGCGCGGTGATTGGCCACGAGATTGGCCACGGTTTTGATGATCAGGGCTCGCAGTACGACGGCCAGGGCAACCTCAACTCCTGGTGGACGGATGAGGACCGCGCGGCCTTCGAGAAGTTGACCGCGAAGCTGGTGGACCAGTTCCAGGGACAGGTGCCGAAGGTGCTGGAAGGCACCGATTCCGCGGGCGTCAACGGCAGCTTCACCCTGGGTGAGAACATTGGTGACCTCGGTGGACTGGGTATTGCTGTGGTGGCCTACAAGAATTACTGCGCCGACAAAGGCCTGGACATCAACGGCCAGGTAGCGCCGTTTGAGGCCGAGGGCGCTGAGCCGGAATTGGCAGAGCACGAGTACACCGGTCTGCAGCGCTTCTTCCTGGCGTGGGCGCGCGTGTGGCGCACTGCTATTCGTCCGGAGATGGCCACGCAGTACTTGGCCATTGACCCGCACTCGCCGGCGGAGTTCCGCTGCAACATCATCGCCGAGAACATCGACGAATTCTACGAGGCTTTTGATGTCGAGGGTGGTCTTGTCCCAGAGGAGCGCGTCACCATCTGGTAGTACCCTTGGGGGCCATGAGTGAGTGGAATATCGGCGGCCAGGATCGCCAGCTAAGTCCAGAACAACAGCTCGAGCAGCTCTCCTCCTACATGGAGGTGCACTACCCGCTGCCGGATTTCCGCCCGCCGTGGGCCGGTGGAGGTTCGCCGGAGGCGGACCGCTATTGCGCGCTGCTGCCGGACCGTATCGTGCAGGCCTCCATGATGGTGCTGGGATCCGCGGTGGATCACTCGCTGCCCGGCACCGTTTTTACGGAAGGCGTGAGCGTTGAAGACTCTGAGGTGGGAGCGATCTTTAGGCCGTCAGAAGAGTCTGGTCGTTGGGCGGTGTCGCTGCACTCCGGCGGCTGGTGGCGCGGTGACGGCAAGGCGCTAGAAATGCAATGGCGGCCCGAAGTTGCTGCCGCAGCGCAGTTGTCGGGCACGACGATCATCGATGTCGATTATCCGTTGGCGCCGGAGCACACCGTGGCGGAAATGGTTCAGTCGGTTCAGGCGGCCGTCGACTATGCGCGCGACCATGGGGCCAACCGCGTGACGGTGTGGGGATATTCCTCCGGTGGGGCGCTCGCAGCGCTGGTGCCTGCCGACGCCCTCCTCCTCACCTTCCCCGACTTCGGTGCGCTGGCCAAGCTGCCGGAGGAGATCCGCGATGACTACGTCCTCGACGAGGCGGCGCTGCCAGCGGCATATTCCGACATCTTGGTCCAGACCGCGGCGCAGGACGAGATTGCTGAGCGCGTGGAGATCCCCGGTGCACAGACCGCGGAGTACGTGTCCATGCACCGTATTTCGACCCCGGCCGTGGCGCGGCAGCGCATTAAAGATTCGGCCGAGTTCCTGTAGTTCTACTGTTCGCCCTCGGGGCGAATCTTCATTTCGGAGTTCTTCCACAGGCCGGAGCGCTGGATAATTTCTTGGTCGATATCCGCCTCGAGCGGGGCCTCGCCGCGGGAGTTGGTGCGCAGCTCATACTTTTCAATGGAGCCCCAGTCGCGCGCCCAATCGTTGTTGAGGTAGCTCGGGATCTCATAGGAGTAGTTCACTGCCTCCGCAGTTGCCAGCGCACCACCACCGGAGAAGGACTGGAAGTCCGTGAGGGAGGTTTGTGCGGCGGCGTCAGGAAGAATGCGGAACTGCGGGATCTCGGTCACGCCGGCGTAGTGGTCGAAGGTGCGCTGGCAGGGGAACTGCAGGGCGACGGACCAGTCGAGGAGTGCCGGGGTAGAGGAATCGAACTGGGAGTTGATGGTGGCAAGCTCCGGGACGCGCGGCGGGGTAAACGCCATCCAATCGTCTTCATCGGTGGAATCATCGACCGCGACGAGGCGCACAACGTTGGCCTCCTCTGGGAGCTCGTCTAGAGCAATGCGGAGGTTGCGCCATTTGGGGGTCGCGCCGACGTCGGAAAGCTCGGCCTCACCCTTGTTGGTGACCTTGCCATCCTTGAGTGTTCCGTACTCCAAGGTGAGCTCGGTGCCCTCCTGCTCCACTCCGTTGACGTCGTGGTGGTAAATCTTGCCGGCGGCAGCGACCGAGAGGACGGGGGTGTTTTCGCCAGGTTCCGGCAAATTGTACCACTGGGTGGTGATGGTGGCGGTCGAGCGCTGCGATTCATCGTAGGAGCCCATGACCGGGACCTTCCGGTAATCCAAGTTGAACGGCAGGTGCATCTCGGAGCCGTTGACACCCAGGGTTCCGCGCACGCCGCCGGCGGAGGAGTCGGTGACCTCGGTTGCCTTTTCCTCGGATTCGGTGAGATCCTTCTGTTCATTGGACGTCGCCGAGTCCTCACCGGTGGTGTTGGCAATAGCGCCTACCGACGCCGAGTTGAGGTTCTCCGGCTCAATATCTTCCTTGATCATATTGGGGCCGAAACCGAAGTTGTCCTCCTTCTTGTCAACGAGCGAGTCCTGGAATTCGCCCTCGACCGGAGTGAGGAAGGATTCATTGGTGTTGGTCTCCACCATGGTGGAATCCGCCAGCGAGCAGGTATCGCCGCGCAGGGAAGTCAGGTTGCCCTTGCCCACGGAGTAGGAATCCGCCTGGGCCACGTAGCCCTTGGCAAAGGAGGCACACGAGAAGGCCACGATGATAATGCAGGCCGCCGCAATCGGTGCGGACATGACACCCGCCCAGCGCGAGACCTTGGCGGCATTGGCGGCCTCGAATTCCTCGAGGGTGCCGGCGGTTTCGGCCTTGTTCTTGCGATAGCTGTGAACCAGGGACTGGTAGAGGCCAATCGCCAGGACCACCATGGCGATGGCCAGCACCACGGTGTTGGCCTCGATGCCCTTGAACTGCACGGTGCGGTCCCACCACGGGATGCCGAAGGAGGATACGTACCACCAGGCGTTCCAGCCGCCCAGGGAGATGGCCAGGAGGAAGATCACCGCGGCGATGGAGAAGGTCCGGGCACGCGGGGAGCGCATGGCAATCTGGGAAAGAACTACCGAGCCGAGCGCGGCGATGACGCCGGCGACACCGGCGTAAATGCCGAAGTGGTGCGTCCACTTCGTCGGCGTGAACATGAGGAAGAAGGCCGAGAGCGCCATGATGGCCAGCAGGCGCTTGGTGGGATCTGCCTCCGCACCGACGACGCGGTGGTCCTTGATGAAGGCATAGATGATGAGCGCCAAGCAGAAGAGCATGGTGAACATTGCAAAGCGGCGCGTCAGGGAGCCGTCCACGGAGGGCTCGAAGAGCGTGGAGTAGCGCACGAACTCCGAGTACCACGGCAGGGACGGGCCGACCGCGGAACGCACGCGAGTGGATTCGAGGACCGACGCTAGCGTTTGGTCCCCGAAGGCAGCGACCATGACAGCGGTGCCACAGGCAAGGAACGGGGCGATGAGAGCTGTCCAGCCGATCTGGGGAGCGCGCTTACCCATGATGCGGAACAGGGCGGGCAGGCAGACCAGGAAGATGCCCACTGCGGTGAGGCCGGTGGGGCCAGCGGCCAGGGTGATGGTGGCGATGATGGTGCCCACCGCTGCCGGAAGGAGGCGCTGGGTGGAGATGGCGCGCTCGAAAGAGGCCCACGTCAGCATGACGCCGAGGGCCACGATGGGCTCGGGGCGGATGCCGTTGTTATAGGGCAGCCAGAAAGCCAGGAACATGAACGCGGCGGTCCAGTGCGCCAGGCGGCGCTCGTTGACGCGAGCGCCGAAGCGCGGAAGCATCTCGCGCGACAAGATAAACCAGATGATGAGCGCTGAGATAAGCGCAGGCAGGCGCACGATGATGGACGCGCTGGAGAATTGCGCCAGCCATGCCACGAGGTCGTAGTACGGCGCGCCGAACGGGGCCTCGGGGACGCCGTACCAGCGGTAGTAGTTCGCCATATAGGTCGCGTGATCGGAAACGCGTCCCATGGTGAGGATGAAGCCATCATCGGAGGTATTAGCACCGAAGATGTACCACCAGCCGAGAACAGCCGCCACGACGCCATCGAGCGGGCGGATCTGCTTCCAGGTTTCGGGCATGAAGCCACGGCGTTTGCCATCGAGGCGGTCGATTCGCCACAGGCAGACCAGACTGATCACCACCATGGCCAGGCCCAGCCACATGGCGATGAGCTTGAGCGGTGTCGGGGAGGAGGTGAACCGAGAGTTGATCTCCACGTGGATGCGGAGGTCGTCGCCAAGCTCGGCGAGGGCTTCCGGGGAATCGTCGATCTCGGTATAAACGCCGGTGACCTGAGGGCGGAGATCCTCCTCGGAGGTCTCTTTGTGCTTGCCCAAGGAGACGGTGGTGCCGTCACCGGTGGATTGGATGCGGAGCGTGGAGTCCTCAGGCAGCTTCGCCACCTGCTCGGCCGTGAGAGAGAAAATGACCTCATCGAGGCTGGTCACCGAGAGACCATCCTCGCCGGCGCGGACAAACATGCCGCGGTTGGAGGCCTTCTTGGACTCCGGGGGCACGGTGCCGTAAAGCAGGTCCTGGCCATCGCGCAGCTTATCGACGGCCTTCAGAGGGATCTCTGCATCGATCTCCTCCGGCGCCACCGAGATGAGCGGGGCGTTGATGGACTGCAGGGAGTCCTGCTGGGGCCAATCGAAGGAAGATTGGGTTTGGTTCACCGGCAGCAGCGGTGTGGCCACAAAGCACAGGAAACCGATGAATCCAGCGATGATGGCGGTGAGCCGCAGGGACTGCGGTGCTCGCAGTGAAGAGGTATTCCGATCTGACACGGCGATCAGTCTACGTCACCGCCTTGGCTTATTAAGATCTGGCCGCGACGACGAAGGGGCCAATCTGTTTAGTGGTCCAGCCTTCTTCAAAGACCTCCGGGTTGAAGAACACCGCGCGGTAGCGCACGTTGGGCTGATTGGGGTAAATGTCTTCTGCCAAGTGCGTCTTGTAGCCATCCCCGGGTTCCTTGATGTCACCGCGGAAGATGAGCACGTCTGGGCCGCGCCACGGTGAGGACTCGAGGGAATGCGAGAATTCCTTCGGAGTCTGGTCCCAGGAATTGGAAGCCCACTCTTCAATCTGCAGGTTACGGGTGCTGAACTCTCCCAACGGGTTGGCATAGTTGCTGGTGAAGGCGTTAAACCCGTAGTAGGGGTTGTAGGCCATGAAGAGCTTTTCGTCCGTGAGGACGACGGTGTCGTTGGCCGCGTAGCCCTGGGCGTCGATGAATTCGCGGATCTTTCCGTAATTAGCGGAAGAATCGCTGGTGTAGCGGTCCGCGCGCTCCCCGTAGCCGTCGGTATCGGTATAAGCGTGATCCAAGGCGGTCACGTTCGTCGCGGGGATTTGCTGCGCATAGTAAATACCGCCCAGCCCCATGATGATGGCAAAGACCAGGGTCACGCGCTTGCTGGTGGCCTCGCTGAAGCCTTCCGGGTAGAGCGTGGGCAGGCCCATGAGGCGGATGTCGGCCAGCGCGAGGATGCCGGCCGTAGCGAAAAGCACCACGACCATCAGCTCCAGGCGGAAGCCCAGCAGCGTGCTGCCGGCAAGAGTCATGACCATGGAGGCCAGAGTCCACAGGTAGGTTCCGACAAGCGCGGTGCCCATGGCTCTGATTTCGGGTTCGTCGACGCGCAAGATGAGGTAGATCAGGCCAATAAGGCTGAGGGCGCCGATGACGGACAAGGAGAGGAAGGGCGCCGGGATTTGGGTGCCCTCCTCCGGCAGGTAGTGCTGCGCGGTGGATTCTAGCGGGGCGGTGGCGTGCAGGACGGCGTGCAGATACGGTGTCCAAGCAATCGCGGCGATGGCCAGGGATCCGGCCGCGATGGCGGCGAGGCGCACGAGGGGAGTCCACGTACGGTCGGCCACGCACGTGACGAGTGCAATGAGGCTGACGATGGTAAGCGCCACGGCTCCCGTGTACAGCGTGTAGAAGCAGGCGGAGATTCCGAGGTAGATGGCGATTGCGGCGGCGGAGAACCACGAGGAGCCGTAGAAGGCGTGTGAGCACAGGACAGCTACCGCTGGTACGCCCATTGCGATGACCGCGGAATACGGTTCTTCAGCGCCGATGGTCAGGGTCACCGCTGTGGTGGTCAAGGCAATGGCGGTGGCCACCGGTAGGGAACCGACAAGCCGCTGCCACAGAGGAACCAGGATGCACCCGGCTACGGCCAGGGAGATGAGGCTCCAGGGCTGGTAGACCTCCCAGCCGGGCATGTTGAGGATGTTGGCCAGCCGGCCGCCCATCCAGAACCAGCCCAGCGGGTAGAAGGTGGGCAGGCCCTCGTAGTTCATGTCCGCATAGGAGCTGGCTTCCGTGACGCGGGTGAGGAACTGGGCGCGGAACACCTGATCGACCTGGACGCCGTCGAGCCAGAGACGGGAGGCCGAAAGAGGCAGGCCGATACTAGTTAGCGTGAGTAGCGCTGGGGAGATGTAGCACAGGGCGGTGGTGAGCCACGTCCGCCACCGGGGCCGCGGCGAGCTGCCAATGACCCACCACACGCATAACGCGCCCACCAGGAGGACGGTGAGCGCAGTTCCCGCGGTGCTCAGCGCACGGGTCACCATCGACGTACTGAACGCCGGGAGGGAGACCGTCTTAAAGGCAAAGAAGCCAAAAAGCGTGACAAGGCCACCACCTAGAGCGGCGGCGGCGATACCCACGAGGGTGGCGCGACGCGATAGGCGGTCGACGTCATATTCCATGGTGGGGGACACGGCGGGAGACGACATGGTGGGAGACTCAGTCATGTAAGTAGTTTCCCACACGCCGTGGACTTAGCGGAACTTTAGAAAGGCAGCTTCCGGAAGATCGCCTGCGGGATGAACTTGAATCCCAAGGACACGTACTCAAACAGCGGGTGCACGAAGATGGACTGCTTGCCGTCCAGGACCGCCTTGACGGTGGCCTTGGCCACGTCGGAGACGTTGACGGTCAGTGGCGCTTCGCCGGCTTCCGCCGACATCTTGGTGCGGACCTGGCCCGGGCGGACCACGAGCACGTTGGCGCCGGAGCCGCGCAGGGCCTCACCGAGGTTAATGAAGAAGCCGTCCACGCCGGCCTTGGAGGCGCCGTAGACAAAGTTGGAGCGGCGCACGCGCATGCCGGCGACGGAGGAGATCGCCACGATGGTGCCGTGGCCCTGCTCCTTGAACTTCTGGCCGAGCAAGACGCCGAGGGAGACCGGTGCGGTGTAGTTGGTCTGGGCGGAGGCGACGGCCTTGGCCTGGTCCTGCCACAGTTCTTCCTGGTCACCGAGGGTGCCGAAGGCGATGATGGCGACGTCGACATCGCCGCGCTCAAACGCGCGCTTGACGACGTCCCCGTGGCCCTCGAAGTCAGTCGCGTCAAAGTCGATGACCTCGACGTCGCCGCCGCGGGACTCGATGGTCGCGCGGGCATCCGCGATGCGCGGGGAGTCGGCGCGTGCCGCGAGGGTGACCTTGGCCGGGCCGCGCTCGAGGAATTCTTCGACGATGCCCAGGCCGATTTCGGAGGTGCCGCCGAGAAGGAGGATGTGTTGTGCTTGGCCTACTGCATTCAGCATGAGGTGATTCCTTTCTAGTGCAGCTCGAGGCGGCGGGACATATCGGAGGCGAAGACGCCGGTCGGGTCGATGTCGTTGCGGGTCTTGAGCCAGCCCTCGAGGCCCGGGTACATCTTGTGGAAGTTCTCCGCCGAGGTGCGGGACTCCTTGGCCAGGTAGAGGCGGCCGCCGAATTCCATGACGCGCTTATCCAGATCGTCGAGGAAGGCGCCCAGGCCCGGCTTGATGGGGAAGTCCACGCAGACATTCCAGCCTGGCATCGGGTAGGACAGCGGGGCCTTGTTTCCGGGGCCGAAGAGCTTGAACACGTTGAGCGCGGAGTAGTGGCCGGAGCGCTGCATGTCCCGGATGATCTCCTTGAAGGGCTCGACGGCGTCGGTCGGCACCACGAACTGGTACTGCAGGAAGCCGTTGGAACCGTAGCCACGGTTCCACTCGCCGATGAGATCCAGCGGCTGGTAGAACTGCGTGAGGTTCTTGACCTGGTTACGCGCCGGGGCGCCCATGAGGTAGTAGGCCTCACCGATAGCCATGAGGGAGAGCTTGTTCATGGTGAAGTTCGGGAAGATATCCGGAACCGTCATCAGCTGCGGAGCATTGAACTTCAGCGGGTCCTTCGCCAGCTTCGGAGCGAGCTCCTCAAGTTGCTCCAAGGTGGCCAAAGAGCCGCGCGAAATGGTGGAGCGGCCCAGCTTCGGCTCCGGGGAGATAACGTCGAACCACGCGGAGGAGTACGTGTAGTTGTGCTCCGAGCCATCGGAGTGGAAGGCCACGGTCTCATCGAGGTTATCGGTGCGGTCGGTATCCGCGATGAAGTAGGCGGTTTCCGTCTTGGTCATCTTGATCTGCGCGCGCAGGATGATGCCGGTCAGGCCCATGCCGCCGACGGTGGCCCAGAAAAGATCGCTGTGCTCTCCCTCCGGGGTTAGGTGGAGGACGCGGCCGTCGGCGACGAGCAGCTCCATGGAGGTGACGTGGTTACCAAAGGAACCGGCGGAGTGGTGGTTCTTGCCGTGGATATCCGGGCCGATAGCGCCGCCGATGGTGACCTGGCGGGTACCCGGCAGGACAGGAACCCACAGGCCGTAGGGCAGAGCGGCCTTCATGAGCTGGTCAAGGGTGACGCCACCGTCGACGTCGACAATGCCCGACTCCGGATTGATGGAGTGGATCTTGTTGAGGGGTTGCATGTCGATGACGAGGCCACCGGCGTTTTGCGCGGGGTCACCGTAGGAACGGCCCATACCGCGGGCGATGACGCCACGGCGCAGGTGGGCGGGCTTATCAGCATTGTCCTCAGCCACCTGGGCGACGGCAGTCTTGATGACGTCGACGTCTGGGGTGGACAAAACGTGGGCGGTTGTCGCCGCCGTGCGGCCCCAACCGTGGAGGGACTTCTCAGTAGTATGCAGTTCCATCTCTTACTCTTTGATTCGATGTGATGGGTCGGTTCTCTACCCTACCTAGGTGACAGTGCCTGTGGCGTGAGTGAAAACGTGAGATTAGGTACAAAAGCCAAGTAAACGGAACATTTGTACTGTCCGGTTATGTGGTTTTAGTTCGGAATTAGTACAGATCCATAATCTCGCGGATCTCTTCCGGCAGCTCTTCCTGGGAGGTGATCTCCGGGCCGTCATACTCACGGAGGATCTCGTAGACTCTTGCCCTTGAGACGGAATCGAGGATGGGGAGTTCCTCGGCGATGAGCCGCGTCATGAAACCATTGAGCGGCAGCGAGGTGTGTTCGGTGGCCAGATAGTGGCCGTGGCGTTTGTCTTCCTCGGCGCGCTCATCTTGCGCTGCTCGCTGGGCCGGGGTGAGGTGCTCTTTTTTGGAGGAGTACATGCACGGTAGCCTACCGCCCGCCTAAAGTGGGGCGGTATGACTTCTCCCAAGCAAGACAATTATGCGCTGGATGACACCCTTGCCGGACGCATCACCCAGGCTGCGGCCGTGGGCATCATGACCGCGTTCCCTGACTGGATCAAGAATAAGACTGCGCTCGTTTTCGCCTACGTGCTGTCCTTCCTCGGATTCGGCGCGCTCGTGGCTATCACTAATGCAGAGAGCCATGAGGACCGCCCGGAGCCGGAGACCCCCGACGTTCCTGTGTGGGCCATCCCGGTTGCCTTCGCCATTCTTGTGCTGGGTGGATGGATCACTGTGAAGACTGAGCAAAGCGTGGTCCGGTTTATTCGCCGCCGTGGGGCGGCAAAACCCTGGACGGTATGGGGCGGAATTAGTGCTGCCATCGTCCTCATCCTTAGCGAGCTTGAAGCACGCGAGCTCACCGCGCGTAACTAAAAATGCGTATGGTGGGGCACATGAGCTCACAGGTCACAGATTTGGCGCAGGTCCGCGCCAATCGTGGTGAAACCCTCCTGTGTCAGGTATCCAATGTTCGCGCAGAAGCAGAGGTTCACCGCCAGATCGGTTTCTCTGACGCGCTCACGTTGGAAGAGCTCCACCACATTCTTGAAATCTGCTTCGGGCTGCCGCAAGAGGATTCACCGTGGCACTTCTTTGAGCACACAGATGCCCGCGGCCAGCGCATCGATCCGAGCCACACCGTGCGCGAATTCTTGAGCCGCGAAGGCGAGCAGGTTGATTACGCCTGGGGGCTGTGGGACTTCGAAATCGTTGTGGTGGAGACCTACCCGCGCGATAGCGGGACGCCGGAGGCCCTGTGCGTGGGCGGTTCCGGTTCTTTCCAGACTCCCTTTGATCTCACCGCCGTGAATGCGGAGCTCACGGGCCAGGAAACCATCGATGAGGTGTTGGATCTTGTCATTAGTCCCGTCCGCGCGCTGATTGAGAGAACCCGTCTCTACGACTTCGTTCCGCTCCTTCAAGCACTGGATCTGAAGCGTGAGGTAAGCATTGATGCTCAGGCGTACCGCCAGCTGCGCACCTTGCCGCGCGAGGTGACGAATGAGGGCAAGGATGCTTTTTGGTCCATGGCTCTGGCATTGTCCTGCATGGGCGGGCGCGAGTTGACTGATTCCGTCGTAGAGACCGCCATGGCGGCGCTGGGCTGGGTCGACGATGGCGGCGAGGAGCTGCGCGGCCCGGAAATTCGGGAGCTGTGTTCGGCTTCGCTTAAGGTTTTGTCATCCCTCGGCGCCTATGGTGAAGATGCCGTCGCGCCCGTGGACCGCCTGGACATTTACCGCGCCCTTATCCGCGGGTAAAGTATCTCGCCGTGACTGAACCTACCTCTAGCATGAAGACCCAACTCGTGCGCTTCGTGTCCGTCGGTGTTTTCACCGCCGCGATTGATTATGGCCTGACCCTCTTCCTTACTTATTTGGGTCTGCATCGCTCCCTGGCGAAGGCGATTGGCTGGGTCTTCGGCACCATCGCCGCCTATGTGGCCAATGCCCGGTGGACTTTTGGTGCCCAGGTTTCCGGCCGCACCGCCGGTGCCGTGGGCTTGCTGTACCTGTCCACCTTTGCAGTACAGAATTTCCTGTATTGGGTACTTAACGCCCCACTGATCAGCTTGGGCTTTGAAGGCGCGGTCAAGGACACCATCGCCTTCGTCATCGCACAAGGCGTTGCCACGGTGACCAACTTCGCCATTCAACGTGCCTTCATCTTCAAAGGAAAGTAACCATGGCTGGTCGCGCCGAACGCCTCTCACGGTCGAATTCCCTGCAGGCGCAGGGCGCGAAGTTCGCGATCACGGGAGCCATTGCCGCGCTTATCGACGTCTCCCTGACCTGGCTCTTTCAAATTGGTTTAGGTCTGTTTGGCGATGTGGCCTCGCGGACCGTAGGCTTTGCCGCCGGCACCTTCGTGGCTTATTTATTGAACCGGCGGTGGACCTTCAACGCGCGGGCATCGAAGCGCCGCTTTGCTGCCGTGTTTGCCACCTACGCCATGACCTATGCGATCAACATTGTGCTGTATCGCTGGGCTTTCCCCTTCTTTGATCACACGCTGGACTGGCCTTCGTCCTGGGCGCTGGCGGTCGCTTTCGTGATTGCCCAGGGCACGGCAACGCTTATCAACTTCTTTGTGCAGCGGTGGGTGATCTTCCGCAGCACGCGCAAGTCCTTTGAGGTTTAGGGCCGGCGGAAGTCTTCCTTGCGTCCGCGGTTGTGCAGGCGCAGCCACTCCATAAAGCCCTTCACGTCATGCTGCTGCACGATGAAGAACCAGCCAAACCGCGCGAATTCTTGCGGCAGCAGCTTGCGCATGCCGCGCTGCCACAGAAGGTAGCCGCGGTTGCGGTAGGTAAAGAAGCGCTTGAACTCGCCCTCCGGGTACTGCGTGTGCATCTTTCCGCTGAGGATGGGCTTGAACTCATCGGAGCCATCCGGGTGCAGGTAGCTTGTGGTCAGCGCGGTGCCGAAGTTGAGGCCCGAGTTGACCAGGCGGCGGTGGTATTCCACCTCATCGCCACGAATGAACAGACGGTAGTCAGGCACGCCGATGATCTCCATGGCTTCTGCGGAGATGAGCGCGCCGTTGAAGAGGGAGGCGATGCCGGGGAGGAAGTCACCCTCCAGCTCGTTCATGTAGCGCCGCCACACCAGGCCCTGGCGCAGTGGGAAGGCCAGCTTGGCGGGCTCATTGATATTGCACACGGCGGGGGAGACTTCGTGGAGTGCGTGGTTTTCCGCAACACGGTAGAGCTCCTCTAGCACCTGGTGGTCGGCGGGCCGTCCGTCATCATCCGCACACCACACCGCATCCGCGCCCAGGGCCAGAGCCGTCAGGAATCCCAACGCGAAGCCTCCCGCACCGCCCAGATTGGTTTCAGAAGGCACGTAGACGCCGCGCTCACCGGCCAGTTCGTGGAGGAGCTCCTCCACTGCTGCTTCCGCACCGTTATCCACCACGATGACCCATTGCACCGGGTGCGTCTGGTTCACCACCTGCTCAAGGGAGGCGCGCAGCAGCTCCACGCGCTGGTGGGTGACGATCACAGCGGCCGTTTTTCCGGCCTGGGACAGGGTGGCAGTCATGGGTTCTATTGTGCCACCCGCATGTGGCGCTCAGGTGCGTGACATGGAGGTGGCAGAGGTTTAGGCGTTGAAGCCCGGAATCTTGATGAGACCGGAGTTCACAGCATTGACAACACCAGCAATGAGGCCCAGCACAATCGCGGCGATGGAGGTGCCAACGAGGATCTCAGCGGTGGTGCCCACCGGGTATTCCTTGGCGGTGTCATTCTTCAGGGAAGACATGGCCACGTCCTTGGCGGAGCCGGCAGTCTCAAGTCCTTCCTTGATTTCTTCAGGGGAGCTGCTGCCCTCGCTGCTGCCCTTGCTGCTGATAGCTTCAGCGCCCTTCTCAATGCCGTAATCCACGGAGGAAGCGAAGCCGTCACCGCCGACGAGTTCCTTAGCCCCTTGCTTCAGAATGTAGCCAAAGACCTCGGCCTCGGAGACCTCAGAAGACCCCTTCTCAGCAGCAGTAGCCGGGGCGATGGACAGGGACAGTGCAGTGGTGGCAGCAACGGCAGCGGCGGTGAAACGCTTCATGGAGGTACTCCTTGGAAGAAAGGTAGAGAAAGTGAAAGTAAAGAAAATGATAAAGAAGTGAAGGCTAAAAGGTATGCGATATGGAAAAGCTCCAGCCCTCAAAGGGCTGGAGCTAGAGCTTCAAAGCTAAAAGCTTGATGCGTTCAAATTAGAACGGAAGGGAAACGCCCGGGATGAGGCCGTTCTGAACTGCGGTGTAAGCAGCGCCGAGGACGGCAGCGGCGATGCCAACGCCCCAGAGGATGTCTGCGGTGGTGCCAGCAGCGTAGCCCTGCTTGAGATCGTTGTCGTAGGAAGAGCCGTAGAATTTGAACCAGTCCTTGGAGGAGTTGGTCGACCATTCTCCACCTTGAGCCTTAGAGCTGATGTCTGAGGAACCCTCATGCGGATCAGAAACACCATTGGCAGCAGCGGCGCCGAGAAGGTCAAGAACTCCCGTGGCTACCTGGACGTCATCGGAGTTAGTTGCAGCAGAGGCAACACCAGTGGACAGGGACAGTGCGGTAGCGGCGGCAACAACGCCAGCAGCGAAACGCTTCATGATAGGGCTCCTTAGAGTTAAGAGAGAACGGTGCCTGTGATTCAGGCTCGCGACAATTTTAGCTTGAAAGGAACTAAGAAAAAGAGCAAATAGAAAAAGTATCTATCGTGATTCACCCATACAGGGGTATGCATTCTTCCAGCGCATGGGCCCATTGACGAGTTCCGCACACAGTAGAGTGACCTTATGACCGTACGAAGCGTTGAAGAAATGTGGGCTCCCTTTCGAGTTTCCATCCACGTGGGTGACCTGACCCTGCGGGTGCTGCGTGATAACGACATCGCTGCGATTCATGGTGTCACTGCCGCCGAGATTTTTGGTGAGCCGCTACCGGATTACACGTTTCCGTGGTTGAAGCAGAAGCCTGATCCAGGTTTCCGGTGGGCGCACCGCGCGCAGATGTCCCCGGAAGAATGGTCGCTCGACTTCGGAGTGCATCTTGATGGTGAAGTCATAGGCTCAGTGGATCTGCGGGCAAAGAATTTTCCCGATAACCATGAGGTCGTAACCGGATCGTGGATCTACCACCGCCTTCAGGGCCGCGGCATTGGTACGCAGGTCCGCCATGCCGTTGCGGTCTTTTGTTTTGAATACCTGGGTGCGCGCCGGCTGCGCTCAGAATGGGAGCCGGGGAACGAGGCGTCGCAGGCTGTATCGCGCAAGCTGGGCTACACCATCGAAGGCAACAAGGCCGTGCTGAGCAAAGAGGATTACCAGCCGGGGCCGGAAGTGATTGTGGCCGGGATGAGTGAGGAACTGCGCGAGCTTCTGGGAGCAAACTTCGCAGTGTGACGAATCATTCGTGAAAATGGGAGAGTATCGACTCGTTTTCACGGATACTTGTATAATATTGGCATGCTTAACGCGCGGACCGCCTCAAAAATTGACGCTCTTCTTGATCAATATGCAGCGTTGCGGGAGGACAACTCCGAGGCCATTGCAGAGATAGCACGCGCAGAGGTGGCGGAGTCAGTGTATAACTCGAACGCCATTGAGAATTCCACGCTGACTTTGGAGGACACCGAGAACATCTTGGCGGGGTTCACCGCCAGAGCGCACGATTTACGGGAAGTCTTTGAGGCCACAAACCTGGCGGACGTGACTGAGGAACTTATTCGGGGCGTCGGTAAGCTCGATGCAAACCTCATTCTGCGACTGCATGGCGTGTTGCTTCGCGGCATCAATGACGACTGGGCGGGGTGCTTTCGTCGAAGGGGGGAGTGGGTTCGCGTGGGCGCTCATATGGGAGCCAACTCTGAATACGTGGACAGGCTGGTGGACACAGCCATTGCCGAATACTACGAGGACACTAGCTTCTTTGTTGACCGAATCGCGCGGTTTCATGCGGAATTTGAAACCATTCATCCTTTTTCAGACGGCAATGGGCGCATCGGGCGCGTCATTATCAATCAACAGCTCTTGGAGCTAGGGGCACCGCCCATCATCATTCCGAACAAGGGAAAAGAGCGCCACTATTACCCTGTGTTCCGTGGCTACCCAGTTAGTGGGGACTTCTCTGCGCTGAGCACGCTCATCGCGCAGCAACTCGTCGAGTCCCTACACAAGCGCATCACGCTCATGACCGCGCCGAAGGTAATTCGCTTGTCGGAATGGGCAAAGGCTAATGGAGTTTCTGGGTCCGCGGCCGCCAATAAGGCGGCGCGGGGTACCATCCCGGCCTTCCGACAGCGCGGAACGTGGATGATTGATGCGCAGTATGGCAGTGACAACAAACGCAGTGGCTAGGCGTTCTCCTCGTTGTCGAAGCGCTTGCGCAAGTCCCGCACGTACTGGCCCACCTCAGGGCCTTCGTACTCGCCGACGACCTCGGAGACCTCGCCCACCGAGCGAATCTGGCCGTGGTCGATCCACAGGGCGGTATCGCACAGCTGGGCCAGGAAGTCATTGGAGTGGGAGGCAAAGACCAGGATGCCGGAGCGCTTCACCAGGTCCTGAAGACGGACGCGGGCCTTGGCCATGAAGGCGGCGTCGACGGCGCCAATGCCTTCGTCGAGAAGCAGGATCTCCGGCTCAATGGAGGTCACCACGCCCAGCGCTAGGCGCACGCGCATACCGGTGGAGTAGGTGCGTAGCGGCATGGAGAGGTAATCACCCAGCTCAGAGAATTCCGCGATCTCATCCATCTTGGCCTTCATCTGCTTGATGGTCTGGCCCAGGAAGAGGCCGCGGATGATGATGTTGTCGTAGCCGGAGACCTCCGGGTCCATGCCCACGCCGAGGTCGAAGACGGGGGCCACGCGCCCGCGGACATCGGCGGCGCCGCGGGTGGGCTCGTAGATGCCGGAGAGCAGGCGCAGCAAGGTTGTTTTGCCCGCGCCGTTGTGGCCGACGAGGCCGACGCGATCGCCCTCGCGCAGGTGGAGGTTGATGTCCTTGAGTGCTTCCACCATGACCACGTTCTGGTCATTCTTGCCAATGGAGCCACCGGCCGTGGAGAGCATCGCCTTCTTGAGAGAGCGGGACTTGGCATCAAAGATGGGAAAGTCCACGCAAGCGTTATACGTATCAATGGAAACCATGGACGATCCTTTCTAGACCCAGTAGGAGACGCGGAAGCGCCACTGCCGCATGGCCAGGCCGGCGATGAGCAGGCCGGCGACGGTACAGCCAATGACGATGAGCCAGTGATAGCCGGCGACGGGTTCACCAATCATGGGGGCGCGGATGATCTCCATGTAGTGATACAGCGGGTTGATCTCAGCGATGCGCGCGCGGCTGGCTACAGCGCCTCCTTGCTCCTTCAGGGTGTTGGTCATCCACACGATAGGCGTGACGTAGAAGAGCAGCTGGGTTAGAGCCTCCAGCAGCGGGGCAACGTCACGGAAGCGGGTGGCAATGATACCGAAGAACATGGCGACCCACACGCCGTTGACCAGGAAGAGTCCTAACGCCGGGATGAACAGGAAGAACTCCCAGCCTAGGTGGCGCGGGAAGATAAGAATGAGCAGCAGCCAGATGATGAGGTTGTGGCCCAAGAAGAGGGTTTGCCGCCAGACCAAGCGGTAGACGTGCACCGACAGTGGCGCGGGCAGCTGTTTGATTAGGCCCTCGTTGTCGATGAAGACCGTCGAGCCTTCTTTGATGGCGCCCGAAATGAAGTTCCACATAATCAGGCCCACGGTCACGTGGGGCAGGAACTCCGCCACGGGGATCTGGAAGAGCATGGAGTACAGCAGGCCAAGCGCCGCGGCCATCACGCCGGTCGCGATGGTGATCCAGAACGGACCCAGCACCGAGCGGCGGTAGCGCTGCTTGATGTCTTGGATGCCCAGCTTGAACCACAGCTCGCGCTGGCGAGCGCCTTGCAGGAGATCGGCGAAGGCCGCCGACATGGTCATGGAACGCGAGGCCGGCTCCTCGCCGGGTGCAGGCGCGGAGGTCATGCGGGCGACGTCGTCACGCAGGTTTTTCTTGTCTTGCACGCCCTTCACCCTAGCGCGCACGTCCCACAAACACCTACACACACGCCCGTAACCTGGGAAAACACGGGCGAGCTGGGAAAACCGAGGGTTAGGAAAGATTCAGGTGGGGCGTATAGAGTAGGGGGCGTTCATCCGCATCGGAAGGAAGGGTTGAAGCATGACGGAACAGTATGACGTCGCCAGCGTGCGAGGTCTTTACACTGGTCTGTCCGATGGTTGGACCTACCTGAACGCGCATGCCGCGCCGCAGATTGCGGAGCGCGTGGCCTCTGGTGTTGCCCGTTCTTTCCGCATGTCCGCCACGGTGAAGCCGCTGGAGGACGCCGTGGGTGCGCACTCGGCGCACAACGATCCGGGGGAGCTCCACGCGGCAGACATGTATGCCTCCGCGCGCCGGGCGGTGGCGGATCTCACGGGTGCCACGGCGGAACGGGTCATCCTGGGCCCGTCCTTGCCGGTGCTTTACCAGTCCTTGGGCGTTGCACTGCGCCCGCTGCTGCGCCGCCAGTCTTCGGTGGTGCTCTCCCGCTTTGATTCGCCGGAGATGACACGCGCGTTTGAGCACGTGGGTGCTGATATTCGGTGGGCGCAGCCGGATTTGGGTACGGGCGAGCTCCCAGCCTTCCAGTACGCCGATCTGGTTGATGGCTCGACGCGATTCGTCGCTTTTTCCGCCGCGCACGAGCTGCTGGGCACGGTCACGCCGGCCTCGGACATAGTTGATGCGGTCCATGAGCGTTCGCGCGCATGGGCGCTTGTCGACGTCTCATCGATCGCCCCCTACCGTCTCCTCGACTTTGATGCGATTGGGGCAGACATTCTTGGTGTGGATGTGGGCGCGCTGGGTGGCCCGCAGATGGCGGCGCTGGTCTTCCGCGATACCGCGATGTTCCGCCGCCTCGATGAGATTGTCGTTGGTCCGGTCTCCGCGGGTTTGGCGGGTGGCGTTGGGCCCTTGGTGGATCATCTGGCAGAACTTGCCGGCGGGGAGCGCGGTTCGCGCCGCGTGCGCCTGACGCGTTCGATGGAAGCCCTCGCGGGTTACATGGAGGATCTCACGGGGGATCTCTATAGCTTGTTGGGCACGCTGCCGGCCGTTCACATCCTGGGCGTGACGGGTGAGGCGGCTGCCGACGCCTCCGATGATCGCCTCCCGCGCCTGACCTTCGCCGTGCGCGACGTGCCTGCGGATGTGATCCACCGCCGGCTCTTCGACAATGGCTTGGTTACTACCATCGCCCCGCACACCCCGCTGCTCACGGAGATGGGCGTGGAAGAGGTCGGCGGTGCCGTCACGGTCTCGTTGAGTCCGTTTAGCACGTACCACGACGTTGAGCACTTGACCCGCGTGGTCGCGTCCCTGGCTTAGACCTCGAGGACAAGCTTGCCCGTGACCTCGCCGGAGTCGAGGGCTTGGTGGGCTTCGGAGGCGTCGGCAAGCGCGTAGGTAGCGTGCAAATGGTGCTTGACGCTGCCGTTCTCCAGCCAAGGCCAGACGTTCTTAACGGTATCCGCAACGATGGCGGCCTTGCCCTCCAGCGAGCGGGAGCGCAGCGTGGTGCCCTGCAGGGTCAGGCGCTTGTTAAGGAGGATGCCCATGTTGAGCTCGGCCTTTGTGCCGCCCTGCATGCCGATGGTGACCATGTGGCCGCCCTTAGCTAGCGCGATGAGGTTCTTTTTGAGGTACTTCGCACCCATGATGTCGAGGATGACATCGCACTGGTTCTTCAGTTCCTCGGCGAAGTCCTGCTCGTTGTAGTTGATGAGGATATCCGCGCCGAGTTCCTTGCAGGTCTCGAGCTTTTCGTCCGAGCCAGCCGTCACCGCGACGGTGGCGCCGAGGTTTTTCGCCACCTGGATGGCGAAGGTGCCAATGCCGCCCGCGCCGCCGTGGATGAGGATGGTCTGGCCCTTATTTAGTTTCGCCTCCATCGCGATGTTCGACCACACGGTGCAGGCCACCTCGATGACGGATGCGGCCTCGGCAAAGGAATAGCCGCTGGGGATGGGCAGCAGCTGGCCTTGCGGTACGGCGACGTATTCGGCGTAGCCGCCGCCGGCCAGCAGTGCGCCGACCTTGGATCCAACCTCGATGTCGGTGTCGCCTGCGTCGACGACTTCGCCTGCGACTTCGAGGCCGATAATCTCCGAAGCGCCCGGCGGCGGCGGGTAGTGCCCGCGGGCCTGGAGCAGATCGGCGCGGTTTACGCCGGCGGCTTTGACTTTAACGAGGACTTCGCCGTCTTGGAGTTGTGGTTTATTGGTCTCCCCCAACTCCAGCGAGTGTGGGTCTTCCAGATTGGTCTGAATGATGGCTTTCATGCCACACCACCGTACTTAAGTCCAATCATCCTCGACGAGAAACGCGTTGACCGCGATGGCTGCGGCGTTGGCCTCGCCCATCGCTACCGCCACCTGTGCTGGAGGGTTAACCACGTTGCCCACGGCCCAGATGCGCGGGTGGCTGGTGACACCGGCTGGGCCCACCTTGATGAGGCTTCCGCCCATCGCAGCCGGCGGGCTGTGGCGCTCAAGGTTGAGGTCAGTGAGGAACTCATCGTGTGGGCGGGGAATGGGCATGTAAAACAGCGCATCGACGGCATGTTCGCTGTCTCCAACCAGGACCTTTCCATCTTGGAAGGAGGTGACGGGGCCGTCGACAAGCGCAATGCCCCGCCGAGTCAGGTCCGCGCGCTGCTCCTCGGTGAGCTCCATGCCGTTGGTGAAGAAGGTGATGTCCTTGGACCACTGGCGCAGGAGTGCCGCATGGTGCAGGGAGAACTCGCCGATGCAGAGAACGCCGAGCTTCTTGTCCGCCACCTCGAACCCGTGGCAATAAGGACAGTGAAGGACTGTATCTCCCCAGTTTTCTTCGAGGCCCGGGATGTTTGGATGTACGTCGTCCACGCCGCTGGCGACGATGATGGAGCGGGCCGCGACGGTCTCCCCGTTGCTCAACGTGGCGGTGAGCGTGCGGTCATTATCGGTAACGGAATCTACGGTGGCGTTCGCGATTGTTACGCCGTAGCTGCGCAGCTGCTCTTTGCCGCGCTCCTGGAACTCAAGGGGTGGCGTGCCCTCGAGGGCGATGACACCGTGGATTTCGTGGGCGAAGCGGTTGCGGGGAGTGGCGGAATCAACAACGAGGACACTGCGGCGGGCGCGGACCATGACCAGCGCTGCCTGAAGGCCGGCTGCGCCACCGCCGATGATGAGGGAATCGACTGTCTGCATGGGCCCGAGTAAACCAGAGCAAGGTGCGTGCGGCAATGGTTTTCGGTAGGTTGTGTCGGGCGCTTTGCACAACGTGATGAGGCGAATTCTTCTCCCGCGGCGGAGTCTAGTACTCTGAACGTGTCGCGCGCGGTGCATGCTGACGCGTGACGAGGAGGCGTGGCAGAGCGGCCGAATGCACTGGTCTTGAAAACCAGCGTGGGGAAACTCACCGCGGGTTCAAATCCCGCCGCCTCCGCCAAAAGCTTTCGTATTTTTAGCAGTGGCGCTGGGCTATTCTAGTTCCATGGCCAATCGGCAAATATTCCTCCGCCCAGAGTACAGCCACCCAAGCTCGCTGTGGCCGTCTAAAGAACTCATAGTTTCTGGGGCCAATAGAATCGGATTCTATCTTCCTGAAGACTTAGGAATTGAGTCCGATCTGGGACGCGAAATCCTTGAGTGGACGGAGGAGTTTCAGCAGAATTTCCTCGAGAAACCCGATAGCTTTCGCCAGCGTCCGCGTTGGAAGGACCAATTCGATAGATTTCGATGGTACGACGCGGGATGGCGTATTACTCACCAATTAAGGGAGCTTTTTCCATCGGTACAGATTGTTCCCCAGTTCGCTCAATTCGTTTTCTCCGTTAATGAGCGAAGAGAAAATGTAGGGAAGAAGCCCTTATGCCTCCCCGGAGAACAACTCACAGGGTTTGTATCCATTAGGGATGTGAGGAATGACGATTAAGCGAAGTTATCGCTCTACGGCGTCAGGCATTGTCTCCGTTGTTCATCGCTGCAGTCACCCAGCTCAGAACGCATCCCACTAGTAGGAACCCGCTGATCTGCAGGTGGGTGGCCCAGTTTCCGCCGCCAGGCAAGGCGAGAAAAATTGAAAATGCAACTGCGGCAAGGCAGTGGATGGCTAACCGGCTATGTGCGCCTAGACGTCGTTGTGGCCAGGCTTTCCCGATGGCCCAGCTCACTGCTGTGAGAATGACATAAAAGACGATTCCCGCTAAGGCTCCTGGAACAAGGTAGAGCATGGATTCATCTCCTTTGGAGGAGGAAAAGATTGTAGCGACGAACAGAGCACCTTACAAGTGTTCTGGTACCGTATTGTTGTACCACAACGTGGAGGTTGGACATGTCGATTAGTGCTTCGGAAGCTCGCCGTACTCTTTTCCCCCTGATTGAGAAGGTAAATCAGGATAGGGATGCCGTAGAGATCGTCTCTCGCAATGGGAATGCTGTGTTGATGTCAGCGGACGACTATTCGGCGTGGGTGGAGACTGCTTACCTTTTCCGATCTCCAGCTAATGCTCGCCGGCTATTGGAGTCTTACGAGCAAGCGCTTAGTGGAAAAGCGGAAGAACACGACATCAATCTGGATGCGTAAATGCTTTTGTCATGGACCCCGCATGCGTGGGATGACTACCTGTACTGGGAGCGCAAGGATCGGAAAGTCCTCAAGCGGGTCAACCAACTCTTGAAGGACATGATGCGGGACCCTTTTGAAGGAATCGGAAAACCGGAACCGTTAAAGTACGGAATTCCGAATGCGTGGTCGCGGCGAATCACGGACGAGCACAGGATTGTCTATCTAGTCGAAGACGGCGAGCTTAGGATCCTGCAGGCTCGCTATCACTACTGATTCGCCCCGCCAGGATGCGAGGTAGCGCCTCCGCTGCGGTGGCGGTGACCACGATGCTGGCAAGCGGCGAGAGGTCGGTGGGCTGTGGGGTGACTTCCACGATGGGGATGCCGCGTGCGTGGGCAATCTGTGGCAGGCCGGCGGCGGGGTAGACCACGCCGGAGGTACCCACGATGAGCAGCGCGTCCGCGGTGGACATGCGGCGCTCGGCCTCAGCCCATTCGTCGTCGGGCAGGGCTTCGCCGAACCACACCACGCCCGGGCGTACGAGCCCGCCGCACATGGGGCATTCGGGTGGCGTGATGGACTCAACTGGCTTAGTTGGGAGCGCGATGTCCTCGTCATACGGGGTATCGCAGTCGGTGCAGCGGAAGGCAAACAAGGAGCCGTGCAGGTGAACTACGTCTTGGCTTCCGGCGCGCTCGTGCAGGTTATCGATGTTTTGCGTGGTCACCGTCATGCCGCGTGCGGCAGCAATCGCGCGGTGCCCGGCGTTGGGCTCGGCCCGCTGCGCAAGCTGTGCGCGCCACAAGTACCAGGCGAACATGGGCTCAGGCTCGCTACGCCATGCGCTTATCGACGCCATCGCAACCGGATCCACGTTCTCCCAGATGCCCGTCTGCGCATCGCGGTACGTGGCGATGCCGCTATCCGCGCTCATGCCCGCGCCGGTGAAAACCTCAACGTGGGTGGCATCAGAAAGGATCGACTGTGCGCGCTCAAACAGGTGCTCCATGCATCTAGAGTACGGCGATGAGCACGCAGAATGCTATGGATGCGCTAAGGGCGATGCCCATGCGCCACAGGTAGCGCCGGCCCGGTTCGTGCGCGGTGTTGATCTGCAGCTTCGAAGAATTCGTGGAAAAGACTGCCATGCACATGGGGTCGGTGGGCTCGTTGTAGATGCCCATGCTGCCGGCAAAACGAAGTGCTTCGTTGCGAATTTGTTCTTCATGGTCGGTGGGTATGGCTTTCACAGCCTTCGCAGATGTCAGCGTTAACCGGACGCCCTGAATCATGACGAACACGGTGAAGGCTATCCACGCGGCCACGAGGAGAAAGCCCGAGAAGGGGATATCCGGAATGACGGTGCAGACCGCAGTGAGGCACACGCAGGCCGTCATGGTGAGGACTGTCTGGGCAATGAACGTGGAGGTCTTTCCAGTGAGCAGCTCCGCGCGCTGTGCCGTGGCCTCGGAGAACGGAAGAGCTGACTCTGCCGGTACATCCATTGTTTTTCGAGCCAGCGAGATTGGCGGCACGCACAGCGGCAGCGCAATGGCGAACACGATGCCGATCCACACCAGGACCGTTGCGTTGAGGAAAGACTTTGGCTCGAAGCGGTCCGGGGTGCCCGAGACATCGAAGTGGACCGGGATGGGATCGGGCACTGAGTCCCAGCGCAGCAGCATGTACACCAGCGTGAGAGCACACACCACAGCGGTAGCGACGTAATACTGGCGGCTTCTCATGCCAGTAAGTTTACAAGGCGACCGGCCGAGGACCTCTGCGAAAGGCGTCTGGCAAATGGCATCTGTCAAAAGGCATCTTTGGGATTAAAACGCCATTTGCGCGGGGGTAAAAGGCGTTTTTGGCTCTGAAAACGCCTTCTGGTTGATGCCTTTTACAAGATGCCATGTGAGCAGAGGAGACTGAGCAAGAGTGCGGGCTATGTGTCGTTGTGGTCGTGCCAGGCGTCGATGCCGACGCGCAGCGAGTAGACGTTGCTGAAGCCGTGGGCGCGGAATGGGTCTTCATTGGAGATGTGCTTAAAGGGCGACCGGCTGAGTTTTCCGCGTTACATGGTCTGGGTGAGCAGGTAGGGTCGAGCCCAAGCTGACCAAGAACCGGAAAGGACAGTAGCTGGCAATGGAACCTTATGTTGGAATTGTCGTGATGGAACTTGCTAAAAAGTCCAGTTCATCTCCCCAAAGCTTCTTCCGCGAGGACTTTTATATTGTGTATGCGGAGTCGGACGAGAAGGCTCGAGAACGCGTTGAAGCGATGGCGAACGAGCAGGCCGATGGTGAGGATGTGAAGGTACGGCACATCGTGGATGTCGCGCCAGCCCTCTATGGTTATGTAGACCGCGATTGCGATCTTTACTCGCGGCACTTTGCGAACCTAGAGGACTACGAGCGTTTCGAAATGAAGCTCGGCGGAACTGACCCGCTGGCTGATTAATCGTAGACTTCGCGAAGAAACCTGCTGACTCTCTTCTGTGTTGGCCTGGCTAGCTTTCGGAAGGCTTTCGCACCGCGTGGCGTGAAGCTAATCTTCCACGCCACATTCAGCCTCTAGTTCTTCAAGAGAAATGGTCTCTAAATCGCCTCGGCGTCGGCCTCGGCCTCAAGCCCGGAGATGTGCTCTTGCCAGGCGTCGATGCCGCCGCGCAGCGAGTAGACGTTGCTGAAGCCGCGGGCGCGCAGGGCCTCGACGGCCTGGGCGGAGCGCAGGCCGCTGGCGCAGTAGAGGACGGCGAGGTCGGCGAGGTCTAGGGGCGGGTTGTGGCCAGCGAGGATCTCATCGAGCGGAAGGTGCTGCGAGCCGGGGATGAGGGAGGCGGCGCGCTCGGGGGAGGTGCGGACGTCGATAAGCGTGGCGTCCTCCGGGATGACGCGGATGTCCGTGGGGTTGTCGGGGCGCGCCGGGGTGGCGCCGTTCGCGCGCACGGGGATGTACTCCCAGGTCCCGGCGAGGGAATCGTAGTAGCCCAGTGTGCCGATGAGCGGGGTGCCGATGCCCGTGAGGAGCTTGAGCGCTTCGACGGCCAGGGCGGAGCCGGCGACGCCGACGACCGGTCCCATCACGCCGGCCTGCGAGCAGGAGGGCACCTGCGGATCGGTGGGGAAGAGGTCCTCGTAGACCGGGCCGTGGCCGGAATGGAAGACGGTGAGCTGCGCGTCGTAGCCTAGGAGCGAGGCCCACACGTGCGGAATGCCCAGCTCATGGGCGGCCCAGGAGGCTAGGTGACGGGAGTAGAAGTTATCGGTTCCGTCGATGATGAGGTCAGCGCCGCGCAGTTGCTCTAAGGCGGTATCGGGCGTGAGGCGCGAGAACTCCTCGACGGTGCACTCCGGGTTGAGGGCGTTCAAGGCCGCGGCGGCGGATTCGGTTTTGGGCTGGCCTACGGTCGCGGTGGTGTGGATGACTTGGCGGTGCAGGTTGGAGAGGGAGACGAGGTCGTCGTCGAAAAGCAGGATGTGGCCCACTCCCGCCCCTGCAAGGTAAAGCAGGGCAGGCGAGCCCAAGCCGCCGGCACCGATGACGGCGACGGTGGAAGAGCGAAGCCGTTGCTGAGTGGAGGGTCCCCAGAGGGCTTCCTGGCGTGCGTAGCGTGAACTCATTCCAGGCCTACCCACGTGGTGGTGTCATCGGTGTGCAGCTGTTCTTTCCAGATGGGGACTTCCGCCTTGACGCGGTCGGCGCAGGTCGACGCTGCTTCGAAGGCATCCTTGCGATGCGCGGAGGCGGCGGCGACGATGAAAGCGGATTCGCCGATTTCTAGTGTTCCAGTCCGGTGCGCGCACCAGAGGCGGACGGCGGGGAAAGCGGCGGCGACTTCGCCGGCGACGCGCTCAATTTCCTGCTGGGCTGAGGGGTGCGCGGTGTAGGTAAGGAGTTTCACACCGCGGCCGGAGTCGTGGTTGCGCACGATGCCGTCGAATAAAACGACAGCACCTGTTTCCGCGGTGGCGATGTCGGGGGCGGTGATGGGCTCAGCGCTGATGTGTGCGCCGAGGAGACCGGCGTTAGTGCTCATTGATGCCTTCCAGCTGGTTGATGATGTGGTTAAGAACTGGTTCGAGGACGGCGCAGCCGTCCTTGGCCGCACCCGTGGAGCCGGGCAGGGCCATGGCGAAAGTGGACCCGGTGACTCCGGCAACCGTGCGGGAGAGTGCCGCGGTGGGGATGGCCGCCGAGTGCGCGTAGAAGGCATGGGCCAGGCCGGGCAGTTCGCGCTCGAGGTGTGGGGTGAGCGCTTCGACGGTGCGGTCATCCGGTGTGATGCCGGTGCCGCCGGAAGTGAGGATGACGGAGGGGGCATCGGCGAAGGCAGTGGCGAGGGCTGGGTCGATGTCGGCGTCCGCGACGACGACGGGCTCCGGAGTATCGAAGCCCTGCTCACGGAGGAAGTTCACCAAGATAGGGCCGGAGCGGTCTTCGTATTCACCGGCGGCGGCGCGGGTCGAGGCAACGATAACGAGTGCGCGTCGGGTCATGAGAGTGGGAACACCTCCACGAGGTCGCCGGCTGAAAGCTGTGCGCCGGCGGGGATACGAATAAGGGCAGTGGCGCCGATGGCCTGGGACATCAGATGGGAGCTAGTACCGCCGAGAAAGGAGGCTTGGGCGGTGCCGTCGGAGATAGCTAGGGTGCCACGGCGGAACTGCTCGCGGCCCTCCAAGCCTTCGGCGTGCTCAGTAAGGCGTGCGCAAAATGGAGCGGGAGCGCGGCCGATAACGGGTGCCAAGTAGAGGCGGAAGCTTACCAGCGTGGAGATGGGGTTGCCGGGGAAGCAGACAACGGGCACCTCGCCCAAACGCGACAGGCCCTGCGGGCCACCGGGCTGCTGCGCCACGTGGCCGAACCAGCCGTCCTCTTCAAAGATTTGGCGGATGACCTCAAACTTTCCGTGGGAGATACCGCCTGAGGTGACGATGACATCGGGGCGGTGGGTAATGACGGCCTCGGCGAGGTCCGCGCGCAGGGCAGAAGGATCGTCATTCGTGCGCACGAAGCCGGCCACCTCGATGCCATATTGCGCGGCCAAGGCCGCGAGCATGGGCGCATTGGAATCGGGGATGGTGGCCTCGCCCGCGCCACCGATTTCCGCACCACCGGTGCAGATGAGGATGCGGGCGGGCGCGAAGGTGAGGACCTCGGCCAGGCCTTGGGAGGCGAGGGTGGCGATGGAGGGGGCGTCGAGAAGCGCGTGCTCATTGATGAGGGTTGTGCCGACCGTGACGTCGGAGCCCGCACGGCGGATGAACTGCTCAGGGGTTGCCGGCACGGTGACCGTGGCGCCCTCTTCCGTGAAGTGCGGGGGCTCGCAGTGCTCGACGGGAACGATGGTGGCGGTGCCCTCAGGGACCTTCGCGCCGGTCATGATGGGGAGGGCGGTGCCTTGCTCGAGTGAGCCCGGGGGATCACCCGCCGCAATGGTGCGGCCGACGGTGAAGGTGCCGCCGTCACATGTGGAAAGCGCATAGCCATCCATCTGCGAATTATCGAAAGGCGGAAGGTTGTGCTCCGCGCGGTACGTCGCGGCGGCACGGCGCCCGAAGGCGTTGGCCAGGGGAGTGGACACCACCCGGGGCTGCGGAAGGGCCGCGCGAACGGCGGCGAGGTGTTCCTCATAAGTGCGCATCGAGTTCCTTCCTGTCACGGAGGCTGGCATAGTGGCAACCATGGTTGATATACACTACTTTGCCGCAGCCCGCGCCGCCGCGGGGCGCGCGCAGGACACGGCGCAGGCGGCGACGCTGGGGGAGTTGCTGGACGTGTTGCGTGCTCGGCATACCGGTAGCACCGAGGCCGGCATGAGCTTTGCGGAGGTGCTGGAGCGCTGCACCTTCCTGGTGGATGGCGCGAGCGCAAAGGAAGACGCCGTGCTTGCCGACGCTTCCCGCGTCGACGTCCTCCCGCCTTTTGCCGGCGGTTAGTGTCGAGTTCGCAGCGGGCTGGTGAAGAAGTTCACCACGCTTGAGACAATCGCGAGGACAATCGCGCCGATGATGGCAGCGCCCCAGCCGTCGATGACGAGTGAGTCCATCAGCGCGCTGACGAGGAGCAGGACCGCGCCGTTGATGACGAGCGCGAAGAGGCCCAGTGTCAGGCAGGTCAGCGGTGCGCCGAGGAAGCGGAGCACCGGGGTGACGACCTCGTTGACGATGATGAAGACCGCCGCGATGAGCAAGAAGTTCTGGGTAGTAGCGGGAACGATGTCGATTCCGGGGACAATCGCTACCACGGCCCAGAAGGCCACCGCGACGGCAATGACGTTGAGTGCAAAATTGATAAATGTCTTCACAACTGCACTCTAACGCGGAAACTAGCCCTGCGCACCGAAGGCCGCGTCCCAGGCCTTGAGCAGCGTCTCGGTCTCCTCCGCCGTGGTGACGGAAATGCGCACGCCCTCGGGGAAGGCACGGACGAGGACGTCATTCTCGGCGAGCTGTGCGGCGACCTCCTGCGGGGAGCCCAGCTTCGCAATGCTGTCGGCGGCGAACCAGATGTGGTTGGCCTGGGACTCCGGAACGCCAAAGTCTGCGAAGTGCTTGACCAGGCGGTCGCGCTGCTTAACGGTCTCATCGGTGCGCTCACGCAGCTCCTTCTGAGCGGCCAGCGAGGCCGCTGCACCAACCTGCGCCACCGAGTTCACGGAGAACGGGATGGCCACCTTGCTTAAGGCCTCGATGATCTTGGCGTTGCCGAAGGCATAGCCCAAACGGATGCCGGCCAGGCCATAGGCCTTGGAGAAGGTGCGCAGGCCAATGACGTTGTCGTGGGTGTGGACATAGTCGGTGGCCAGCGGGACGGCCTCGTTGCGGTTGTATTCGATGTAGGCCTCATCGAGCGCCACGATGACGTCCTTCGGGACCTTGGCCAGGAAGGCGTCGAACTCCTCCTTGGTGATGATGGAACCGGTGGGGTTATTCGGGTTGCATACGAAGATCAGGCGGGTCTTGTCCGTGATGGCAGCCGCCATGGCCTCCAAGTCCACGCGGTGGTCCGCGGTGAGCGGAACCTTGACCGGGGTGGCGCCCACGACCTGCGCGAAGATGGGATAAGCCTCAAAGGAGCGCCAGGGGAAGACAATCTCATCACCGGGCACCGAGGTGATCTGCACCAGCTGCTGGCAAATGGCGGAGGAACCCGCGCCGGTGGTGACCTGCTCAGGGCTAACGCCAAGGTTTTCGGCGAGTGCCTTGCGGATTTCCACCGCACCCATGTCCGGGTAGCGGTTGACGTGCGCGACGGCAGTCTCCATGGCCTTGAGCGCGCCGGGCAGCGGCTCCTGGGTTGCCTCGTTGGAGGAGAGCTTCAAGGCGTGCTCGGCATTCTTGCCGGGGACGTAGACGGGCAGGGAGGAAAGGTCTGGTCGAATCATGTTCTCCACCTTAGGCGTTGCGGGGGCCGCGGGGCCCGAAGTCGAAATCTGCAGTTTGCGGGCCGAAGGCCTGAAGTCCCTTCGGCGCGTCGAAAGCGTCGAGGCGCACCTCAAGGAAGGCGCCGCGCTCCGGGTGGGCGGCGATATCCTCCAGGGCCTTGGCCAATTCGCCCTCGGTCGAGGCCACGTAGGACTCCATCGTGGTGTCCTTCATGAACACCTTCGGCAGAGCCGTGTAATCCCACATTTGGATCTCGTTGTACTCGCGCTCCATGCCCAGGATGTAGCGCTCGATGGTGTAGCCATCGTTGTTGACCAGCACGATGATGGGCTTGAGGTCCTGGCGCACGATGGTGGAGAGCTCCTGGGCGGTGAGTTGGAAGGAGCCATCACCGATGAAGAGGACGTGGCGGCGCTCCGGGTTAGCCAGCTGCGAGCCCAGCACGCACGGCAGGGTAAAGCCGATGGAACCCCAGATGGTGGAGTTGATGTACTGCACGCCCTCGGGCATGCGCTGCTGGCCCAGACCGATATTGGAGGTGCCGGCCTCGGCGATGACCACGTCATCTTCCTGGATGAAGCCGAGCATCTGCGGCCAGATGCGCTCCTGGGTCAGCGGGGCATCCGGGTTCGGCTCGAAGGGCTCGGGCTCGAAAGCCGCGCTTGTCGATGCCCCAGCTTCCGGGATGCGGTCGAGGAGGACGTCGAGAAGCTCCAGCGTATTAATGCCCACGAAGTACTCGCCGTCGGCGTTGAGGTGCTGGTCGCCGAAGTTATAGACGCGGGCATCGGCCAGGTTGTGGGTGAAAGAACCGGAGTTGACCTCGATGAAGCGCGGGTTCGTGGTGACCAGGAAGTCGGACTTTTCAATGCGCTCCTGCACGCCCGGCGCCGAGGCCGCGCCGTTATAGGTGCCGATGAAGAGCGGGTGGCGCTCGGACAAGATGGCCTTGCCGGAGGAGAGCTGGGAGTAGGGCAGCTGGGCCTTGTCGATGATGGCGCGGAATTTCTCAGTGAAACCGTGGCGGTTGGTGTCCTGGTCGATGAGGATGATCGGGTCCTTGGCCTTCGCGAGGTGCTCCAGCACGTAATCCGCAGCGGCGTTCAGGCGCTCCGGATCGGAGGGGGCGAGCTCGGTGGAGAAAGGCTCGTCGGGGACCTCGATGCTCAGGTGCGTGATATCGGAAGGAATCTGGATGTGCACCGGGCGCTTCTCGCGCAGGCAGGTGTGCAGGGCACGGTCGAATTCCTCGACCACGTTCATGGGGGACACACGCGTGGCCACCTCGGTGAAGGGTGCAAAGGAATCCAGCATGTTGGCAAAGTCGCCGTCGGCAAGCGAGTGGTGCAGGTTCCAGCGGAACTCGGTCGCATACTGCGGCGGCGCGCCCGCCAGCGACACCAGCGGGACGTGCTCGGCACGTGCACCCGCGATGCCGTTGAGGGCGGAAAGCTCGCCCACGCCATAGGTGGTGAGCAGGCAGCCCACGCCTTTCTGGCGGGCATAGCCGTCGGCGGCATAAGCGGCGTTGAGCTCGTTGCAAGCGCCGACGAAGCGGATGCCCTCGGAGGCCTCGATCTGCTCGAGGAAGCTCAGGTTGAAGTCACCGGGCACACCGATGATTTCAGTAATGCCGATGGCCTTGAGGCGGTCCAGGATGAAATCACCAATGGTGGTCTGCATGAGGAAGTCCTTTCTATTTGTTTCGGGCGTCGTGGCGCTTCTTGCCCAGCCAGATGAGGGCCAAGGTCACAATCCAACAGGGTAGGACAATGGCGCCGGTGCGGTAGTCCGGCAACATGAACATCAAAACGATGACGAGCGCGAAGAAGGCCAAGCACAGGTAGTTGGCAATGGGGTAGAGGGGCGCACGGAAGGCCGCGTCCGGGCAGCGCTTGCGGAAGTTCAGGTGTGCTACGGCAATGGCGGACCAGGAGATGAGCTCCGCACCAACGATGATGGCGAGGAGAACAATCAGGATCTTGCCCTCGAAGAGGAAGTTAAGCAGCACGGCAGAGCCCATGAGTAGGGCGTTGAAAAGCAGAGCGCGAACCGGAACGCCCTTGGCGCTGACGGAGTTGAAGAAGGGCGGGGCTTGGCCGCCGCGGGAGAGATCCCGCAACATACGCGCGCCGGAGAAGGTCATGGTGTTGAACACGGAGACGGCGGCGACGAGCACGATGAGGTTAAGGCCCGTGGCCGCGGCACTAATGCCCAGGGTGCTCAGCGCGCGCACGAAGGGCGAGGTGGAGGTATCCAGTTCGTTCCACGGAGCGAGCAGCACGATGATGCCGATGCCGCCGACGTAGAAGATGAGAATGCGCCAGATCACGTTGTTGATGGCCTTGGGCAGGCTCTTGGCGGGATCCTGCGCCTCGCCTGCGGCGGTGCCGATGGAGATGATGCCGCCGAAGGAGAAAATCACCGCGACGAGGGAGAAGAGCACACCGGCGGCACCGTTAGGGAAGAAGCCTCCGTGCTCGGTGATATTGCTCAAGCCGAGGGCGGGCTCCGGGGTAAGGCCGAAGACGATGGCCGCGCCGACGACGATCATGAGGATGAGTGCGACGACCTTGATGAGGGAGAGCCAGAACTCCGCCTCGGCAAAGGCCCCGACGTGCACCAGGTTGATGGCGGTGACGATGACGAGCGCGACGAGGGCGGTGAGCCAGTGCGGGATACCGGGGAACCAGAAGTCCATGATGGTGCCCGCGGCGGTGAGCTCCACCATGCCGACGACGATGGTGGTAAACCACCAGTTCCAGCCGGTGACAAAGCCGGCAATAGGGCCGATGTACTCGCGGGCGTAGGCGCTGAAGGAGCCGGCGACGGGGTGCTCCACGGCCATCTCACCGAGCATGCGCATGATGAGGAAGATGATGAAGCCGCCGATGGCGTAGGCGGCGATAACGCCGGGACCGGCCTCCTGGATGGAGGCACCGGAGCCCAAGAAGAGGCCCGTGCCGATGCATGAGCCGAAGGCGATCATTTGCAGGTGGCGCGATTTCATGCCGCGCTGCAGGCCGTCGTCTGCACTGGTGTTATCGCTGGCGACAACGTCCTGTGCCCTGACGGAATTGTTGGTTGTGGTCATGTAGACGCCCTTCATGAACGTATATGTGTGACGTGGGTCATTTAGCTGTAGGAGATTATTGCGCAGCACAGTTTTGTTTGTCACTAGACAATATTCGGAAGTATCTTTGACATATGTCAAAAGTGACACCCCCGCAGCTGACGAGCATCCAGGATATCGTCGACGAATGCGCTCAGATCCTGCAGCGCTCCGTTGAGGTGACTACCCCCGCCATCGCGGTGATTGCGGCTAGTGCGCAAATCGGTGCCATCGATAAGAACCGGGCGGCCTCTATTCTTAATCGCACCCCGCCCCCGGAGCCCATCCCGTGGATGCTGAGCTTCGGAATCCAAGAGGCTGTGCTGCCGGTACGCCTGCCCGCTAACCCGCGCTATGACATGCTGCCCCGTGTAGTCATTCCCTTGCGTCACGAGGACAGGCTGGTGGGTTATCTGTGGATTATTGATGAGCCTGTGCTGGGCGACGCCCCCTTGGCCCGCCTGGATTCATTGCTTGCGCCCCTGGCCAGGCTTATCGACGCACGCGATGCACCCCTCGCTGCCCGCGCCCAACAGCTCGGTGAGCTGGCCCGCGAGGTGCTCACAGGTGATCCGGCTGCGCTGGCCGGTGCGCGGGAGCGCGATCTCTTGCCCTCCGATGGTGAGCTGACCGTGCATCGCGTGCTGGTGGAAGGCGATCAGCGCGCGGTGGCCGTGGAACTTGCCCGCCCGTTGGTGCGCCGGCCTTTTCTGGTCGCGGATTCACACGATTCCCTCGTGCTCGTTGAGTGCCGCCGCGATGACAAGGACACCGAGGCCCTCATGGAGGAGTTGCAGAGTGCCGCGCTTGTCGCCGGCGCTGAGGTGGTGGCGCGCGGCTCGGCGCCGACGGCCCCGCAGGCGCGACTCATGGCGGACGTGGCCAAACTCTGTGGCCAGGATTCGCTGCGCTGGGAAGAGGCGGGCGCGTGGCGTCTGCTGCGCGGGTGGGAGCTGACCCCAGCGACGGTGGTGGAGATGAGCCCGGATGCTGCCGTGCTTCTCGACGACCCCCGCAATTCCTATTGGCACACCCTGCTGACCTACTTTGAGCATTCCCGCAACGTCTCTGTGACCGCCGCTGCACTCTACATTCACCGCGCCACGCTGCACTACCGCCTAGACCGCGTCCGCGAGATTCTTGGGCCCGGCGTGCTGGATGATGGCTGGCGCTGCGCGGCTCTCTACGTGGCTCTCAAGCTGCATGCGGCGCTTCAGGGAAAGAATAGGGAAGCCCCATTTTGTCCCTAGGGGAAGCGCTCAGGTAGAGTGATGGACGATTCATTGCGAATCGCTGGAGACGTGCCAGAGCGGCCGAATGGGGCTCCCTGCTAAGGAGTTGACTTACTTGCGTAGGTCCGGAGGTTCAAATCCTCTCGTCTCCGCAAACTGCATTTCCCCTGGTGAGTGTTCACCGGGGGTTTTGTTGTATCTGTGCTGGTCATTGGCGTGATACTATGTTGCCACAGGTGGCCATGAGTTGCCACTAATAGCACTCACTACGCAACAGTTACGCAACAGTTGCGCAAGACCTGGCCCCACGAAAAAGGGACATAAGACATGGCACGCACACGCCGCACTCGTAGCGATTGGGGAACTGTCCGCAAGAAGGGCCGGAGGTTCACCGCACAGTACACAGGCCCGGATGGGGCTAGGCACACCCCCGGTCGCTCATTCGAGACGCGCACAGATGCCCGTGGCTGGTTGGCAACAGAACGTAAGTTGATTGACCTAGAAGAGTGGACACCACCAAAGCAGCGCCGCGCAAAGCAGGAAGTAGACGCGGAGACTGTAGGGGAGTGGATGGACAGGTTTCACGAGTTGCTGGAGCAGCGCCCTGAGCCGCCCCGCAAGTCCACCATGCAGAACTACAGGCGCGTTACCCGCGTGCGGATTACTGAGCCGTATGGCACCGGCGCGGACGATGCGGACGTGTGCCACCTGAAGAATGTGCGTCTGGTGGAGCTGACTAAAGCGGACGTGTACCGCTGGTGGGATGGGGTGCAGCGCTGCTATCCAAAGGCCCGCACGATTAACCAGCAGGCCTATAAGCGCCTTAAGGCCGCGTGCGCTGAAGCCGTGCGCCGTGAGATACTCACCGTTAACCCGGTCGATGTTCCAGACGCTGGCAAGAAGGTGGCCACGAAAGAAAAGTACTTGCCGGAGGATTGGGAGCTTAAGGCGATTCTGAAGCACATGCCCGCCCGCTATAAGGCCCTAACATCCCTCGTGCTTCATCACGGGCTGAGGATTGGTGAGGCCCTGGCCCTGGAGGCTGAGGATGTTCACGTAGAGTACTTGCCTGCCCCGTGGATGCCGCGTGTGAGTGTGCAGGTCAAGCAGAACGCACAGCGCATTACGGATGGTGGAGGCAACCACATGGAGGTGCAGCCGCCTAAGACTAAAGCGGGTTACCGTGAGGTTCCGATTATGGGCGCGGATGTGCCCTACTTCCTGGAGCACCTGGCCCTGTATGTGCCTGCTGAGTCCACTGTGTTGCGTACTGCTGCTGGTACCCGGCGCGCCCGCCTGTTCACCACCACTAATACGGGGCAGTTGATGATGGACACGAGTTATCGCAGTGCTCTTGCCCGTGCGAAAGAGAAGGCCGGGGTGTGTGACGATATTGATCCGCACTGTGGGCGCAATTGGTTGATTACTCGTTTGGCTGAGCAGGGCGCGCACTTGAAAGAGATTGGCACGCTGTTGGGGCAGGACGATGTGGCCACAATTTTGGATGTTTACATGAAGGTTCGTGCCGGGCGCACAACCTCGTTGATGGAGAAGGTTAACGCTTCACTTTCGTAGAGTTACTACTTTCGATTAACCCCATCTAGTGTGATATGTCCCACTAGATTTTAGCCCTATTCCAGTTCTAGATTATGTCACTTAACTACGTTCTAGCGTGCTCATTCGGCATAAGGGGCGATGGAGGGGGATAAGGGGTGCTAGGTGGAATTTACGCAGGTAGCGGGCGTTTAGACTTACCTTAGTGTTGATGTGTGTCATGCGGCATATACCCCTTGCCCTGCATGAACCTCTGGCACAACGGTTCCGCACGTGACAACTTAAAGCCATGCCTAGCAATCAGATGCGCACCATTGTGCAAGTATCCGAGTTCACGCAACTATCCCCCCGAACTATCCGCCGCTACATTGCGGAGGGCCGTCTCGTGGCGTATAGGGCCGGGCGCGCTATCCGTCTTAAGCAGGAAGACGTAGACGCATTGTTTACCCCCACCAACAAGTGGAGCGGGGGCGATGACTAGAGTGACCACCCCAAAAAAGAGCACCCACCCGGGGCAAGGGCAGGTGCAGGATAACGAAACAGGCGATGTTATCGCCATTGACGATACCAGCACAGCCACCCCTGAACTAGGTGAACAGGGCTTAATCCGTGGCCTGATTGGCGCACCCGCTAACCGCGTTCTGACTCTAGCCAACACCCTCGTTCCGCATGACTTCCACGCCCCGCATAATCACACTGTGTTCGCTGCTGTGGTGGCCTGTGCTCACGCCCTCGTGGAGGCAGGCTGTAGTGATGCCCCGGTAGCTGCTGAGCGCGTACAGCAACACCTCCAGCAGGCCGGTGCTCTCCAGCAGGACACAGTAGCCCGCGCCCTTATAGCTGTCTCTACTGGAGCCTACTTACCGCCCGCATGGCCGGATGTAGAACACCTGGCCCTAGGCATGAAGCAGGCCCGCTTAAGGCGTGCCCTTGTGGTGGTGGGGGAGGATTGCCTAGCCACAGCCACGGCAAGCACACAAGAGATAGCCCGCTGCTTGAGCCGCCTAGGTGGCCTCGTTGACGTAGCCCGGCGCGCCGGGGTGGAGGTGGCCTAATGGGAACTGTTGATTACCGCCTAGTTGATGAACTCAACGAGAAGCAGCACGCCCTAGAAGCTGTGCAGGCCGCTACCCGCCGCTGTGATGCTGGTTTAAGAATGCCGCCACTGCCTAGCGGGCACCGTGACCCTTTAGGCCCACGTACAGACGCACCCGATGAAGCATGGGGAGGTAGTCGCCGTGGATAGACCAAAGACTATGAGCGGTGCCCTGGACTATGACGGATGGGAGCACCTGGAGCATGACCTGTTTGACGGGGCAGGTGAAGCCGTGCAGAAAGTACGTGAGCACGCCCGCGCTAACGGTGCCCCGCCGGTGGCCTTCCTGTTGGCTGTAGTGCAATACGTGCTGTCTTCCATGCCGGGAAACGTTGGTTTCGATGCCGGTATGGGTAGAGGCAGCATGAACCTGTTTATCGTGCTGCTCGGCAAGCCCGGCGCGGGTAAAGACCGCCTTATGCGTCTCGTGCGCAACAGCGTGCAGGTGTTCGATGACCAAACACTCCTGAAGCCGTGGCCAGTTCACCCCGGGAGCGGGGAGGGGATAACTGATGCTCTCCAGCCGCCGGAAGGTGCAAGCATTGCCCACCCGGTGCTGATTGAAGAATCAGAGGTAGGTAAATTGCACACGTTGCTTACCCGGAAGGGATCGACCTTGCGTAGCACGCTGCTAAATATCTACAGCGGTAACTCGTTGGGGGTGACCAACAAAGGCCAGATAACTGTCATACAGGAAGGCACCTACACAGCGGGCCTGTGGGTAGCCGCACTTCAGTCTCTCCTATCCATCTTCACACTCCTTCCACCTGAAGTGTTTGAAGTGGAAATCTTCAATTATGGTAGCCTTACCTAAACTAGGTATAATCTTTATACTTTCCGAAGGGAGTCTCTGCCGCTGCAAACACCAGCCCTGAACGGGATTCGGTCTCAACCAACGGTGGTACCGCTGGGGCATCGGCCAGCACCAGCTGAATCCGCAGGGGCGAACCACTAATTTCCATGGTGCAGACGGCAGCGTCCGATTGCAACTTTGGTGCAGATGTATCGCAGCGCCATTCGCTTCAACGGCCTGGAGGCCGCAAATGAATCGGATGTGCTGCGTATCTACCGCTAGAAACCGCAGCACATTGGAGACCAGCCGCCAAAATGGGCGAGGTTTAGAAGATGAGAAGCGAGGGCCGAGACGAATGTTAGTCCGAAGTTGAAGGTGGCTGCGAGGTTGAAATCCATCCGGAAATATCGCGAAGTTCTGGGAATTTCCCTTCCCATCGCTGGAGTACAACTCGCCGGAGTTGCATTGACCACCACGGACGTATTGATGCTGCAGTCCGTGGGCGTACTGGCGATAGCCGGCGGCGGCCTAGCGATGCAGCTTTACAACCAGATCCGCACGATGTGCGTGGGCATGGTGACGGCCGGGGCAAATCTTGTGGCTGAAGCAGCAGCAAAAATGGAAAAAGAGAAAACCTCTTGTCAAAATTGCGAGGCGGGAGCAGAACAGATCCGGCGGGCTGTGCGCTCCTCCTTCGCGGTGGCCACTGGCACTGCAATTCTCGGCGCGTTACTGGTCATCGCCCTAGGCGGATTGGTCCTTGTTCTGCCCATCGACAAGCACGTTGCCCAACTCACCTTCGCCATGACCCTTGCGCTCGCACCCGGGTTAGTCCCGATGATGTGGCTCAACGTCCTGCGCCAATTCGCCGTGGGCATGCGAAAACCCGGCTCCCTGTTAACCATCACGCTGATATCGATATTTATAAATATCGCATTGAACTGGTTATTTATGACATGGGCAGCCTCGGATCACTGGAAGGTAGCGGGCATCGGGCTTTCTACAACTGTCATCCAACTGCTTACCTTCCTGGCCTTCCGGATTGTGGTACTGCGCATTCCCGAGCTACAGCCCTATTTCCACATCCTTCCGTGTAAAGGAGATGGGGAGACTATCTGCCGCCTCGTCCGCCTCGGGGTACCAGTCAGTCTGACCTATGGCTCGGAGGCTGCAATAACAACCATCGCCGGTTTAGTGATGGGGACCTTTAGCCCACAGATGCTAGCGGCGCACAATATTGTGAACCAACTGGCGTACATCGTTTACCAAGTGTGCATCGGCTTTTCTCACGGCGGCTCGGTGCTGATCACAAGGGCTCGGGCCGAGAGTGCCGACTCAGTGCGCGAGATTACCCGACGCATATTGTTCGTCGTGGTCACGTATCTGGGAATAATGGGCGCGCTGTGGCTTCTGTTGGGCAGGTGGGTACTGCATCCTTTCTTAAAAGAGGCAGATCCCACCACCTTTCACATTGCCGTCCTGCTCCTATGTCTCGCGGTACTGCAACAGTTCGCCAAAGGAATCCAAAACGTGGCAGTGGGCCTACTGAGAGGCCTGAAAGACACCACCTCAGGGCTACGCTGCACCCTCGTCGGGTACTGGCTGGTTGGCGTCCCCGGGATTCTGATATTTGGAAAGCTCCTCGGATGGGAAGGATATGGCGTCTGGTTAGGACTCATCATGGGTTTCGCAACCACGGCGGTACTGCTGCTACGCACATATTCCCGCCGACTGAATGAACTGACTTAACGGGAATGTTGGGGGTAAAAGTTTCATCACCCATTGTAGATAAACAAAGGTATGGCTAACCTAATAGATCCACTTGGAAGAAAGGATTGCCTTGTCCCTCACGACAACTAGGGCTCGCGGTTTTAAAACCCCACGCGCCCCTCACCACCGAATGGCCCGCGTAGTCGCCTCAGCCGTCACCGCCACTGCCCTCCTTATGACCGCTGCCTGCAGCACTAACGATGAACAACAGACCGCAGATGACGGAGAAAAGCAACAGATCACCGACATTCTCGGGCGCGAAGTCGAGGTCCCGAAGAACGTCGATCGGGTCCTCATGGGCGGGCAACGGATGCTTTACACGACATCCATCCTCAACAAAGAAAACCCGCTCCAGGGCATCGTTGCCTGGCCAGATGACCTGGAGCAGAACGACCCTGGCACGTACAAGAAGTACGAACAGAAATTCTCAGAGATCGAAGATATTGAGCAAACTGGTGAAGTTTACGACGGCTCGATGTCCGTTGAGCAAGCTTTGAATTCCCGTCCAGATGTCTTCATTGTCTCCGCAAGCAGCTTCGAAGCCGCCCAGGATGCTGGCATCGTAGACGGTCTAGAAAAGGCCGGAATCCCCACGGTTACCGTCGATTACTTTACCGACCCGGTGAAGAACACCGCACCGAGCGTGCGCTTGCTCGGCAAGGTACTCGGCCACGAGAAGGAAGCGGAAGAGTATGCCGAGTTCTATGAGTCCAAGGTGAACATGGTTCAGGAGCGCCTAGAAAAAGCCAAGGCCACCCCCACACCGACCTTCCTCTGGCGAGCTCCCGGCTACTTCGACTGCTGCTCTACCTTCGCTAAGTCCAACCTAGCCCAAATTGTTAACGCAGCGGGTGGCGAAAACGTGGGCGACGATATGATCGACGCCAAGCAGGGGCAAGTCTCTCCCGAGGCGCTAGCTGAAAAAGACCCAGACGTCATCATCGCCACCGGCGCAGACTGGACCGGCGCCAAGCAGCAGCCAAAGAAGAATGGCTTTGTACCCCTGGGCTACGACGAGTCCACCGAACAGGCAGCCAAAGACTTCCAACGCGTTGTTGACGGGCAACCTGTCCTTAAGGAAATGCGGACGGTCAAGAACAAGCGGGCCTACGCTGCGTGGCATCACTTCTACGACTCCCCATACAACTACCTAGCCATCGAGTGGTTTGCCAAAGCCATGCACCCCGACCTGTTTTCCGATGTCGACCCGCAGGCCGATTTGGAAGAACTACATGAAAAATTCCTCCCTGTGGAGGCTAGCGGCACCTTCTGGACTGGTTTGCCATGAGCCACGGAGCACGAGCGCAATCAATTGCCACCGGAAGCGAGGTGGACGACCAAAACTCTACCCCGCAACGGCAACGCCCCCGGTCAAACTGGTACCGAACAGCTAGCAGGCGAAAGGTAGCGATCATCGCAGGGCTTACGGCCCTGCTATGCGTCACCATTGCCATAGATTTCCTCATCGGCAGCAGTTTGAACGCAAATGAGGCGCTCTACGTGCTCTTTCACCCCAGCGATTCCCGCCCAATTGACTGGCAGATCATCTTTGATATACGTCTGCCTATGACCGTCACAGCGGTGCTCATCGGTGGCACCCTCGCTGCTGCCGGCGCAGAGATGCAAACCATCTTGGATAACCCCTTGGCAGAGCCCTATACGCTGGGCATTTCCGCCGCTGCGAGCTTTGGCGCAGCCTTTGCCACCGTCTCAGGATTCACCGCGGCGGGAATCGGGGCAGCGCTGGGAATGGCGGGCAGTGCTTGGGTCTTCGCCCTCGCGGCCTGTGCGGTGATCGTCCTATTCTCTCGGTCAAAGAGCTCTGGTACCGAGGGAATGATTCTGCTGGGCATAGCCATCGTGTTCCTCTTCGATGCTCTACTAGCGCTAATGCAGTACCTCGCCTCGCAGACCCAATTAGAGCAGGTGGTTTTCTGGACCTTGGGCAGCCTTACGCGCGCTACGTGGCCTCAGATCGGCCTTCTCGCGGTCATCTCACTAATCGGAATTGCTTACTTCTACCGCAATGCGTGGACGCTGACCGCGTTTCGAATGGGCGACGACCGCGCTAGGTCCATGGGTATCAATATCCCAAAGCTGCGCACGTACACGCTGGTGGGAGTCTCCCTTATGGCGGCAACTGCCGTTTCGATGGCCGGGACAATTGGTTTCATCGGACTCGTCGGCCCACATATCGCCAGGATGCTCGTTGGTGAGGACCAACGCTTCTTCCTCACCACGTCCATCATCTCAGGTGCGCTTTTGCTGACCTCAGCCTCAGTGGTATCCAAGCTGATCCAGCCTGGGGCGATTCTGCCTGTCGGCATCATCACCGCGATTGTGGGCGTTCCCGTGTTCGTCGTCCTCATTGTTTTGCGACGCCGCCCCCGAACTGTCTCCTCAACCTAATGATCGCCTCTCCCAGTACTTCCTGCCCCAGAAAGGACCCCCTCGTGGAACAACCGCCCACGGTTCCGCCAGAACCCACACTCCGGGTAGATAACCTGTGCTTTTCCCATGGAGACGAACAGATACTGAATGACGTATGTCTCCCAAAGATCGAAGCTGGAACCGTCACCGCCCTCGTCGGCCCTAATGGCGCTGGTAAGTCGACTTTGCTGCGCTGCATGGCTAACCTATGCCGATTCAGCGGCGACGTCACTGGGCCCGAGGCAGTATATTTGCCACAGGATCCCCCGCCGGAAAGCACCCTTACCGTATTCGAATCGGTACTTCTGGCACTCCAGCATTCCCGGACGGGATTCAGCGGACTACGGGTAGCCACATCCACACAGGACCGAGTCAGCTCGGTCCTCACGCGGCTGGGGCTAGAAGACCTAGAATCCCGAACAATGTCCCAGCTCTCCGGCGGCCAGCGTCAATTAGTAAGCTTCGCCCAGGCCATCGTATGCCGGCCGCAGGCATTACTACTGGACGAGCCAACCAGCGCTCTTGACCTAAGAAATCAGCTCATCCTCATGGAGCATATTCGCGCCTATGCAGCTGAAGCACCCGCGGCGGTCGTGGTTTCGATGCACGATCTTTCACAAGCAGCGCGCTTCGCTCACCGCATTGCGGTACTCCACGCGGGCACTGTATACGCACACGGAGCAGCTAAGGACGTGTTAACCGCAAAAATGTTGCGTGAAGTCTACCGCGTAGATGGAAAAGTCACCCTTACTGATGACGGTTCTGCAGCAATCACCACATCCAGAGCCATATAAGGGGCTTGAAGTGCCCCGAGTTTTGTTCCTAGGCATGTTCCTTGATTTCTATTATTCCCTGTTGCGGGTTCTTCTTCCACAATTCGGTTTCCACCTCGGCTGGGGTTCGATATCCCAGGCTTTGGTGGAGCCTTACCTCGTTCCACCATGACACCCACTCGAACGTCGCGATTTCTACCTCGACAACATCATTCCACCTGCGAGTATGGATGAGCTCATTCTTGTAAGAGCCGTTAACGTTTTCAGCTAGAGCATTGTCATTTCAGTCACCGACGGTCCCAGTGGAAGCGGCAATCCCGTGCTGGGCGAGACGCTGGTTGTAGACAACGCTGACGTACTATAAGCCGTGATCCGAATGGTGAATAAGGCCTGTTGTTTCCTTCGCGCTCACAATCGCTTGGTTGAGTGCTTGCAGCGGTAATACCTCGGTGCGCATCGAGTCCGATAATGCCCATCCGACGATCCGCCGGGAGTAAACGTCAGTGACAAACGCGGTGTACACAAAACCCTTCTTCGTACGCACGTAGGTAATGTCGGCCACCCACAGCTTGTTTAAGGCCTTGGGCTTTGAACTCACGCTCGACCAAATCCGGGCGCAGATCCGGCCTGTTGAGGTGTACGGGTTGTGATTGGTGATCCGCCTGTGCCTGTGCCAGAAACACCAGCTAGGCGCATCAGCCGGGCGGTTTGCTCACGACCGATGTCGATTCCGTCACGGTCAAGCGCATGCCACATTGTCCGCACGCCGTAGACACCGTAATTATCCCGATGAATGGCACCAATGCGTTCAATCAGCACAGCGTCACGAAGGCGACGAGCATTTAAGCCCACGGGCTTTGGACTGGCGATAACCACGCGAGGTGATAAACCCACCAGCCCGGTTAATCTTCAACTCCGGTGCAGATGAACTCGACAGAGAAATGATTCCGGTATTTATCGATGAACCGGATCATTTCTTAACGTTTGGGGCCTGGTCGTGAGGCGAAAAAGCTGACGCAGCCTTCAGCAACTCGTTGGTATCTCGAAGCTCTTGATTTTCGCGGCGTAGCCTGGCATTTTCGGTAGCCAAATCTTCAGGAACAGGTTCTGGGATGTTTCCCGCACGACGAGCAGGCTTAAGTCCATAGACGAGCCGTGTGCCATGAAACCCCCAACTTTGAAGCTACTGCCTAGCACGCGGGATGCATCGACATGCTTTCCGCCAAGATGCGGTCCTCCACGAGACGGACCACACGGTCCTTTGCATCCTGGTCAAATTTTCTTGGCATGTTCCAGATTTTCCCATCTACTCAAACGGAACAAAACCTGGGACACTTCACACAGCCCGATAAAGCGCACCTGCTGCTGGATGGTGAGGATGACGGATTTAGGCACCGTTTCGTGTGGGCAGAACTACTAGACCCCGGCAAACTGTATGAGCGCCCGGAAGGAACTACCCGCCTAATGGCCGTCATGGTTCCCAAAGAAGTGCTTGCCGGAACGCCCGTATCGTTTCCAGACGAGATTAAGCGCAAGGTATGGCAGCAGCAACATTTGCTATCTGCCTATGGTGTCTCAAGCAACAACACAGGCCACCGCACACAGACGCAGTGCAAGGTAGCCGCCGGGCTAGCGTTATTGCGGTCTAGTGACAGCGTGAGCATGGATGACTGGAGGCGCGCCGGGGTGCTTATGGACTATTCCGATAGGGTGCAGGTGTTTGCCGCTAGCTATTCCAAAGACCTAGAGGTACAGCGCGCTGCTGACCTCCTAGAGCGCAAGGAACTTGCACAAGAGGAACAGCAGGCCCGAAAGCAACACAAGCTAGAGAAGTTCCAACTACGCGCCCTGAACCACATTGACGGGGTAGACGATGGTGCCCCACCTGTTAACTGGACGCATTTCCTCCAGACACTTGCCAGTAGGGATAGACCACTAATGAGACAGGCCGGTACTGCCCTGGCAGGGATGGAGGCCGTGCGTTTCTCTCGCACTGACACAGGTGGGCAACTTATTGAACGTGGCCCTAACTTTCACCTCGTGCTGGACGATATGCGCCACCGTGAAGCCTAAAATGCCTGTCCTATCTGTCCTGTGCAGGTAGAAGCATGTTTCTAGGGTGTCCTACCCCTGTCCTATCCCTGTCCTGTCTGTCCTATCCGCACCCCATATAGGACACATAGGACACCTACAGGACACCCCATAGGACACCCAAAAATAGTCCCTGACCTGCATAGGACACATAGGACACCCCCTAATCTCTCTCACGCGCACGCGCTACCTACCTCACCCTGTCCTAGCTTTCATGGCCGGGGCGTACCGATACTTTCTGCCTTTTTTGGCATAAAGTCACTGTCTCCGCCTGCCTGTGGAGGCCCACCCAAACAGGCGGCAATTACCAGCGGATAGAACCTACTGACAGTCCCCGCCTAGGGTGTTTCAACAAAGGGTGCAAGCAGGCTCTATTTTCCCTGTTCAATATCGCCGTTTAAGGCGATGAACTAACCGGCAAGGGGTGGAGGTACCCCACAACTCGTTAAATGGCTACGCAGAACGGCACGTCAGATGCGGAAAATGCCTAGTAGGGCACTGCTGAAAGCAGGCGTGTGTTCATTGCGGTGCTCCTGTTAACTCGTTGGTGAGATTCCTTATGGTGCGTGTTAGGCGCGTGTTGGCCCGCATGATTCGCAGGGCCTGTTGCTCTAGCCGCTGGTATTCGGATGGGGTGCAGTTCTGGCACTGCTGGTTGATGGTCTCCAGCATCTCAAGGTTAGCCTTCAGTTCCCGCATGGTCTCGTTCAATTGCTGGAGGCTCATAGCGCCACCTCGTGAGGCAGCGCACTAGAGCCACAGACGTGTATGGGCTGTGTGTTGGTGGCCCAGCGCGCCGGGGTGGTTGGTGCGCGCTTCACGCTACGCGGGATAGCCAGAATGCTGGTAACTCGTGCTTCACCGTCGATGAAGTGGATGACACCAATAGTCCAAGTGCCATGAGTGGCCCCCGGGGTGGTGTTGCCGTACGCTTGCCAATCGCGGATGACGTGTGCAGCTTCATCTGTGGTGAGGTAGCTGGATGGTGTGATGGTACTGGCTTGCGGGATGACGGTTAGGTCAATGGGCATGATGGGTGCCTCTTTCTTGTTGGTTGCTACTGTCCGTTACGCAACAATTACGCAACAGTCTGCAACATGAATTTTCTAAAAGGTGCCCTGACCTGCATGGAGGTGGCGTAAAGGTTCAGTCCCTCTCGTCTCCGCAAACTACAGAACCCGAGTCATCGTTTCACCGGTGGCTCGGGATTTTACGTTTTCAGTTCCTTCGTATGCCGACAGCCCGTGAGCAGGGAACTTAGAATGAAGGCGCTGACCTTAATCTGTGCTGGCTGGGAGCGTCATGGAGTTACTAAAAGAGCCAATTTGGGATGTGGAAAGTAACGCGAACATCGATCCCGATGAGAGCTTTGTTCGAATTAGGCTGCATGAAGACAGCGTTGTAGCTGAATTTACTATTGCCGAGCTGTGTAGTTTCTTTGGAATTAACGGTTTCGATTGCTTGCAGCGACAATTCAAGGCTTGGTATGGCTTGAACGCTTTCGCGTGGGATTCAAAAGGTAAAGTTCACTGTGAACAGATCCCTTTCTCCGAATATTTTGCTCTTTCCAAAATTCATGAGTGCTATTCCCCGCAGCCACTTCCCGAAGCAACGAACGGTGTAGTGAGGTGGGGGATGAAAAAGAAGTAATTATCGGGCGAATGTGCTTGATGGCGAAATGGGGGCAGGGTGGTTCCGAAGAATTATTGGTCACCTAGTTCAGCACTTGCGTCCTGTGGCTGCGAGGCACTCTAAAACCGGAAGGGCCGCTTTAGCGCAAGCTTCTTCTGCAGGATACCCATTCGTGCTTTCGGTAATATTGGTAACGGGAATTTGCTCAGCTACAGATTTTTTGTCCCCAAAAGCATTCAATAACGTGATCTAAGGAGAAAAATGATCGACTCTCAAACTGGATGGTTTTTTGTTCACGCTAGTGTGAAGGTTATTCCAGTCCTCGGCGGTAAGGTGCTATTGGGGCTTAATCCTAGGGGGGATTGGGAGCTACTCGGAGGCTGGCCGGACAGGGGAGACTTATCGCTTCGCGAGACAGCTCAGCGCGAGTTGAAAGAAGAGGCAAATTTAGAGACTCTCCCCGATACCCTAGTAGATGCGTTTCTTCTAAGAGATCCGAAAGTGGAAAATCCGGTTGCGATTATCGCATATGGGGTCACCGTGTCATTGAATGAAGGGATTGATATTAGTGAAAGCATCGAGCATGAAAAGCTAGGTTTATTTGGAAAGGATGAGATTTCGGGTTTGCAAAATCTCTTGCCGGAATATAAGACCGTGATTTTGAAATATCTGGAGATGGGTGGAAATAACAAAAGCTAGTCAATATAAACAGAGGCTCGACAGAGATCCTTCCGAAGGTCTTAAGCGAAAGCTATCGGCTGATGAGGTGATGAAGTTGACGAACGAACTTGGAGACTGGCGTTCGTTTACTGCAGTCCCAGAGAAAATTAGAGAGTATTCTGAGGAACCAAGTTTTCGTGCTGCGTTGTCTGCCTTTTCAGATATGGATAGTGGAAATAAGCGTCAAACTTTACAGGGGATTTGCCAAGTTACCATTGAGCCTGATGGCAGAGTTTTAGGTGCCTGTTGCCACAACATCCAGGAGCTCAATTGTTTCATGCCGATTCAGAGCACTACTTAGCCACTGTTGAGCGGGTTCATGTTGTGGTGCTGCGGAGTGGAAGGCATGAACGAGAATGTTGACATCAGGAATGATCATCGAGCGCCGCCCACACGGCTTCCTTGTCGCTGAGATCAACTAGAGCTGGTCCGCCGCAATCGAAGGAGGGGAGGTCTATCCTGGTGCGCATACGTTTAGAGTAGAAAGCATCAAGTCATCAATCAAGGGGTGCAATGATGCATCTGCCTTCAGGAAGCCGTGAAAGGTTGACTGGTGTCTTAATTCAGTGCGAGCGTCAGGATCAGTACTCCGATGGAGAGTGCGAGCATGCCTAAGCAGTTGATCCAGAATGCGCTACCGAGGAAGTGGGCGCGGACATGGGCTGCTGCGGCTGCGCAGAAGTATGCGATGACGCCAACCATGGTTGCAATTCCTACGCCGGGGAACCAGAGGCCGGCAATGAGTCCTGCGGCGGCGAGATACTTGATGACAATGAGCGCCCACCACCAGTCCTTGGGGAGTTTGACGCCGCTGAGGCAGGCTTCGATAAAGGGGACTGGTTTGAGGGAGAGGGCGGCGTCGCCAAGCAGGATGGCAGCCAGTAGCAGGGAGGGCCAAGCGGGGGAGGATTCTAGGATCATTGGGTTACTCCGAATGCGGTGTTGAGGCGTTCGATGGATGAGGCGGCTTGGGAGGTGAGTTGTTCGGTGTCGTAGAGGCCCGCGGCCCACCCGATGAGAAAGCCGAGGTAGACGTTGTATAGCAGGTTGGAGTACTCGGCTGCATCGTCACTGTTGAGTCTGGAGCCAAGGCGCAGGGTGATTTCATCGGTCAGGAGTGTTTTGAGCGCGGTGAGTGCTTCGCCTTGATTTCCTTGTTGGATGAGTGCCGCGCCGAACGCACGGGAGAGTTCTTCGTGGCCGGTGAACATCTGGAGGAATGGCTTGAGGACATCGAGGAGGCTATCGGATTGCCCCCGAATCTCGTCGTGGAGCTCTGAAATGTGTTGGCCAATGGTGCGGATGAGCAGCGTTTGTTTGTCGCCGACTCCCATGACGGTTCCCACGCTGACGCCAGCCTCGGATGCGATGGTCCGGATGCTGGTGGTGGCGTAGCCCTGGGTGAGGAAGAGATCGTAGGCGGTGGCCAGGACCTTGCTGTCGGTGCCAGCTTTGGCGGCCGAACGCGATGGGTGAACGTGTTCAGTGAACATGTTCAAAAGGGTAGCTCTTGATGGCTTCGGGGTCAATGACGCCGAAGTGTTGACAGTTGGCGCTAGGCCAGCGCGGGGAAGACGCGGTCGCGCAACAGATGCGCAAGTTCGCGGTCGGGTGCAGCTGGGTTGACCCAGGCGGTGTCGCCGATTTCGGCGGCGGCGTGGGGCTCGTCGGTGGTGACGGTGCGTGTGCAGGTGAAGATGGTGCCGACAATGACAGAAGCAGCAGGTAGGCCGAAGCCTAAAGGAGGCTAAATGTCAGCAGGGCGAATTGCGGCAAGATACGCCCTCTTGCGGGCTCTCGCAAGGATTTTTGGGGAAGTGTATACGTTCGTCTACGGTTTCCATTTTTTGCTTCCAAATTTGTCTACCACATGTAACTCTAGGGGGTGTCCGAGTTCTCGGCCATCTTCTCGCGAAAGGGATAAGGGCATGTATTGCCCCAAGAAATGTGCGCCTCTGGTAGTGCTGATTGCGGCAGTATCAGTTCTCGCTCCAGTTAAAGCACTTCCTCAGCGGGTTGGTTTTTGAAAACTATCGTTGCACTAAATGGCGAAGGTTTTAGGGTAGCGTGCTTGGAATTTCGCCATATGGACGTTGCTGAACTGTCTGGAGAGCAGTCAAAGAGAATCTACCGGTTAGGGAGAATAATTTATGTGGAAAAAAATCTTGGCCACTATTGGCGTTATTCTGATGACGCTTTCCGTTTATGTTCAATGGCCGTATGCTGTCACGATTGCTCTAGCAGTTTTGGTCATTGTCCTTGTGTTTCTTCCCAGCGGGAAGAAGTAAATGCCTGAGTAGGGGTGGGTATTTCAGCGGACCTGCCTCTGTCTTATGTTGATGAGCCGAGAAAATGGGCGCGGAGGTGCGCTGCTACAGATGCGTAGAAACAGGCGATGCGGCCTGTGGCTTCGAGATGCAATTTACGAAAACGTACCTACCCAGCCAGCGCGGGGAAGACGCGGTCACGCAACAGGTGCGCAAGTTCGCGGTCGGGTGCAGCTGGGTTGACCCAGGCGGTGTCGCCGATTTCGGCGGCGGCGTGGGGCTCGTCGGTGGTGACGGTGCGGGTGCAGGTGAAGATGGTGCCGACGACGACCTCGCCCGGTTCGTTCGCGGCGGGGGCGTCGAAGGTGCCGAGTTCGTTGAGGCTCTCGGCGTCGAGAGTGAGGCCTACTTCTTCGGCGACTTCGCGCAGGGCGGCGTCGACAAGCGCCTCGCCCGCCTCAGGCTTGCCGCCGGGCAGTTGGTACTTGGTGGAGGACTTCTTGCGCACGGTAAGCACGTGGCCTTGTGGGTTGCGGATGACGACGGCTGCTACTTCAATCATGGCTGCTGATTGTAGGCGGCCTAGAGCAGCGGCAGGAGCACGAGGGCGAGATTGAGTGCGATGACCAGCGCGGCAAGCGTCCAGCCCACGGCCATAGACCAGGGTTTCGCGGCGAACTCACCCATGACGTCCCGGGAGCCGGCATAGCGGAAAAGCGGGATGATGGCGAAGGGGATGCCCAGGGAAAGAAGTGCCTGGCTGACCACCAGTGCCATAGTGGGGTCGACCCCGCAGCCGATGATGACCAGCGCCGGGATGAGCGTGACCAGGCGGCGGACTAGTAGGGGGACCTTGATGTGAAGCAGGCCGTCCATGATTTCGGAGCCGGCGTAGGCGCCCACTGACGTCGAGGCGAGGCCGCTGGCCAGCAGGCCGATGGCGAAGAGAACGCCGGCCAGCGGGCCGAGGTGGCTGGCAATCGCCGTGTGGGCCCCGGAGATGGTCTCTGTGCCGTCCACGCCGTAGAGGGCCGAGCCCGCCAGGACCAGCAGGCCCACGTTGACGAGCCCGGCGATGGACAGCGCCACGGCGATGTCCGCGCGGGTGCCGGCCAGCACGTGGGGGATTTCCAGGTCGGGGTAGCGCTGCTTGGTCAGGGAGGAGTGTAGGTAAATGGCGTGCGGCATGACGGTGGCGCCCAACATGGAGGCGGCCAGCAGGATGCTGTCCTTGCCCTCTAGGCGGGGGATGAGGCCGCCGACCACGTCGGCGGGGTCGGGCGGGGCGATGGCGAGGCCGGCAAGGAAGCCGATGCAGATGACCAGGAGCAGGCCGATGACAAGCCCCTCGAACCACTGGTTCTTCTTCTGGAAGATGAGGAGAATGATGGAGACCGCGCCGATGATGAGCGCGCCCGCGAACAGGGGGAGGTTGAAGAGGAGTTGCAGGGCAATGGCGCCGCCGATGACTTCGGCGAGGTCGGTGGCCGCGGCGATGAGCTCGGCCTGGGCCCACATGCCTAGGCGCGCGCGGCGGGAGAGACGCTCGCCCATGATTTCCGGCAGGGAGCGGTGGGTGACTAGGCCCAGTTTGGCGGAGTGGTACTGGATGAACATGGCCATGAGGTTGGCCACGACGAGTACCCACACCAGGAGGTAGCCGTAGTGGGAGCCGGCGCTGATGTTGGCGGCTACGTTGCCGGGGTCGACGTAAGCCACTGCAGCAACGAAGGCGGGGCCGGTGAGGCTGATTAAGGTCTTACGCATAGGCATCTCCATACCAAAAGTTCAACTACTTGAAGTCTAGTTTTCATCGCCATATGTTAAAGCCAGGGGTTTGATCCGGCAAACCATGTTAAAGTTTATTTGTTAATTATTTAAATTACTTTATGTATTTTGGCTGGTTAGAGACAGGGAGGTGCAACGGGTACACTGCCTTCAGTGCGTCAAAGTTGGAAGATTTTTATCAGAGATGTAGCCAGGCTTGGCCGCGTCCCCAGGGCGTGGATCATTCTCATCGGGCTCGTCATCACCCCCGCGTTGTATTCATGGGTGAACATCGCGGCTTTTCGTGACCCTTATGGCCATACCAACAATATCAAGGTGGCCGTGGTCAACGAGGATAAGGGTGCTAACAATGAGCTGACGGGGAAGATAGATGTCGGCAGCGAGGTCATTGAGAAACTCAAAAAGAATGACCAGATAGGCTGGCAATTCCTTGAGCGCGACGAAGCCGAGAAAGCCCTTTTAGAGGGAGACGTGTATGCCTCGGTGACGATTCCGGAGGACTTTAGCGAGAACCTCGTGAGCATGCTCGACGGGAAGTTCACGCAGCCGCAGCTGGTCTACCGTGTTAACGAGAAGAACAACGCCATCGCCGTGAAGATCACGGATACCGGTGCCAAAGGTCTAGACAAGCAGATCACTGCGGCCTTCAAGGAGCAGGTGGCCACCGTCGCGGCGGAGAACATCAAGGACACCGGTACCGACTTCGAGCGAAAAGTCACGCGCGCGATGAACAACACTAGTTCGGCCTTCGGGGAGACCGCGCAGGAGATTGACGGCAACCGTGAGAACCTCGCGCGCATCCAGGGAAAGCTTGACGCCGCCGCTGATTCCACGTTGGGCGCCAAGTCCACGGTGGCTGATGTGAGTGCTGCGCTGGGCGACGCCCAAACCGCCCTCGCCGAGGTCTCCTCCCTAGTCGAGCAGGCCCAAGGGGGCATCGGTGACTTCACCGACCAGACCACCGGTGCCTTCGTCAGTGGTGCAAGTGCGGTGGCGGACGGTACCGCCAAGGCGCAGGAATCCATCGCGGATGTCACAGCTGGCCTGAACCAGGCCGGTGACCGTTTCGATTACGCCACGCAGCGGGCGAACACTGCTATTGACGCGAGTGCGGAATCGATTGCGCAGCTTAAAGCCCTGCGCGATTCCGCAACGCTCTCACCGCAGGTGGCCAAGGAAATTGATGACGCCATCCAGCGCCTCGATGAGGGCAATGAATCCAACCGTCAGCTGGTGGGGAACCTGACTGCGCTGAGCAAGGATACCCAGGCCGCAGCGGACAACGTGCAGGCTAGCGCGGAGGCCATCAACCAGGCAGCGGCCGATACCAAGGCCACGTCGCAGACGCTGCGCGATACCGTGACCACCGCCGTGCCGGAAATCAACCGTGCCATGAGCAATCTGAGCTCCATGGCGAGTGCTTTGAGCTCCACCCTGGAAGCTCAGAAGGGAACCATGCAGGAGGCCAATGGTCTCCTGGACGGCGTGGCCCAGCAGCTGCGCGCCACGAAGGACACCTTGTCCGATTTCGATACCAACCTCCTGGCCCTGCAGGACAGCCTGCGCGCTATGCAGGGCGATGTGGGTTCGCTGCGGGCTGCGATGAACTCCAAAGTTGTTCAAAATGTCACCGGGCTGGACGCGGAAGAAATCGGTAAATTCTTTGCGGAGCCCATCGAGCTGAAGACCGAAACCGTGTACCCGGTGGACAGCTACGGCTCCGCCATGGCGGCGCTGTTTACTAACCTCTCTCTGTGGATCGGCGCCTTTGTCCTCATGGTTATCTTCCGGGTCGAGGTGGATAAGGAAGGATTCCACCGCGTCACGGTGGGCCAGGCCTACCTAGGCCGCTTCCTCCTCATGGCCTTGATGGTCATCATCCAGGCCATCACGGTGACCGTCGGTGACCTGCTCATCGGCGTGCAGACCGTGAACGCGCCTGCCTTCATCCTGACGGGCGTGCTCGTGGGGCTGGCCTACTTGAGCATTATCTATGGGTTGTCGACGTCGCTGGGGCACCTCGGCCGCGGCCTCTGCGTGGTCTTTGTCATTATCCAGATTCCGGGTGCTTCGGGCCTGTACCCGATTGAGCTGTTGCCCAACTTCTTCCACACCATCTACCCACTACTGCCATTCACGTACGGCATCGATGCCATGCGTGAAACCATCGGTGGGTTCTACGGCAACCACTATTTCAAGAACATGGGCGTGCTCGCCTTCATGTTCATTCTGTTCTTCGTCTTCGGCCTGTTGCTGCGTAAGGCTTTGGCGCACTTCAACGTCATCTTTAACCGCGAGCTGCGGGATACCGAGCTCTTTGACTATGAAAATGTGCAGGTTGTCGGCTCCGGCTACCGCATCGCGGACGTCATCCAGGCGTTGGATAGCCGCAGTGGTCTGAAGAAAGATTTGGACCGCCGCGCGCATGACTGGGGCTACTGGCTCAAGCTGGTGGCCATCGCCGGTGTTATCGGAGTGGTGATCCTCATCGTCGTCTCGGGTCTCTTGCCCGACCAGAAGCCGCTGCTTCTGGCTATTTGGACGGCATGGTGCTTCCTCATCATTATCGCCGCGGTCACCCTGGACTACCTACGCATCAGTCTGAAGCAGTCCGCAGAGCTGGTGACGTTGGATGAGGATGACATCAAACATCCGGCTCGCATCGGGGCCGACTCCACGGAGGGGGATAACTAATGCGTGGAACACTCGATCTTTTCCTCAACGATATCCGCACCGCATGCCGCAACGTGATGAGCGCGGTGATGCTCGTGGGTCTCGTCGTCATCCCGATGCTGTTCACCTGGTTTAACGTTCTGGCCAGCTGGGATCCCTTCGATAACACCAGCCAGCTCAAGGTGGCGGTGGCTAGCAAGGACACCGGCTATAAAAGCGATCTGTTGCCGGTGCCCATCAACGTCGGCGACCAGGTGCTCAATGAGCTACGTGCAAACGAGCAGCTGGATTGGGTTGTGACGACTTCCGATGAGGCGATTGAAGGTACCAAGTCCGGTGAGTATTACGCAGCCATCGTGCTGCCGGAAGATTTCAGTACCGACATGATGAACTTCTACACGGATGGATCCAAGCCCGCCGACTTGTCCTTCTATACGAATGAGAAGAAGAATGCGCTGGCGCCGAAGATCACTGGTCAGGGTGCAGAAGGCGTGTCGGCTCAGGTGGCCGAGGCCTTCACCACGACGGTCGGTGACGTCTCCTTCGATCTGGTCACCTCACTCTCCGACTTCTTGAGCCAGGGCGATACCAAGGCTGTGTTGGACCGGATGCAGGCGCGCGCGGATGGTGTGCAGACCCAGCTGGACATGGCCGCGCGTACCGCGCGTTCCCTCGCGGGCCTGGTGGATACCGCGGTTCCGCTCATGGAAAGCGCCCAGCGCATTGCGGACTCGGCAGACCTGGAGCTGCCGGAGATCCAGTCTTCCTCACTCAATGTTTCCACCGACGCCCTGCAGCAATCCCTCGATGCCACCAGCGCCAGTTATGACGTGGTACGCCAACGCATTGATGCGCTTTACGACGACGCCTCCGCCTCCCGCGCCGACCGTGTCGCCACGCTCAATACCTTAGCCGGCCAGGTAGAAGGCACGATTACCCAGTACCAGAACCTGCACGGCCACATTGAGGTCCTCCCGATTCCCGTAGGGGATAAGGAGAAAGCGTTAAGCAGGATCGAGGACGCTATCGACGCCGAGCGTGCCCTGCACGCGCGTCTTACGGCCGCCGCCAACGCTCCCGAACCGACGAAGCCGGATCTCTCCAGCCTCGATGATGCCAAGAAGGCAGTGGAGGGGATCTCCACCTCTGGCCTGCGTGAATCCTTGCGCGCGCTGCAGGATTCCCTGGGCCAGGTCAGCGAGGATCTGGATACCGCGAAGACTCCCGTCACCATTGATTCCTCTTCCTTGACGGATGCTCGGGATGCGGTACAGAAGCTCGCCTCTGGCTTGCAGGACAAGGCGAACAAGTTTGGTGATCTAAAGAAGGACATCGATTCCGCTGCGGAATCCGGGGATCTGAAGAAACTCGCGGACCTTATTGGTTCAGATCCGGACGCCTTGGCGCGTGCGATTGCGGCCCCAGTGGACGTCGACAGGCAAGCGGTCTACCCGGTCAAGAGCTTCGGCGCCGGCATGACGCCCATGTACACCGCCCTGGCGCTGTGGGTGGGTGCGCTGCTGACCGCAGTGAGCGTGCGTACGGATGTTGTGGATAAGGACAAGTATTCGCCGATGCAGCGCTTCTTCGGGCGCTTCGGTATTTTCGCGGCAGTCGGCCTCATGCAGTCGACGATGCTCATTTTGGGCCTCATCTTCTTCGTAGGTATCGAGCCTGCGCACCCGATTCTCATGCTGTTGGCGGGCTGGGTTAGCTCACTTATCTTTATGCTGATTTGCTACACCTTCGTGGTCTCCTTCGCCAACGCCGGTAAAGCCTTAGCAGTGCTCATGTTGGTGATTCAGGTGTCCTCGTCGGGCGGTGCTTACCCATTGCAGGTGCTTCCGGAGTGGTTCCAGAACATCAGCCCCTGGTTGCCAGCGACCTACACCATCCGTGCACTCCGCGCGGCCATCGCGGGTACCTACCACGGTGATTTCTGGCTATCCCTGTTCGCCCTCTTGCTCTTTGCCGTACCGATGCTCGTGTTGGGCGTGGTCTTCCACAAACCGTTGGAGAAGTTTACCAACGGCTGGGTGGAGACCTTGGAAAAGACCAAGCTGATGTAGCGCTTACTTTGCGGTGCCGCTGATGTTATGTACATCAAACTTTCGAGATACTCACAGGTTAGTGGGGTCCCGTGAAACGGCACCCAGCGGTAAGCTGAAACGCTGTGAAACGCGGTCATTTCCTGGGCCCAGCTCGGCTCACCGCCGCGGGCTTTATTCTGCTTATCCTCCTGGGAACGCTGCTGCTGATGCTGCCGATTTCCGCCAACGTTCCGCAGTGGACTCCGTTCTTGCCTGCGTTTTTTACGGCTACCTCGGCGGTTTCTTTGACGGGTCTCGTAGTGGAGGACACCGGTACCTATTGGACGCCCTTCGGCCAAGCGGTTATCATCGCGCTCATCCAGCTGGGCGGCCTCGGCATCATGAGCCTGGCGTCGTTATCGGGCATGCTTCTGACCGGACGCATCAGCTTCAAGGCCCGCAGAACTAGTGCTGCGGAGGGCCGCGCCGTGGTCTCTGGCGGAATTCGACATGCCTTGATGCTCACCTTGGTCATGACTCTGATCTGCGAGGCCATCGTTGCCGTGTTCATCGGCGTGCGTTTAGCCACCAAACACGGAGTAGCACCAGGACGCGCGGTGTGGGAAGGCATCTTCCACGCTATTTCGGCCTTCAACAACGCTGGGTTTAGTACCTATTCCGATAGTGTCGTTTCTTTCGCCGCCGATGCTTGGATCCTGATGCCCCTCGCCTGCGCCCTGATTACGGGTGGCTTGGGCTACCCCATGCTGGCGGAGTTCGTGCGACGGGCCCGCGCACGGCTAACGCGCTGGCGTGGCGGCACGCCGCGCATTCACCGCATGTCCATGACCGCCCGGATGACGCTGGGCGCCACCGCGTTCTTGTTGCTTAGTGGCACCGTGATCTTCTTCCTCTCTGAGGGCTCCGGTGTGCTGAACGGGATGCCGTTGGGCCAGAAGCTCATCAACGCCTTCTTCATGAGCGCTTCGCCCCGAACGGCAGGTTTTAACGCCATCGATTACGGTGAGGCGCACCCGTTGACGCTGATGGTGACGGACATCTTGATGTTTATCGGCGGTGGCTCCGCCGGTACTGCGGGCGGCATCAAGGTCACCACCACATGCGTTCTGGGCGCCGCGATGATCTCGGAATTCTTGGGCCGGGAGGACACCTCCATCGGGCACCGGCGTCTGCCGCTGTCCACCTTCCGCCAAGCCCTCGCGCTCACGGCCGCCGGAATGGTGGTCGTGGCCCTCGGCGTGGCGACGCTGCGCATCTGGGACCCCGAGTTCACCGCGGACCAGGTCACATTCGAAGTCATGTCTGCCTTCGCCACCGTGGGTTTGTCCACGGGCATTACCGCAAGTTTGTCAGCACCATCGCAGCTCATGCTGTGTCTCATCATGTACGTTGGCCGCGTAGGACCCACCACCTTCGTGGCGGCACTGGCCGCCCGGACCATTACCCTGCGCTACCGCTACCCAGAAGAAAGGCCGTTCATTGGCTAACATGTTCAGCGCCCTGCGGCGTGAAAAGTCTTCCATCAATATCCCGCCGGTCGTCGTCATTGGTATGGGGCGGTTCGGTTCTTCCCTAGCCCGTGAACTGATGGAGCACGGCGTGGAGGTTCTTGGCATCGATGCCGAGGAGAAACACGTGCGCGAATATGCCGCGTATCTCACCGAGGCGGTGACCGCGGATACGACCGACGCCGAGGCCCTCCGCCAGCTGGGCGTTGATGAAGTGGAACGCGTGGTCGTGGCCATCGGCTCCGACTTGGAGGATTCCATCCTCACCGCCTCGAACTTGGTGGAACTGGGGGTAGGCGATATCTGGGCCAAGGCGGATTCGGATGCGCACGCCCGTATCCTGCGCCAACTGGGAGTGCACCACGTTATCCGCCCAGAGCGCGATACTGGTCGCCGCGTGGCGCACCTGCTGGGTGGTCGCTTCGAGGATTTTGCGGAGATCGCCACTGATTATGGCGTGACGGCGATGACCCCGCCGGCGTCGATAAGCAAGCACCCGCTCAACCTGCACCAGGTGTGGGAAGCACACAACGTTCAGCTCATCTCCCGCTGTGAGGGGCCTGGCCAGTGGCGCCCGCTTGTCGACGGCACCGAGCTCACCCACCGCGACCTCATCGTCGTCGCCGGTAGCCCCGCGGATCTGGAGGCCTTCTCGCAGTCTTAAGCGCGGCGCTTGGGGTGCTGCGCGCTGTGGAATGAAGCGTCGGACGCTACAGTAGCGCCTATGACGAAGGCACGTTTCCCGGGCTCGGTGTATGGAACAGGGGAGGAACCCGACCCGCGCTTCAGCATGGCTAATGAGCGCACCTTTTTGGCGTGGATCCGCACGTCATTGGCCTTTATCGCGGGTGGTGTGGCGCTGGAGACCTTCGAGTTGCCGCTGAACACCACGCTGACTCGCGTCGTCTCCGTCATCATGCTGATCGTGGCCATCGTCCTGCCGGCGGTGGCGTGGTTTCACTGGGGTGCCTCTGAGCGCGCGATGCGCCATGGGCGTCCGCTCCCGGCTAGCCCGGCGTTGGCGTTGATTGTTGGCGTGGTGATCCTTATTGGCCTGATGATTCTGGTGGGCGAGCTGCTAGCGTGAGCGAGCTTTTTGATCCCGGCCTCCAACCCGAGCGCACCCGCTTAGCCTGGCAGCGCACGGGTCTAGCCGGCCTCGTCGCGGGACTGCTCGTTGTGCGTTCCGTTGCGCCATGGGCCGCCGTGATCGTTGGGGTAGTGGTGGCCGTTGTGTTGTGGTTGGCCACCGCCAAGCTTCGCGACGCTGACGAGATCCTGGCCCGGGCCGAATCACCTGCCCTGCCCGGAGCCCCGGCGCTTGCCGCCGTTGCGCTGGGGACGATGATCCTCGGAGCGGTGGCCTTCGCCGCTGTGTGGTAGCGCGGTTCGATCCGCACGCTGCAGGTTGCGGGATCGAGGTCTGGGGATCTGCGGAGGAAGGGAACTGAGTGAGGACTGCCCACACATTGGTGAGCATTCTTTGCAGCTAATCTGCAGAAGATTTTGCGAACAGGGGTGAATCTGCGGCCAGAGTGGGGGTAATAACCGGAAAGTGTTTGTTGGTGGTCTGTGACCTCGATAACCTGAAGCTGTAGGCCCATTCGGCGATCCTAATAACTCTCTCGCGGCTGAATGGGGGCTGGTTAACCAGGAAAAGGAGGGGGCAGATGACTACCCCGCACACTCACGTCTCAACATCGCACACGGAGGGCGAAGACGACCACGGCGTTGATACGCGCGAATGGCGTCGCATGGCTATTGGCCTTATCCTCGGGCTCGTTTTGGCTGCTCTCGTGTGGTTTATTTTCCCGAGCAACGCCGTCGATACCGTGCTGCAATCGCCCGGTGCTAAGGATGACACGGAATACACTCAGAGCGCGCTGCGCGCCGTTGCGGCCGTGACCATTCTCATGGGCGTGTGGTGGATGACGGAGGCCATCCCGCTGGCCGCCACCGCGCTTTTGCCGCTGGTCATCTTCCCGCTGGCAGGTGTGGGCAGCATCAAGGATGTGGGTGCGCCCTATGCCTCGTCCACCATTTTCTTGTTCATGGGCGGATTCCTCATCGCCTTGGCTCTGCAGCGCTGGAACCTGCACCGTCGTATGGCGCTGTTCGTGGTGAAGGTCGTTGGTACCTCGCCGAAGCAGCTGATCCTTGGCTTCATGCTGGCCACCGGCTTCTTGTCCATGTGGGTGTCCAACACCGCTACCGCAGTGGTCATGCTGCCGATTGGTATTTCCGTGCTTTCGCTGACTGCCGACGCCGTCGGCGGCATGCGCAAACAGAAGAAGTTCGCTACCGCGCTCATGCTGGGTATTGCGTACTCGGCGTCGATTGGCTCGCTCGGCACTCTCATCGGCACCCCGCCGAATGCGCTGCTGGCTGGCTACATGAAGGAATCTCACGGCATCGTCCTAGGCTTTGGCAAGTGGATGATGGTGGGCATGCCGCTGGCATTCATCTTCTTGTTCATTGCCTGGTTCATGCTGATCACCGTGTTCAAGCCGGAGATGGACAAGATTCCGGGCGGTCGCGAACTCATTGATTCCGAGATTGAGAAGCTTGGCCCATGGACCGGCCCGCAGATCATGACCGGCATCATCTTCTTGGGCGCGGCCTTGGCATGGGTTATCATCCCGTTCTTCGTGGATAAGGAATCGAACTACGATGACGCCATCGTGGGTATCGCTGCTGGCCTGCTGCTGTTCATCATCCCGGCCGATGCAAAGACCGGTGTGCGCCTTCTGGACTGGAAGACTGCAAATGAAATGCCGTGGGATGTTCTCCTGCTCTTCGGCGGCGGCCTGTCTCTGTCCTCGATGTTCAACAAGTCCGGCCTGTCCCTATGGATTGGTGAGATGGCCAAGGGGCTGGGTGGTCTGCCGACCATCCTGCTGATCGCTTCGGTGGCCCTGCTCGTGCTCTTCCTGACGGAGATCACCTCCAACACTGCAACGGCTGCGACCTTCCTGCCGATTATGGGCGGCGTGGCCGTGGGCATCGGCCTTACCCAGAATGGCGACATCAACGTCCTGCTGCTCACCATCCCGGTGGCGCTGGCCGCAACCTGTGCCTTCATGCTGCCGGTGGCAACCCCGCCGAACGCTATCGCCTATGGCTCCGGCTACGTCAAGATCGGCGACATGATCAAGGGCGGCATCGGCCTCAACCTGATTGGCTGCGTGCTCATCACCATCACTGTCTACCTCCTTGCCGTTCCGGTCTTTGGGTTGGTCCTGTAGCCTTCCGATAATGAAAAACGTTATCATTACGGGATGGCTACACCCGTTACCGTGCTGTCCGGATTTTTAGGCAGCGGAAAGACCACCCTTCTCAACCACCTGCTTGCTAACCGTGAGGGGCGCAAGCTGGCGGTTGTTGTCAATGACTTTTCCGAAGTCAACATCGACGCCGCCCTCGTCGCCGGCGAGGGCCATCTTGAACGCGGCGAAGACCGCTTCGTTGAACTCTCCAACGGCTGCATTTGCTGCACGTTGCGCGAGGATCTCATTGAGTCCGTCGGCAAGCTGGCTCGTTCCGGCCGCTTCGACCAGATCGTTATCGAGTCCACCGGCATCTCTGAGCCCATGCCTGTTGCCGCCACTTTCGAGTGGGAGTTTGAAGATGGCACCACGCTTGCCGACGTCGCCCCTATCGACACCATGGTCTCCCTCGTGGACGCCTCTACGTTCCTGACTAATCTTCGCCGCGGCCGCAGCTTGGTTTCCGAGAATATTGAGGCCACGCCCGATGATGACCGGACCATTGCCGATTTGCTCGTGGATCAAGTCGAGTTTGCCGATCTCATCCTCATCACCAAGACCGACCTGGTGGAGGTCGCTGAAACCGAGCGCGTCATTGCCACCGTGCGTGTCATGAACCCTCGCGCGCGCGTCGTGCCGGTGACCAACGGGGTCATCGATTCCGCGCTGGTTCTCGATGCCCACCTTTACGACACCGCCACCGCCGCGGCCTACCACGGCTACGCGGAGGAGCTGGCCAACCCTCACACCCCCGAAACCGAGGAATATGGCATTTCTTCGGTGGTTTTCCGTGCTGACCGCCCTTTCAACCGCGAGCGCCTGCTCAAGGCCTTGCGTGCTAGCACCGGCCTCGTGCGTTCGAAGGGCTATTGCTGGATTGATACCGATCTGCGCGTGGCCCACGCCTGGCAGCAGGCCGGACCTAACTTACAGATCATGCCGGCCTCCCTGTGGGCGGCCAATGGCGTCACTCCCGGCACCGAGCTCGTGCTCATTGGCATCGACTTTGACCACGAGTCCACCCTTCAGTCCTTCCGTGACGCCGTGCTTTCCGACGCTGAAGTGGCCGCCCTTGTCTAGCCCTTCATTAAGGTGAACACGGGGTGAATTGCTATGTCCATTTCTTGGGTTGAAAACATGCATTGACATCGGGATTTGTCAGTTTTATAGCGTGTGGGTATAGTTATTCCTCGTTGCACAGCAGAGCGCACACGCTCCGGCGTCAAGCACTGCAAACCAACGGACTGCGCCCGTAGCTCAACGGATAGAGCATCTGACTACGGATCAGAAGGTTGGGGGTTCGAATCCCTCCGGGCGCACCAAATCTCAGCCGCCTTCGGGCGGCTTTTCTCGTTTTTAGCTCTGTGGGCTGGGCAAATCCGGTAATGTTCTGAAATATGATCAAAGCGATTCTCGGCGCCATCCTGCTATTCATCTCCTCGCTGTTTTCTAGCGCGGGCTCCTCGGAGCTGGCGGGGAGCTCGGAGGCGTGGGGGCTAAACGTCGCCCAGCACGGCATCATTACGAACACCCCTGCAGATTTGGTCGAGGCAAACGATGAGCAGATGGAACATATCACTGCTTTTAGGTGGGAATCTGCAGCGAGCCCAGAGGATTTCTCCTTGAATTTCCAGAACCAGACGGTGTGGTTGCCCTGTAACGGCGGCGACTTTACCTTGGTTGATGGCGGCGTGGAGCTCAGCATGCTGACGGATAAGGCCTGCCCTAGAGGAAAAGTTGACCTTCCCTTCATTATGTTCCTGTCCGATCCGGCGAAGGTAATGGTGGCCTCAGATGCATCCGCAACCCCTGAGCGCATTTACCTCGTGCGCGATGAGAAAGCCATCGCCCTTAGCCACTGAGACGCATATCGCGCAGAGCTGAGTGAAACGCAGAGCTGACAACAGGCAGAAATGAGAAGGCCGACCAGAGCCACTGGTCGGTTGGGAAGGATACAATGATGCCCATGATTCAAGCGATTCTCTCCGCTATCCTGCTTTTCATTTCCTCCCTCTTCTCTTTTGCAGGCTCCTCGGAGCTGCCGGGAAGCTCAGGCATAGCGGAAGCTGGATCCTCACAGCGCAACATTATTACCAGCACGCCCGCAGGCCTGGTCACCGCCAATGCACAGCAGATGGAGTTTGTGGTTAATTCCGAGTGGAAGTCCGCACAGCAGCCGGATTATTTTTACGTGAACTTTAGGGATCAGTACTTGGAGTTCTCCTGCGATAACGCCGGCTTCCACTTTGAGAGCAACGAGGCTAGTGAGATTGATATCACGTGGGATTTGATGTCGGATAACATCTGTTTTGGTCCGCAATCGGACGGGGCCCTCATTGACTTTCTTCAAAGACCAGTAACGGTGAAGGTGGACCCCGATGCCTCCGCAACCCCTGAGCGCATTTACCTCGTGCAAGATGAGAAAGCCATCGCTCTTAGCCGCTGAGACGCATATCACGCAGCGCTGAGTGAAATGCAGAGCTGAAAACGGACACAAATAAGAAGACCGGCCAGAGCCACTGGTCGGTCTTTAAACGTTTTCAACTGCAAGGAGATGAATAGGTGTCAGCGCGCGCCCGAATAGTGGGCCTCGATATTGCTCGTTCCTTGGCCATCATCGGGATGATTATTCTGCACATGGCCAACCTGGTGTGGAGCGCCAAGGTGGTGCTCTCCGGGCTGCCGGCGGCGGGCTTTGCCATCATTGCAGGTACCACGATGATGATTCTTGCCCGCGACTACTCGCTGCGGGTCTTCCTCAAGCTGGTCGCCCGCGGCCTGATAGTCATGCTCATCGGCGTGGCCTTGCTGCCTGTGGGCGGTGAGATTCAGGTGGTGCTCGTCGTGATGGGCGCGGCCATGGCTCTCACCGCTTGGGTGCCGCCGCTGGCCACCGTCTGGAAGGTCCTGCTCTTCGCGCTGGCCACCGCGGGCGCCACGGTGCTCTACGCGCCGTACACACTCCCACAGGTCTACCCCCTCGTGGCATTCCTGGCGTACATGGTGGCGGGCATGCTGCTTTACGACGTCTACCTCACCCGCCCCACCCGCACCCAGATCGTCACGACCGCGGTGGCCGTCGTCGTTACTGGCATCGGCCTGTGGCAGCGCTTTAACCCGGATATCGCCGGCTGGCTGCGCTTTACCGGGCATACGGGCGTGCTTGGTGAAATCCTTCTCTCCGTGGCGGTCACCGCGGTGGTGCTGCACCTGTGCCTGATCATTGGCCGTCACCTGCCGCGCTTGACCTTCCCCTTCGCGGCATTGGGCTCGATGTCGTTGACCATCTATATCCTGCACATTCTCACCGCACGCTACTGGCAGGCACACGTCTCCCTACACAACACCATGGCGGCACTGGGCTTTGTGCTCGCGTTCCTACTGTTGAGCGCGCTGTGGAAGAAGTTCTGTGGAAAGGGCCCGGCCGAGAGGGCCGTGGCTTGGGCAATCAAGGAGGTGGCCGCGTAATGGTGGCACGAAAGATAACTGCTGTTGTGGCCAGCTCTCTGGTCGTGGGGCTAGGCGCTGCGCCGGCCATGGCCTTGGAGTTTGCGCAGCCCGCTCCGCAATCGGAGGAAAGCGCTGCCGTGGCTGCGCTGCGCATGGGCAAGATCGGCAACTTTGGCGATTGCACGGGCACGCTGGTGGCTGAGCAGTGGGTGCTGACCGCCCGCCACTGCTTGGAGTCCGTCAACAACGAGGGCTCGCAGGCCCGCTTTGGCCAGGGCAAGGACACTCGCGTCTATGACGTGGACTCCTGGGCTGTTTCGCCGACTATCGACGCCGGCCTCATGCACCTGACCGAGCCCGTCGAGGGCATTAAGCCAGCTAAGCTCGCGGATGCGGTCCCCACCGCCGGCGAGAAAGGTCACTTTTACGGCTGGAGTAGTAGCTCCCGCATGGCCCGCAAAGGCCAGCTGCCGATGGCCGAGATGGAAGTCGGCGAATTGCTATCCGGCGGCACCCCGCCGGCAAGCCCAGACGAATCCGGCCAGAAGATGACGCCGGTGGCGCCGGGGGATACCGAGGCTATGGCTCCTGGTGACATGGCAGTGCCTGCTCCCGGTGGAATGGTCGCTCCCGCCCCTGGTTCGTCCAACGCGCCCCAGGTGATGGAGGGCGGCGACATGCCAGAGATCGCTGTTGGACCCGACGGCGCGGAAAGCATTCCGGCCGGTGAGCTTGGGGGAGTGGGCCCGATGATTGCGGCTGCCATCATGGACGTGAAGTCCCTCAATGGTGAGGGCATGCAGGGCGGCGACTCGGGCGGACCATTCTTTGTTAACGGTCGCCTCGTCGGTGTGGCCACGGCTGGTACGTCGAACGCGGATCCGGATCTGCCTTCGCCGAGCGCTGCCATCACGTCGGTGGTCGAGGTCCGCGATTGGATCGAGGACGTCACCAGCGGCCGCGATACCGACGGCGTCCTCACCGCCCACAATTCCCCGAAACCGCCGGCAACGATGCAGGTCAGCGCGCCCGTCGCGTGGCCAGCAGGCATTGCTGCGGTAGTGGGCCTCATCGCGATAGCCATCTTCTCGCGGGTGATTAGTCGCAAGTCTGGTGCTGGGAAGCGGACCAACTAGGCTGTTTCTCCATGAAGGAGAAACTCGTTCCGTGTCTGATTGCCGGCGCCATCCTTGGTGTGGTGCTGTGGCTGGCCTCCGGCATGCTGTGGTTGTTGCCGGTGGGCCTCGTGGTGGGCCTAGCGGGTTACCCGCTGCTCGGCATCACGCGCGATGAGTCCCAAGCCCGCAAGCGCCGTGACGACACCTTCCGCGACTAAGCGCCCCACGTAGCCCCACGCCGCTTCACAGCCCGTCACCAAATGGCGCCCCACAAAAGGCTTCACTCAGAAGTCCCTAGTCAAAAGGTTCCTCTGGGGGCAAGTAAACCATCTTTAACCAGGTAGAAGGTTCGTTTGGGGGCAAAGAAACCTTTTGACTGGAACCAGGTGAGGGGAACCCGTTGAGAACCGCCTGCTAGAGCAGAAGGTCAGGGCTGGAAGCTCGCCAACGGGTTAGAAAATTTCGATGCGTCCGCCCAAAGACTCCGTTTGGCGCAGCTGTGCCACCCAGTTCGGCGCACCCGGGTGCATGCGCAAGACCGGGCGGGAGGAGATCTTCACCGGGGAGACCGATTCCTTGCGAGCACCGGAGCGGGCTTCGATGCGGGTGCGGGCGCGGAAGCCAGCGTCGGCAAGCGCGGCGATGGAAGGCTGATCCGAGGCCAGCGATTCGCGCGCATCCTGCAGCAACTCAAGGGCTTCGTCGAGGGCCTGGACCAGCGCAGTCGAGTTGGTCTCGCACATCTGGCGCACCAGGTCCGGGCGAGTACCCGCCACGCGGGTGCCGTCCTTGAAGGAGCCAGCCGCCAAGGATTGGGCCAGGATGCCGCCATTATCGCCGACCACCGCGAGGGTCTCCGCCAACACGTGCGGCAGGTGCGAGATGCGGGCGACCGCGGCATCGTGGTTAGCCACGCGCACCGGAACTGCCTCCGCGTGAACCATCTGGGTCATGCGGACCACGTCCGCAAAAATGTTCTCCCACTCGGCGGGGATGCGCTCGCCGCGCGCCTCGCACTCGGCGGCATAGTCATAGGTGATAACCCAGGCAGCGCGGTTGAACAGCCCGGTGTGGGAGTTCTCCCAGCCGGACTTGGAGGTCCCGGCCATGGGGTGGCCGCCCACATAGCGCGACTCCATGTTGCGCTGCACAATGAGCTGGCGCACCTCGGTCTTGACCGAGACCACGTCCGTCAAGCCGCAGCTCGGGGCGTGTTCCTGAATGGAGTCGAGGACCGAGGCAACCGCATCCATGGGCACCGCGACGACGATAAGAGCGTTGTCTTCCTCTGCCCGGTGCAGGATGGCCGGCAGATCATCGGTGACGTCGTAGCCCTGTTTAATGGCCGTTCGGGCACCAGAGGTGGAGTGGTTGTAGCCGTACACGGAATGGCGTGCAGCAGCTAGGTCACGCAGGAGGGAACCTCCAATGAGACCGAGGCCGATAATGCAGACGGGGCGTTGAACATCTTGAGAACTCACGGTGACAATTGTGGCACAACCCGACTAATCTGACGAGGTATGAGCCACGACGATCTGTCCTTTGCCATCACCGTTGCCAGTGCCGAAGGCGGCTGGGTGATTCGCCCTTTCAAGGATGACTTCACCGACGTCAACACCTCCATCAAAGCGGTGCGCAACCTGCGTTCCGAGGGGGTGGCATTCGCGCTGCTGTGCGTGGAAGATGATTATTTCGTCGTCGTGCGCCCGGTTCCGGGGGATGTGCGCATGCTGCTTTCCGACGCCACCTACGCCTCCGAAGACGACTTCGCCGCGGATTTCCTGGACTTGCGCGATATCGATATCCCGGATTTGGACGAGGACGAGTGGGAGGACGCCGACCCCTACGGTGACGGCGATTTCGATATCTTCGCTGACCTCGGCCTCGATGAGAACCAGTTGGGCTACATCATCGATAACGATGAGGACTGGCCTTCTGACATGCTCCTGCGCATCGCCGGCGAGCTGGGCTTTGGCGATGAGCTAGAGGATTTCATCGACGGCCTTGACTCGGATGATTCTTAAACCAGCGGAGGGGCTGGTGCGCGCGGAGGCCCGCATGCGCCGCGCCTTAGAGGTCGCGCGCACGACGCCGGCGGGGGATATCCCTGTGGGTGCCGTGCTTTACGACGCCTCCGGCAACGAACTCGCCACCGGCGTTAACCGCCGCGAGCAGCTAAATGACCCCACCGCACACGCAGAGGTGGAAGCCATCCGCCAAGCGGTGCGTGTGCATGGCGATGGTTGGCGTCTGGAGGGCTGCGAGCTGGTTGTCACCCTGGAGCCCTGCGCGATGTGCGCGGGCGCGATCCAGGCTTCCCGGGTGTCCTCGGTGGTCTTTGGTGCTTATGAACCGAAGACGGGGGCGTGCGGTTCGCTTGTCGACGTCCTCCGCGCCCCCGGTGCCCTCCACGTTCCCGAGGTACGCGGCGGCGTGCTGGAGGAGGAGTGCGCGGAGCTGCTCACGGGCTTCTTCGGGGGTCTTCGCGGCAGCGGCGCTTAGCCCCTGAGCGGGTTAGTGGCCCCGGAGCCGCCTTCCAGTTCGGGTGTAGGCTTGGTGGCCCACGTGAGAGAAGTAGAGAGTCCCACGTGAGAGAAGTAGAGAGTAAGGAGAAAACCATGGGTGATTTCGAGAACAAGAAGGACGAGTTCGTTGGCAAGGCTAAGGAAGCCGCTGGCGGCCTGACCGATAACGAGAAGCTGGAGAACGAGGGCAAGGCCGACCAGGTCACCTCCGAGGCTAAGCAGAAGGCTTCCGACGCCGTTGAGGGCGTCAAGGATAAGGCCACCGAGGTTATCGGTAACCTCAAGGACTAATTCCTAGCCTCATCTAGCTGAATCGCTGTCCGCGCCGCGTGGTGTGGGCAGCGATTTTGTCGCTCGGGATGACTCCCGTAATCTGGAACGCGGTGGCGTGTCCGAGCGGCCGAAGGTGATCGCCTCGAAAGCGATTGTTGGGTAACCCCCAACCGCGGGTTCAAATCCCGCCGCCACCGCCAGATCCGGCACTCCAGTTTTTAGCTCTGGGGTGCCGGTCTTTTTGTGTTTTAGAAGCCGGCCCGCCCTCTATCAACATCTCTTTGGAAATCTAGCGCGGCCTGGCGTGCCTCGGGGTCGTGGTCTTCCGTGCGTTTGTGAATCCGCCGGCTCATCATGCCTGCTGGGATAGAAATGAGAAGGATGGCCGCGATGGCAACGATGACGAAAGTAGACATGGGGGTCTCCTAGAGCACTTCAGCGGATAAAACTCTGGTGGGGCAGGGGGTGTCCTGACTCTCTATGCGGGAATACTATGATGTGTAACACTATAAGATGTTGAGGTTGATGAATAGTCTTTCTTTCAGATCTACGTTCTCGCTTGTCTTCGCAGCAGCTGTCGTTTCCGGGTTGGGTGACGGCCTCATCCCGATTGCTTTTGCACTGCAAGCACACCGAGTAGATCCGTCGGGGCGCGGCTTGACGGTGGTGCTTATCGCGCTGTGGGCGGGCCGCTTCGTCAGTTCTTTAGTGGTCCGAAAGCTGCCGCCACCACACCGGCCAGTGACCTGGATGCTGGGTAGTGATGTCGTTCGGATGTTGGCGCAGTGGGGACTCGTGGCGTGGGTGGTTGTTCGTGGCGATTCCATTGCTGCGTTCGCGCTCTCAAGTTGCGTGTACGGTTGTGCCTCCTCATTCTTTGGACCAGCAAGGTTTAGCCTCTTGTCGCAGCTGTTTTCCGATGAGCAGCGCACCCGCGTCAATGGAACCCTGTCGATGCTCGGTGATGTGCTGTTTATTGCCGGCCCCCTCATCGGTACAGCGGTAGTGCTCACCTTGGGATTTAACACGGTATTGCTTATCGACGGCGCCACTTTCCTCGTGGCCATGCTCTTTGTTCTTCCGTTTCTCTCAGTATGCAGAGAACCAGCAGGAGAAAGCTCTAATAGCGCAGCGGCTGAACCAGGACCGGACAGTGCAGGTTCATCGACTTCGAACAAACCTCTTGCGTCCCCAACGCTTCCGAGCTGGGTGCGGGTAGGACTCGGTACTTGGCTGGTCGCGGCAGTGGTCAACGGCTTCCTGGGAAGTGCTGGACCTACATGGATTATGAATACTTTCGACGAAAAGTCGTGGGGATTTATGGCAACTGCGCTTGCGGTCGGTTCGCCGCTTGGCTCAGCCGCAACAATTCTGAAGGCATTAGATCGGGTGCGTTTTAGCACCTTGCAAATCCTGATGCTGATTCTTCTGGCCGGGCAGATCCTGGCTTTGGCATTCTCCTCTGTCTTCGTGCTCATCGCAGCAGTTGGTGCCGCTGCGTCCTTGATGATGACTGCTGCAGGAATTGCGTGGGATTCACTCGGGCAGTCTTTGGGGGATGATGGTCTGGTGCATCAGTTCGCTACAAAGGATCAGCTGGTCTTTACCGCCGGTACCCCGCTTGGAATGATTCTTTTCGCAGTTCTTTCTTCTCATCCTGGTGTTGCGGCGGTTGCCTTGGCAGTTGCGTTGGTAGTTGCAGCAGTTGCGTCGTTCTTGCCCGTGGCGCGTTCGCCGCGAACTGCAGATATGGCTGAGGGTGCTGTTCCTTTGTAATGAAGTAGGTACACATCGCAGGTGTGCAATTGGCTATGTGCGAGCTTAGGCCTCATTGAATTGTCTAGCCATGATTACTTGTGGATCGACGACCACCGAGCTCAGGCTCATCAAGAAGTAGAACAAATTTTGTTTGTCCACATTGGATGGGTCAATGCAGCAAGCAGCCTCTGCAAGGGCAGATACCTTGCCATAGTGGATAATCAATTCATCTGGTTCTTGGTCTATTTGTGCTTGATGGGTTCTCTCATCACTCGCCTTGAGCCATCGCTCCGCGCTCTCGAGATTTTTGGAGAACTCGGATTCTCTAAGTCGATTAATGATTTCCGGAGGAATCTCTTCGAGGAATGGAGCAGACACCGCGAGGAATGTCTTAGCCATTACTTCCAATTTCGATGAATCGCCCGTCAAACTTAGGGTTCTGGAGATGACGGGATCAAACCGAAGGTGGTGGTCCTCTAATGAGGTCAAGATATACCTACTCCCGTTGAACTGGCTCAAGTAGTTTGTCGTTTGCTCATGCGATGTCTTCATCTAAGCGGACGGAAAGCCCTTGGTCTTGGGACTGTAGTTAGTATTGCTTGGGATTTCCTAGGAAAGACTTTGGGGGGATGATGGTTTAGTACACCAGTTCGCTGCGAAGGATCTGCTGGTCTTTACTGCCGGTACCCCCGCTTGGAATGATTCTTTTCGCGGCGCTTTCATCTCATCCTGGTGCCCAGCTGGGCGTGCGATACCGTTAGGGCTTCACAGCCCAACTGGTTAAACTGGTGCACATTCATGTCCACCACCAAAGCTTCCGCGAGCAATAATCGCGCATGTGAAGGGGAATTTCCGTGGCAAAGCTGCTTTACCACCTAGGCCGCTGGTCTTACATCAACCGATGGAAGGTCATCATCGCCTGGATCTTCATCGTGGCGGCTGCAGGCGGAGCGACCTTGAGCTTGATGAAGCCGATGACCACGGAGTACTCCATCAGCGGCACGCCTGCTATTGACGCTACCCGCCGCGCGGTGGAGCTGTTCCCGGAGAACGGTAACCCGGCCAATGCGCCGTCGGTCAATCTCGTCTTCAAGGCCCCGGAAGGGCAGAAGCTCAGCGATCCGCAGAACAAGGAAGCTATCGAGGATGTGGTGCACCACATTGCTGAGGGCTTGGACATCCCGGAGGGCAGCCAGCAGCGCTGGGGTAACCCGCTCGACGTATCGCCAGCACTTCAGCAGCAGGTCATCGAGCAGTTCACCTCCATGGGTTTGCCGGAGGAGACCGCGCGGGCGGATGCCGATAACCTGGCCATGGTCAATGCCGATGAGACCATCGCCTACACCACCTTCGACTTTGATGCGGAAAGCCCCTATTCGGTGGACCCCGCGGATAAAGACGTGGTCCATGAGGCCATGGATATCGGCCGCGCGGCGGGGCTGGAAGTAGAGGCCGGCGGCGCGGGCTTCGGTGATGAAATCCAGGTCAATTCGATTTCTGAGGTCATCGGCCTGGCCGTGGCGTTTATCGTCCTCATTATTACCTTCGGTTCGCTGGCCTCCGCGGGCATGCCGCTTATCTCCGCGGTCGTGGGCGTGGGCCTGGGAGCGATGGGCGTCATGATCGCGACCCACTGGATTGAGCTCAACAACCTCACCCCGGTGCTGGCCGTCATGATTGGCCTGGCCGTGGGCATCGACTATGCGCTGTTCATCATGTCGCGCTACCGGCAGGAGCGCTCCCGCATGGATGGGCCGGATGCCGCCGGCATGGCCGTCGGCACAGCGGGTTCCTCGGTTGTCTTTGCCGGCGCGACGGTCTTCATCGCGCTCTTCGCTCTGCTCGTGGCGCGCATCAGCTTCCTCACCGCCATGGGCTTGGCGGCGGCGGGCACGGTCTTCATGGCAGTGCTCGTCGCGCTGACCTTGGTGCCCGCGATGCTGGGCCTGCTCGGTGATAAGGCCTTCGCCGGGCGGATCCCTGGCGTGGCCGGCAACCCCACGAAGCGCCGCCCGCGCCGCACGAAAGCAACGATGGGCAACCGTTGGGTGCGCACGGTGCAGCGCGCCCCTGGCATCGTCATGGCCTTGGTGGTGCTCGGCCTCGGAGCGTTGACCGCCCCGGTCCTGCACATGGAGCTGGCCCTGCCGGCGGATACCACCTCCAACCCGGATACCACCCAGCGCAAGGCGGCGGACCTGCTCTCCGAAGGCTTTGGTCCCGGCATCAACGGCCCCTTCCTGGTGATCGTGGATGGCGCCAATGCCAACCCGGAATCCGCGGCGCTACAGCCCTATATCCAGGGCCAAGAAGGCGAGGAAGATGAGCAGAAGAAGGCCGCGCTTTCCTCCTTCATCTATTCCGTGCAGCGCCTCAACCAGGTGGGTGGGGTCAAGCACGCCCAGCTGGTGGGCGTGAGCAAAGACATGAAGTCCGCGCAGATCATGGTTAGCCCCACCACTGCACCGACGGATGAGGCCACGATCGGCACCGCCTCCGCCTTACGCACGGCTAGCGCGGAGCTGGAAGATGCCACCGGTGCCGAAATCGGCATGACGGGCCTGACCGCGGTGCAGCTCGATATCACTGAGCGCCTTGAAGGGGCCATGGGGCCATACCTCGCCATCGTGGTGGGCCTGGCCATTATCCTGCTCTTGGCGGTGTTCCGCTCCATCTTGGTCCCGTTGGTCGCGGGCCTGGGCTTCCTGCTTTCCGTCGGCGGCGCTTTCGGCCTGACCGTGCTTGTATGGCAGGACGGCCTCACCGGCCTGGTGCCAGCACCCGGCCCGCTGATTTCCTTCATGCCCATCTTCCTCATCGGCGTGACATTCGGCCTGGCCATGGACTATCAGGTCTTCCTGGTCACCCGCATGCGCGAGCACTTCTCCCGCTTCCCGCAGGGCAGCGGCGGGCAGTACAGCAAGTACAACGCCAACGACGAGGCCACCATCGCCGGCTTTACCGCCGGTGCCCGCGTGGTCACGGCCGCAGCCATCATCATGATTTCCGTCTTCGTGGCGTTCATCAGCCAGCCCCTGCCCTTCATCCAGATCTTCGGCTTCGCGCTGGCAGCGGGCGTGCTTTTCGACGCCTTCTTAGTCCGCATGTCGCTTGTCCCCGCCACGATGTTCCTCATGGGGCATACCACCTGGTGGATGCCGAAGTGGCTGGACAAGCTGATCCCGCAGCTGGACATCGAGGGCACCGCACTCGAGGAAGAATGGGAGCGCAAACACGCGGCAGCATCCCGTGAAGCAGAGGATAAGGCAGCGCAGCCCGTAGAATAGTTCCCTATGACTCACCCTAAGCCGCAGCTTGAGACCGATCTTTCCTTCGACGTGAAGAAGGAGCTGGACTTGAGCGGTCCAGCACAACCGGGAAAGCACGGCCGCACCGGCGTTATCCATACCCCGCACGGTGATATCCAAACCCCGGCCTTCATCCCGGTGGCCACCAAGGCCACGGTGAAGACGCTGACCCCGGAACAGATCCGGGCCACCGGCGCCCAAGCCATCCTGTCCAACGCCTATCACCTTTACCTGCAGCCGGGCCACGACATCGTGGATGAGGCCGGTGGCGTGGCTACCTTCGAGAACTGGCACGGGCCGACGTACACCGACTCGGGCGGATTCCAGGTCATGTCCCTGGGCGTGGGCTTCAAGAAGGTCCTGGCCATGGACGTGGCGGAGCTGACGGATTCTGATATCCGTGCCGCGAAGAAGGAACGCATGGCACAAGTGGATGAGGACGGCGTGGACTTTAAGTCCGTCATCGACGGCTCCTCCCACCGCTTTACCCCAGAGGTCTCCATGCAGATTCAGCATGGCTTGGGCGCGGACATCATGTTTGCCTTCGACGAGCTCACCACGCTTGTGGATACCCGCACCTACCAGGAGGAATCTGTGGAGCGCACGCGCCGCTGGGCGCAGCGCTGCCTGGATGAGCACGATCGCTTGACCCTCGCCCGCGGTCCGCAGAAGCCACGCCAGTCCCTGTGGGGCGTGGTCCAGGGTGCGCAATACGAGGACCTGCGGCGCCAGGCCGCGCGCGGGCTGGTGGAGCTTTCCGATCGCGCCGAGGCGAATGGCCGTCGCGGCTTCGGTGGCTTCGGCATCGGTGGCGCGTTGGAGAAGGAGAATCTGGGAACGATTGTGGGCTGGGTGTGCGATGAGCTGCCCGTCGATAAGCCCCGGCACCTGCTGGGCATTTCCGAGCCGGATGACTTGTTCACCGCCGTTGAGGCTGGTGCCGATACTTTCGATTGCGTGGCGCCGACCCGCCTGGCGCGCCGCGGTGGCGTCTACACCCTCGATGGACGCCTCAACCTCACTAATGCGCGTTTCAAGCGCGACTTTGCTGGCGTGGACGAGGAATTCGGCGGTTACGTCTCGGAGAACTACTCCCGCGCCTACATCCACCACCTGCTCAAGGCCAAGGAATTCCTGGCGGGCACGCTGTGCACCATCCACAACCTGGAGTTCATGATCCGCTTGGTGGATAACATCCGGGCGTCGATCGACGGCGGCTATTACGAGGCCTACCGCGATGAATTCCTGGGGCGCTATTACGCCAAGTGACCGGTGACGATGACGTTGTACTCTAAGTCTGTTGCGCCGTCTACCGCACAGGCGATGAGTACGATGCGTCCGGGAACCTCGGTATTCATCAGGTCCGCGTCGCTTCCTAGCTGTTCCTTGCCCACCAGGAAAGCGTTATCGACAATCCACTCGCGGCCCGCACCACCCTCAGAGGTCATGCGGATGTGGGAGCCGTTGAGGATGGGCGTCGCAAAGCGCTGCACCTGCGCCCCGTCGAGGCCCTCCACGGTGGTGGGGTTGCTCAGATCGACGTTGGCGGTGACCACCTCGGAGAAGGGGTTGAATACCAGCTTCTGCTGGCCCCAGGCATGGCCCAAGACGTAGGTGGTGCCCTGTTCTGCCGTGGCGGGTGACTCACCCCAGTCTTGTACCCAGCGCACCATGGTCTCCTGTGGCCCAGCGGGGTTGAGGGGCAGGACGAAGGGCATCGAGTCATAGGTCGCGCCCGTGATGGTGGCCGGGCCTTCCATCTCAAACGTACCGGTCAGTGCGGGTGACGGGCCTTGGTTGAGCGGCGGCGGGGTAGGGGTGGTGCTGGGCGCTGCGCTTGGCGACGCCTCACTGCTCACCGTCGTGGTTTCCGGTGCCGCGTGGCTCGTCGTTGCGGACGACGTGGTGACTTCCTCTGTACCCGAGCACGCCACAAGGTTGAAGGCTGTAGCCAGGCCAAGGATGGGGAGGAGGGGAGTTCGTAGATGCTTATGCATCGTCGATGTCCTTTAATACCTCATCAAGATTAAACCGCTCGCCAGAATCCTCTGCCATTGCTGTGCGCAGTTCCTGAAGGTCGTAGTAGTCTTCGACCCGTTCCAAAAGTGCTGCACGGGCTGAAGCAGATTTCGGACGGCCTTCACATGCAGCCATTTATTCTCCTTTGCTCTTGTGAATGCATCGTATTACGCAAGTTGGGTGAAGGGAAGAGAGAAATAGACCCCCTCAGCACAGTGCGTGCCAAGGGGGAATTCGGGACGGGTTGCTGCTACTTAGACGGCGCTGCCGTAGAGGTTTCTGCCTCGGCGATAGGTGCGTAATCCTCGCGGCGCTTAACCCAGGAGATAACCAGCGTGGTCAGCGGAAGCATGATGACCTCGCAGGCGGTCTTCCAGAGGAAGCCCACGATGACGTAGTTCAGGAAGCCACTGAAGGAATCGATGCCGATGACGGGTGCTGCGATGGCGCAGAACAGCAGAGTATCGCCGAATTCGCCGACGACGGTGGAAGCAACAAGGCGGCCAATGAGACCCTTTTCGCCGGTGCGGGCCTTCATCTTCACCAAGGTGAAGGAATTGAGCAGCTGGCCCACGAGGTATCCGGCTAGGGAGGCGGCGAGAATCTGCGGCACGAGGCCGAGAGTTGCTTCGAAAGCTTCTTGGCCTTCGTAGAAGTCCGCGGCGGGCAGCCAGATTGCAATGTAGAAGGAGACTGCGGCCAAAAGCGCCATGGCAAAACCGATGTAGACGGCGCGGCGAGTGGACTTGAAGCCGTAGCACTCAGAGAGGACATCGCCCACGATGTAGGCGAGGGGGAAGAGGAAGAAGGCACCATCGGTGATGAGTGGGCCGAGTTGGACGCCCTTTGTGGCGTTGATGTTCGAGATGAGGAAGGTAACGACGAACACCGAGACCAGCCACGGGTACAAAGTGGAATGTACCGGGATGAATCGGATGCTCTCGCCACCGTTTGTGGTGGTTGCGGTTGCCGATTGAGTTGTCATGGCACAGCATTTTTCCACGAAACTAGGGGAACTAGAAATAGGGAGTTTAATTCGGTTCACGCGGGGAGCACTCCCTTGCCCGGCGGTTCCTTGGGAAAAGGCAGCGGAACAGGTTGTTTCATTGCCGTGGTTCCAGCGCTTCGCCCATCAAAATCTGCAAACTGGGCAGAAAAAATGCACGTAGTATGGCATTCTTTTGCTTGCAGTGTTTTCGTGTTCCCTGAACGTTTCCTGTCTATTGTGCCGCGGTGCGTGCTCGAAGAGATTCGGGGCGTTCGAAGTCCGAGGCTCGTGACAGGCATGTCGTGTCAGGGGGTGCGACTACCTTGGTTTCTAGTCCTTAGAGCTTTCCGGCTGATCTTCTACCTTCTGCGTCGCTAGATGGGGGAGGCACCAGGTTTGCCGGTGGCCCAACTTCGTACAAGGGAAGGTCATCGATATGACGTTTGGTTCCCCAGGCTCCTCACCACAGTTTGGCGGGCGCCCGCCCCAAGGTGCTAACCGGCCAGGTGCAGGATCCGCACCTAGTTCTGGCTCCGGGTTTGGCTCGCCCACTGGGGCTGGGGGCTTCGGCGGTTTTGGCGCCCCGAATCCTTCCCAGAATCCTGCGCAGAAGCCCTCTCCGGGTTTTAACTCCGGTTCGGGCGCGGGCGGCTCCTTTGGCGCGCCGGGCTCGCCGGATGGTTTCGGTGATTCCTCGCCCGCGCCGGATTACCGCCGTCAGGTGGCAACACCGACGAGCCCAACGAAGGGGCCGTGGCCGCTGCTCATTGCCGCTGGCGTATCCGCGGTCATCGCGCTGATCCTGTTGATTCTTGCGCCGCTGCTCGCCGCTCCGACGGAAGGCCTTTTCTTCGGCCTGGCAATCGGGGGATGGCTCTTGGCTGGAATCGTGTCCTTCATCCTCTTGGGCTTGTACACGCTGAAGAACACGCAGCGCCAGGCTGAGACCTTTTATATTGAGGATACGACGCAAACCTTGCTCTACCGCGTCATTATGGGTGGAAGCTTTGTCCTTGTCATTGTTGCTGCGGTGGAAATCGCCTTCTACGTAGGAAAGGCGGTTGGCGTCTAATGAAGAAACTCACTCGTGCACTTGCCCTATCCGCGGCGGTGACTATCGCTGGATTCGGTGGCAGCTTAGGCGCGGTAGCTCAGGATGCTCCGCCGCCTCCGGAAGCTCCTGAGGCCCCAGAAGCCCCAGAAGCTCAGCCGGAAGAGCACCCTGAGGGAATCGGTTCCGAATCCTCGCTCTCTGAGGTTTCGCAAAAGAACCTGTCCGATTTCGGCTCCTGTATTGCCAGCGAGAAGTCTGCGGACTTGCTTTTTGTTCTTGACCAATCAGCGTCGTTGGTGGGCTATGAAGGCTCTCAGCCGACGGACGCCGATGCCTTCCGCGTCGATGCCACGGGGGACATCGTGAAGCAGCTGGCACACCTCGGGGAAGATAACGGCGCAGACATCAACGTGAAACTCGCCGGCTTTGGTTCTGACTATTACAGTGATCCGGCCGAGTACGGCGGGTGGACCAATATTTCCGGAAACGGTGATGCCCTGCAGAGCGAATTGGACAAGTTCCGCAAGGAGGACCGCGTAGCGGACCTCGAAACCAACTACGGCGCGGCTTATAAAGGCGCGTTGAAGGAACTGGCGTCTCACCAAGGAAGTAGCTGCCGCGGCATCGTGTTCTTTACCGATGGCAAGTACTACACCGACGCCGAAGCCAATGACCTTCAAGGTGCACAGGACAAGCTGTGTGAGGTCAATTCCTCTGTTACTGCGTTCCGTAACTCCAATATCCGCCTCTTTAACGTGGGACTCGTTCCGGCGGCGGAAGCCCAGGACCAGGTCCGCCAGCTCACCCGCATGGCGGAGGGTGAAGACTGCGGCCAGGGTGCCCCGAACGGTGCATTCTTCGACGCGGGTGAGGACCCGGCAGCGCTGTTCGCGGCCTTCCGTAACCTCATCCCCACCTCGGGTGGCGTGACCAAGGACGGCAACTTCAAAGACCAGTTTGATTTCGTCCTCGATGACTCCGTATCCCCTGTGCGTTTGTCGGCGGTACCGAAGAACTCGGTGGGTGAGGACGATCTCATCCCAACTCTGACTGGCCCCGATGGCGAAACCGTGGAACTCAAGCCGGATACCACGAAGGTTGCCGGTGCGAAGGTCTCCGTGACGGAGAACAACAAGCTGCCGGGCATGGTCGATATCGCGATGGAAAGGGACGGCGATTCCTGGGCAGGAGCGTGGACTTTTGGCTACAAGGTGGCTGAGGGGACCGAAGGCGAGTACCTCGCATCCGTTGTCATGGTGCCGGGCCTTAACCTGGACCTCAAGACGGAAGATGGCGCCAAGGTAGAAGGCGGCATCAACTCTGACCAGGTTTTGAAGGGACAGTTGGTTGATGGCCACGGCGAGCCCCGTGCGCTGGAGGGCCAGGGAACCCTCCATGCGGAGTTCGTGCCGGAGGATGGTTCCCCGGTTACCCTCGTGGACAATGCCCCCATCACCGATGGGCAACCAGTAGACATTCCGCTGGAGAAGGTGGAAAACGCAGCATCCGGTCAGCTCGTGACCCGCGTGGAAATCACCACTAAGGACACAGGTGAGCGCCCGGGTTCGAAGCTGGACCCCATCAACGCGGAAACGCCGCTGACGGTTACCCCGGTCAATATGCCGACTGTGGGCTCGGCGCAGACGATCACCATGACGGAGAAAGAAGTTACTGTCGACGTCCCGGTGACCGGCCCCGGCAAGGTATGGGTAGCAGACCAGACCGTGGTTTCCGCTGACGGGATGCTCCCCTCGGGAGTTCCTGCCGTTGCGGTGAGTTCCAAGCACAACTCGGAGGATTCCGCGCTGGAGCTCTCCAAGGACGAAAAGGCGACCATCCCGGTGACGTTGAGCGTTGAAGAGATGGCGGATGGCCCGCTGCGCGTGGATCCGGTGATCAACCTGCAGTCTGCTGAGGATAACCAGCAAATGGAGCTGCCGCTGACGCTGCAGGGTTCCATGACTGCGCCACTGAGCAAGTCCGCTTTCGGCCTCTCCTTTGTCCTCGCGGTGTTGCTTGCGCTGCTGATTCCGCTGGCCATCTTGTACCTCATGAAGTGGGTTAGCGGCCGTATTCCGGAAAAGCCCCGAATGTTTGCGAAGACCATCCCGGTACGCCGCGAGGGCGCTAACCTCGTGCGCACCGACAATGGCCGCCCGTTCGCGGTGTCCAAGGAAGAGTTCCAGGGCGCTGTTCCGGTGGAGACTACCGGACGCTCTGCTCGCTTGGGCAGCAATGACGCCAAGGTAAAGATGGGGCTGAGCCCGTTTACCGCCGCCCACGTGGAGGTCCAGCGCGATGGCACCATTTCCGGCAAGGGCAAGAAGTCCGGCTGCCGGGCAGTTCTGCCGCTTGCGGTGCAGAACACGTGGTTCTTCGTGGGCAACGAGAAGGACCGCGATTCCGGTGAGATTGTCATGACCATCGATACGCTGGCCCAGGCCAGCGCGTATGACGAGATGTCGAAGGAGATCAGCCGCCAGGCCCTGCAACTCTTTGACCAAGTCGAATTCCCTGCCGAGAAGCCCGACAAGGCACAGACACCGCCGCAGTCCGGCCAACCGGGGCAGCCGGTCCAGCAGAACCAGCCTGGCTCCCAGCCGCCGAGCGGTCCGCCGCCGCAACGTGGACCGCAGCAGGGTGCTCCGCAACCTGGTGGATTCGGCCAGTCCCAACCTTCCGGCCCGTCACCTCACAGCCAGCAAGGGCGTGCGAACGGGCCGGGAAGCCCCGGCTTCGGCGGAACGCCAAACGTTGGCGGTGGCACTGGGGTTGGCGGTGGCACTGGCTTTGGTGGGGGCTCTGGCTTTGGGCAACCAGGCCAGCAGCGCCCGGGTAATCCTGGTAACCCTGGTACCAACGGCGGCTGGCCCCCAAGCCCGGGATTCGGCTCCCAGGGCTAAGCCAGTAGGGCAGTACACAACAGCCATAAACAGCACAGAAGCGAACCTCCCCTTCGAAAGGTAGTTAAAGATGAAGAAGTTCCTCGTCGTCGGTTGCGGTGGCTCCGGCGCCAAGACACTGGCGTTCATGATGGATCAGCTCAAGGCCGAGCTGCGAAGCATTGACCCGGACATGACCGAGCTGCCCAAGGCATGGCAGTTCGTCAACATCGACGTGCCGCTCGAAGAGGAGGCTGGACCGCAGAAGCTGCCGAATGTAACCCAAAACGGTGGCCACTACGTGGGCATTGGTGCGCGCCAGAACTACAACTCCTTCGACGAAGGCGTGTCCAGCACCCTGGGCCGTGCCGGCAAGCTCGGTGAGATTGCAACGTGGGCCACGCGCAACCCCTCCACCAACGACGTGAAGCTGGCTGATGGTGCCGGCCAGTATCGCGCGATTGGCCGCATGCTGACGCTGCCGAATCTCAAGAAGATCCGCCAGTCGCTTAAGGAAGCGGTGGATGAGATGTTCACGCAGGAGGCGATCCAGGAGCTCAACCGTCTTAACTACAAACAGACCAAGCTGGATTCTGATACCGGTGATTCCCAGCCGGTTGTCCTCGTTGTCTCCTCCATGGCGGGTGGCGCAGGCGCCTCGATGTTCCTGGATGTGTGCCGCGTGCTCACTACCATCCCGAACGTGAACCCGCAGGGCACCCTCATCTTCATGTACACCCCGGAGATCTTCGCCGATAACAAGGCGGATGACATGGCCGGTGCATGGCCGAACTCGCTGGCCATGTTCGGTGAGGTCGTCGCCGCGCAAATGGGTAATGCCTACGAGCATGACCGCGCCATCTTCGAGGCCTTCGACATGGGCACCCCGCCGGAGGGGCAGACCTTCGGCCGTATTTTCCCCATCGGTTCCAAGATGGGTACCACCAGCGCTCGCTTCGGCGATGGTTCCGCCATGTCCATCTACCGTGGCCTGGGCCGCGCGCTAGCAGGGCTGATGGCTTCCACCAAGGCCAGCGATAACCTCGTGTCCTACGCGCTGACCAATACTCCGGCCGGTGACGGCGGCCGCCGCTTCTTCGGCTGGGATCGCCCAGACGGGACGCCGTGGGGGCGCCTGCCCTGGGGTTCGCTGGGTTATGCCCAGGTTTCAATGGGCCGCGACCGCTTTGCCGAATACTCTTCCCAGCGTCTTGCCCGCAGCGCCTTCGAGCGCCTCTTCAACGGGCACCTCGACCCGCAGAACCCCGAGGCCGGCGAGATGCAGATTGCTAAGAAGCTGGAGGAGCGTCTGCCCAATGCCTTTAGCTCTATGACGCTTGATCCCTCCTGGGCACAAGGCGGCCAGATTGATAGCGGCAGCGTGTGGAATTGGCTCAACAGCGTCTTTGGTGGCCAGGCCCAGCAGGCCGCGGATAGTGCTGCGAAGCACCTGCAGAACTTCATTCCGGTGGGCCAGGGCCGTAACGTCAACGAATGGCGTGAAGAGTTCGAGGGCAACATGGCCGATCCTCGCAATGAACAGGCCATCGCATCTGTTCTGAACAATGCCGCCTATGACATTGTTTACCGCTACGCCAACTTCTTCAGCGATGGTGTCCTCGCCACCGTGGAGTCAGAGCTCGCTGCGGTGGGCGTGCCCTATGTACGCGAGATGCTCTCCAAGATCACGGACGTGCTCACCAACTCCGACCGCCTCCTGCCGCGCCTGTCTGAGTACTCCGGCTACTACCAGAACACCCGCGTGCTGGCGAAGCCAGAAGGCGCGGACCCTATCCTCAGCCCGTTGACCGGCAAGGGCCAGATGACGGACCCGACTCCTACGGTCAATGCTCTGATGGGCCTGTACTTCAACCAGTTCTACAGCTACGCCCTCATGGCTATCGCTCACCTGCTCAAGGATGTCCTGCAGGACTACGCCGATGAGAACCTCTTCCACCTCAAGCGCGAGCTGGGAGATGCCCACGCGGTGCTGGAGAAGGCCGTGTCGAAGCGCCCGGAGACCAACAAGTTGGCTGACGTCCGCACTGACGAGGTCAACTCGTGGCCGACGGAGCTCGATGAGGTCGTGGAAACCCGCTTCAAGGGCGCCGAGAACGAAATCATGCTGACCGACGTCAACAGCTTCATCTCGGACTACCGTGACCAGATGCTGCGTACCATCCAGGGACAGCAGTCCACCTCGGATGTCACCAACTACGAGCAGGCTTATCCTTTTGCGGTTCGTGCGGTCATCCGCGGTGAATGGGAATCACTCGATGCGGCCCAGGCGCCGAATGACACCCTGGCCCCGCAGAAGCGCACCAATGATGCTTACTCCAACCGTGCTGGCTGGGTGTCCAAGTACCTCTCACGCCACCCGCAAAGCGGTGAATCCCGCGAATCCCAGCGCGCGCACTACCGCGCCAAGATTCGCCCAACTGATTTGCTGGAGCGCTCGCGCCAGTGGATTAATCGCCGTGATTATGAGTTCCAGAAGTTCAACTCGGTGGATCTGCGCCGCTACCTCACCCTTACCCCGGATATCAACGAGGTCGAGCACGCGCAGCGTCAGCGCCGGTTCGTCGAGGCATTCCAGCTTGCGCTGAGCTATGCCCGCCCCTTGGCTGCCGTCAACGATGACATGGTTCAGCGTATCCACGGCAAGTCCGTGCAGTACACCTACTCCTTCTCCGATATCCCGTTTGCGGAGCTGGGCTCTGCGGAGACCGGCATCGCCTCCCAGCTGGAGTCGGTGCTCAGCCGCCCGGAGATTGACGGGCCTTCCACGGTGGCTCTGCGCAACTCGCTGAACATGTCGGACCATGTGCAGCACATCGAGATCTTCGGTTCCTACCCCAACTACTCGCCGATCGTCTTCTCCTCCATGTTTAACTACATCGCCAAGGACATCGAGAAGCAGGACAATTTCGACGGTTCCTGGTGGTCGGAGCGCCGCACCCGCCCGCTGCCAGCAGCCCTGCCACTGACGAAGACGGAGCGCCAGGCCATGGTGGCCGGCTGGATCATCGGACGCATTACCGGCCGCGTCTACATTTCCAACGCCGATGCAGCCAATGCGGCGGCCCACATCTTCGATGACACGGATGGTGGCGTGAATGGTTGGGTTGATTTCCCGGATCCGCTGCTTATCTCGCCGCGCCGCATGATCAAGAAGTCTGACTGGATGCCTTCGGTTTTGGAGTCCATCTTTATCGCCTACGCGAAGGTGCAGGAAACCGGACACTATGGTTTTGCCTCTTCGCTCTACCCGTACCAGCTGTTGCGCGGGCTTTTCGACGACGGCCTAGACTTCGCCCACTCCGGTGCGTCCACGCACCCGGTGGTTCACCGCCTCGCGCAGTTCTTGGCTTCCGGTGAAGCCCCGAACCGCGGTGTTATGGGTACCTCCATCCAAGACCGCTATGAATCCTTCGTGGAGGAGCTGGATAAGTTCGCCCGCGGTGCGGACCACTTTGTGCCGGGCCACACCAACTCCTTGCCGGGACAGGGTCGTAAGGAAAAGCCCTTTGCGGAGATACGCTCCCGCGAGGTCGCCTCGCATACGCCGTACTACCGTGACTTGGCGCTAGACGTCATCGAGATGGTCCCGGTCATCCGCAACTACCTGAATCAGGCCAAGACGGTGGCGGAGAACCCCGTCGCCCAGCCTGCCCCGCAGGTGCGCAGCTCCGATTCTGGCTTTGGCCAGGACCTCGCTCCGGAATTCAACCTCAACGACCTGGATGACACCTTCTAATGACGAACGTAATTATTTTCGGACACGGCGCCACCGCGGATGACATCCGCTCCCGCCTTTGTGACTTGCGTGCGGTCGGCCTCCTGCAGGACTTCCTCTGGATCGACTACGCCCACCCCACCAGTGGAGCTGTTGTGCGCTCCTTTACGGAGGAGGGCACGGCGCGCTTGTCGACGCTCGACGAGGCCCTCCGCAGCTTCAGCGGGGACGTCCTCCTCGCCACCATTGACCCGATGGATGCGGAACAACCGCAGGACGTCGACAAGCTCACGGAGTGGGTCGGGGCCGTCGACCAGCGCCTGATTCAGGCCTCCAACCTGCGCGTGCGCCTGTTGTTGTCAGCCCTTCCGCGCGAGAGTGTGGACATCGCTCCGTTGCAGGGATGGAGCAACCTCGTGCTCTCCCCAGAAGAGGGCGGGACCCCGGCCTCCTCGCGCATTCGCCCGATCAAGCGCACCGCAGATGGCTTCGAGCTTGCCCAGTTCGCAGCCCCGGCCGTAGCCAGCATCTTTGGTTTATGGCGCGGGATGCCCGAGCCTGCGGTGTTGGATCCAGAAACTCACCGCGTCATCGAAACAGGAGACCGGCAGCGCTTCCGTCTGGTGCGCGCCTTCCACCGCACCATCGATGCCAGTGATATCGAGGACAAGGTCAGGAAGGCCGTCTTCGATCCCAGCCAGCGCTTGCCGCAACCGCAGGTCAATAACATTTCGCGCGCCGTGCACTACGCCAATCCGGAACAGCTGACGGATCAGTGCGCTCAGATGTTCATCAACCAGGAGATTTCCCCGTTGGTGAGCACCCCGACTGCCTATGAGGAGCTGCAATCTCACAAGGTCAGCGGCTGGGCGGCGCTGAAGGATAATCTGCGCCTGTACTGGTCTACTGTGGTGGGCAAGCCGCAGGATTGGGTCGAGGGCCAGCGCGGTGCGATGAACAAGAACGCCGCCACCTTCCTGCAGAAGATGCTCTATGGCCAAGACTCTAGCGTGGAGGTTGTCTTGGCTGGGCACTCCGGCAAGGGTAGCGGCGCAACGAGCGTCGACGAGCTGCGTCAAGCCAGTGAGCACACCATGCGAGTCGCCCGGGAACAGCACTTTTCCTTGGGCCAGGAACCGCAGCTCTCGCGCACGTGGGAGGCCTACCACGACTACGCCTTGGGGCTTGTCGACGGTTCCTGGCGCGACAGCATCGATACCAAGGGCCTGCGCAATAACCAGGGCAACATGTACATCGTGCAGTACGGTGGCCAGTCCGTGCAGGATGTCAGCGCTTCTTTTGAGGGCTTCCATCCACTCATGACCAGCACGTTGGGCTATACGCACGAGTCCCAAGCAACCGTCGCGCCTTTCGATCCGGTAGGCGCTGAGCGTTTTGCCGCCGACATCGAGTACACCAGTCAGCAGACCCGCAATGAAGCGGTCAGCCGCAAGAAGCACGAGTTTGCCTCCTGGCGAGCGAAGAACAGCACCACCTTCGCGTGGAAGGTAGGCCAGGGCCTGTGGGAGAAGCTGGGGCACGCCCAGCAGAAGTACCGCGACGCCCACGCCAAGGCGCGCGAGCTGCAAGAACTGGCCAATAGCTTCCAAGCGCGTGACTTCAACGCGGAGAACAAAGCGCTGACCCGGAAGCTGCGCACGATGTGGATCGTCCTCTTCGTGGTGCTTGCCCTGATGACCTACATGGTGGCTGGCCGCTATAACCCGGACTTGCCGCTGGGTGAGTACCTGCAGTGGTTCGACTGGCCGTGGTACGTCGTGGGCATCATCGTGGTTGTTCTTCTTTTCCTCGTGTGTTCTTGGGCGGTCTTTACCAAGGCACAGCGTGAGATCTTCGACTACGTGCAGCGGCGAAAGCTGCTGAACCGCAACCAAGAGATCGCCGCGCAGAATCTGGCCACGGCCTCTGCGGAGATCTCCCGCATCTCCAACGCCTATAACCAGTTCCTGAGCTGGTCGGCGCTGCTGGGCCGCGCGATTTACGCGCCCTTTGGGCGTAAGGAAACGTCGAGCGATCACCTGCGGACGCCGCAGTCGGGTCTTCCGGAGAATGCCCGCATTGCCCAGGCCGTGCTCAACCGTGACGATGCCGTGCGCATGACGGATGAAATCCGCTCCCATATTTTCCAAGCGGAGTGGGCACACCGTTCGCTTAAGTCACTGCTCGATGACATGAATGACACCTTTGAGCGCAACCGCACCGGCCACTCGGCTGTGGCCCTCAATGAGATGTGGGGAATGGCTGGCCTCGGCTCCAGCACTGCGTTGGATAACCTGTCCCGCAGCCTTGACCACCCCTACATGCAGGACCGCGATCACAAGCAGCAGGAATGGCAGAAGGTCATCACGGATCCGCGCATGACCCGCAGCCTGCAGCAATACCTCAGCCGTGTCACCTTCCGCGAGGAAGGCGGCAGTCGCGTTCAGAGCACCGCCGAGTTCCTCGACGGCATGAACCAGGAAAAGGGAGCCCTCCAGGCTTTTAGCTCCACTGCGCTCACTAATGCTGGCGGCGCTGAAGGGTATACCGAAATCGATGGCTCCCGCACGCGCATCGTCGAGGTAGACAGCCAGACCGCGCTGACCAGCCAGCTTTCGCGCTCTGTGACGGTGGTGCAGTACGGAAAGATCACTGACTTCAAGTACCTGATTCCCGACGCGGCGTCGAATGCCCCGTCCTTTGTGAATCCTGCGGATCTTTCACTCGACGACCTAGATGACATGGACCACATGGGCTTTAGATCGCCGGTGCAGGGAGATAACCAAGGGCCGACTACGCAGCCGCCGTTTGGTCGGCCGGAGGCACCGGACCTCTCAGACCTCGACGAAACTTTCTGACGAGACCTCCTTAAGGAACGTTGATGACACACAACCCGAAACCTTCGATCACGGATATGCCGCTGAGCGAGCTTAAGTCCCTGCACCAGCTCAAGCGCGTGAACGCCGATGATGTGCGCGCGGCCGTATCGGCGCCGTTTAGGCAGTTCGCCGAACAGATTGCCGCGGCGTATAACGGCGAAGAGGTGGCCCACCCAGAGCTGAGCGCACAGGCGCGCAACGCCGCAGTGGCCCAGGAAGAACGTGCCGCGCAGGAACGTGCCGCGCAAGAACGCGCGGCACAGGAAAAGGCAGCGCGAGCCGAAGAACAAGCCCGCCAGCGGGAACAGGCACAACGTGCCGCTGCAGCTAGTACCGCAGCTCGTGGCGTGGCGCAGGTAGGCCCCGCGCCTCAACCAGATCCGGCACAGCCAGCGGCACAGCCGCATGATTTCTTTGCCGAGTGGGAGGCACTGCAGGCCGAGGAAGAGCAGAAGACCCAGGTCAACGAAGAGGACTACATCACTATCCCGGGCTTTGGGATTAAGGCGGAGTATCAGTTCCGCCAAGACCCGAACTGGGAAGCTCCCGGCATCGAATTTGAGGTTGAGGTGCCGCAAGAGGACGCGCTGGCGCAGGATTCTCACGAGGACTTTGGCTATGGCATCGAACCAGAACCGGAGCCGGAGGACAACGACCTTCGCCATCCGGTGCGCCTGTGGTGGCCCGAGCTTGAGCACTCGCCGGAAGAGGTGGTGTTCTACCGGGTAGTCGCCGATGATTCAGAAATGGTGGCCTCCCCGGATGCCGGTGACACCCTCGTTTACACAAAAGGAACTGCCTACCGTGACCACGCCCCGGGCGAGGCAGGTCTGCGCCACTACGCGGTGTGGGCGTACAAGGGGCGGGATCTTCGCGAGCTCATCAATAGCCAACCGGTATTCATGGGAGACACGGGCGTGGTCTTCCCACCGGTGAACGTCCAGGTATCCACCATCAAGGGAGCCATCCAGGTGTCCTGGGACCTGTTACCGGGGCACTCGAGCGCCATGGTTTATGCCTGCCGGGACAGCGAGAAGGAAAAGCTCTCCCCGCGCTTCGAACAAGACGTGGATAGCAGCGGGCGCAAGGCCACCATTCCGGTGCAGGAAGCCGGGCAGACCGTCGTCATCTCGTTGCTGGGCCAAGCGGAGTTCCACGGCGCTACCGAGCAGAGCCAGGACGAAGTTGCCGTCCAGCGCTCCGTGAAACTTGCCAGCGAGCTGGAGAAGCTGGAGCTCTCACGCTGTGAGCGCCGCAGCGAATACGGACAAGACAGCATCGAAGTTGATTGGTACTCGCCCAAGACCGGCGAGGTAAAGATCTATCTGACACCCAACGCCCCGCAGGCGGACCTTCGCACGTCCGCGGTGCCAAAGACGTACGTCGAAAGTGCGCTATCGAGCGCCATCAGTGAGACCCGTGGAGTGTCTGAACCGGGCTCTTTCCAAACCACCACGGTGCCGTGGCCGCCGGATTGGTACGAGGTCTACATCACCCCGGTGAACTTTAACGACGCGGATGCCTGGGTGGGCGAATCCAAAGTGCTGCAGCGCGTGCAGTCCATTGAGGATGACCAGTTCCGTCTCATCGAGCGCGTGGACAGCCAGCTCATTACATTTGATTGGCCGAAGGGCGCGACGGCAGTGGAGTACTCCACTAATCGCGAGCACGATCAGATCCGCGAGGAGGATTACGACCTTCAAGGAGGAATCCGCCTGCACCTCGATCAGCACGGCGATACCGTGCGCCTGAAGCCTTATGCAGTCTTCGCGGGCAAACGCACTGAGGGCGATGAACGCGTGATTCAGTACGAGGGCCTGCGCCCAGTTACCTATGACTTCGAGGTTGATTACGCTCAGGGCCAGATCGGGGTGTTCCTCTGGAGCTTGGGCAATGGCGACAAGCGCCAGTTCTCCTGCCAGGTGGTCTACCGTGCTGACCGCCTGCCACTCTTCCCCGAAGACGGCGAGGCACTCGGCATTGTGGAGACCAACCTGCAGAGCACCACACACGTGGCTCAAGGACTGGGCCCGATGCGCGGGCAGTACCCAGATTTCACGGTGTCAGTTGGCGAGCGAATTCAACGTAGGGGATTCATCCGTCTGTTCGCCGTCGAGGGCTTTGATAGCCAGGTCGATACCTCTTTCGACAGTTTCGGCGGTGAGGACGTCTTTAGTAGTTTCTCGGAGAGCTACAGCGATGCCTCCTCCACGTTGAGTGCATTGGATAAAGCCGTGGTGGTGGAAGGCGATGTGTCTTACAAGTTGATGCTGCCCCCACCCGTGCAGAACCAAGCTCCCAGCTATGACCCGCAGTACGGCCAACAAGGATATGAGCCCAACGCTTATGACCAGCACAACTATGGCCAGGATTATTCTCAAGACCAGTACTTCCAAGGAGGCCAGTAGTTATGGGCGGTGCCTTTAGCTATGCATCTTTTTCCCGCGCCAATGGCCGTGCCGGTGGTTGGGGAGTGGGTCAGAAGGCCGGCGATATTACCCAGGAGGAGCTGGCTGAGCTGGTGTCCTTCGTGCCGACTTCGCTCAACAACGGCACGACGATACCGGATTTCCCTTCTGCCCAGCAGCGCGCGGAGCTGGTCCGCCGCACAGCGGTTTTTGCTCTCACTCCTGAGGCGGAAAAGTGGGTCACTATGGTCTCCGTCCCCGCAGGCCTAGATGCGACAGGCCGCGGCGGAAACGTCTTCACCTACACGTCCATTTCGCGCACGGGCACTCCGCCGGCGCCGGCGACGGTCCTGTTTTCTCCCGATATCCCAGCGCCGTTTTCCATCTACGAGGTGGATAAGGTGCAGATTCCGGAAAAGATCTCGGCGCGCGGACCGTTGCACTCGGACGTGTTGTTGGAAGAGTTTCTGGATGGCGAATTCCGCTATCCAGAGAAGCTGCCCGCACCGTTCAAAGCCGTGACCCCGAACCCTAACCCCACCTTCAACCGTGCGCTGGTCACCGCCATGGCTACGGTGTTGAATTCCCGCAACGGCCTGGTCATTCTCGTGGTGCCCGATAACCAGGCAGCGCTGTGGATTGCTGCCACCGCCCGCGAGGTGGGGGAGGATGGTTTCGGATTCTCCACTTTTGAGAAGGCCGCCGCCATCAACGAGTTTCCGCTGAGTACGTCCACCATGCTCGTGGTACCACCCAGCGAGAAGCAGCGTCTTAAGGAAACCGCGATCCCCGGCAATCCAGTCGTGTTTGCACTTGATGAGGCCCTGCCAGATATCAGCGCGTACGAAGCACGTGCTGCGGAAGAAACTGAGGCCGTGGCCCCGGAGTCGCAGCACGAGCAGGCCGAGCAGCGCACGGGTGCAGCACAGGAACCGGAAGAGAGCGCTGCAACAGCCAGCAAGCCTGAGAAGAGTGCAGCACTCAGCTTCGACGACTCCTGGGGCGAAGACCCAGCTGATTTTGGAGCGCCTATCCCAGACGCCTCGCCTTTTGCGGCCCCGGGTCATGGCCCTGCGGGTATTCCGCCGAATCCCCTCGATACCCCCGCGCCGAGTACGTCGCAGGAGAACCCTTTCGCCACGACAGCAGAAACGGCGCCGTCGCCAAGTGCAGAAGCCGCACCAGCAGCTGAAGAAGCACATCCGCAGCCGGCAGCGGCATCGGGTGGCAACGCCAATGTTCCTGGGCTCAGCGCCGAGGAATGGCATAGGCTCAAGGATTTCGATCCGCGCTGGTGGATCGAGCACCTTGATACCAACCGCGGACGCGCCATCCAGTTGGCTTACCTCGACAGAAACTCGTTGGGTGAGGGGCTGGACAAGTTACTGATGTCCGCAATCGTTGCCTCTTGGGTGTTCTATTTCCCGCGGGACTTCAACCTCCTAGCAGAGGATGCGCTGCGGCTCTGGGAGGACCGCGAGCTCGAGCACATCGCGCACCTCACCGCAATGCACTTTGCGGGAACATTCGTGCCGGAGCATTGCGAGCGCTATGCCACGGGGCGCGTTGCCATGGTGCTGGACCGCACGACACAGTTGCTCGCGGAGCGCTCGGCGCGCGCGCAGCAGCAACCCGCCCCATCGCATTTTGCGCAGCATACAGCGTGGCAGCACCGTGGAGCAGTTCACGGAGGACTAGGCGAACACGGTCGAAACACGGGATTCCACGGAAGGTAAGAGAAGGGAAGAAACGTCATGGCTAAATACACACTGCGGGACGGAGAGTCCCGCCGCATCGGCTCAGACGGCATCCTGCGCGTTGAAGCCTTCGAGATGGGAACTGGCGGCGCCTCGATGGAGCTGGCGATTATGGGAGAAGGCGTTGATGCCGTGCGCGTCCACGACCTCTCCATCATGGTGCACTCCCTGCCTGAGCGCGCCACCATCGTCGTGCGCCCCAAGCGGAATGGGACCTTCGGCCTGCGCAGCGAGGTCCGCCTGACGGTAAGCAACGCCGGTGATTCGGTGACGTTCCCGCGCGTGCTTATCGACGCCGCCGAGGACTCCGCCGAACGCCTCGCCGAGGTCACCCCGGAATCTGGGAGCTACCTCTTGGAAGCATTCGGCACGACCGAGGGCGCCGGAATCACAGATTCCGCCCGCGAGGTGCGCTCCAAGATGCGCCGCGCGGAGCTGGATGTCGCTGGCCTCGATGATGTCACCGTGGTCATCGATGGCTCTGCCTCCATGCAGGTCAACGTCACTCCGAAGATCATTGAAGCGGCCGCCAAGTACATCGATGCGCTCTCCGATGCTTTCCGGCACTTCCGCGCCACTGACGGGCAGGACAGCATCGAGACCCACAAGGTGGATGAGCTCACCCGCTTCATCGCGGGTGTGATTGATAGTGGAGCGGAGCGCGTAGGCCAGCGGCCGTGGCGCTTGCCGACTCTCACCTCCACGTCCTCGCTGGTCATCTACGTCACCGATTCTCCCGTGGCCTCCATGCTGGAGACCCAGGTGCCCACCGTTGTGCTCATCACCAGCGCCATCGGCCGCCAGGAGCTCGAGCTCGCGCGCATCAACGGGACTCCGGCTCATGTGGCGTATGCGGTGATCGACGGGGACGTCGTCAAGCAGCTCGAATCCGGCGCCAACACTGAGCTTTCGGAATTGACTGACCGCGTCACCGCCATGCTGAAGGAGAGGAACTAATGAGCCAGGCACGTTGCCCATGGACCTTTAAACCGCTCGAGGACGGTGTGACGGTGAGCCCTTACACCAACCGGGAGCTGCCGCAGGGATGGACCGACGCCGTGACGCATTGCGTTGCCATGGCGGGCGCGCGTAACTCCGGTAAGTCGCTGTACACCGCGGTGATGATTAAGCAGCTCAAGCAGCTGGCGCACAAACACAACCGCTCCGTGCAAGCGGCGGATGAATCCACCCGCGAGCGCTACGCCGAGGTTTATGAAAAGCCGCTCTTTGAGGAGATGCGGGCCATGGACCCCACGCCGAGCGCGGTGGCTACCGACGCTTACCAGCGCGATCCGCTGATTTTTGAGCTCGGCAAGTGGCCCGATGAGCAGGGCCGTGAGCGCATGAATTACTTGGTCTTCCGCGACGTTGCGGGCGAGGACCTGGAGAACCCGCCGGAGAACGAAGCCGACCGCGAGAATCTTGCGTTCTTCTCCCACGCAGATTTGGTGATCTTCCTCTTTGACCCGCTGCGCGTGCAACAGATTCAGGATTTTATCCATGGGCTGATCCCCAATATTGGTGAGCTCGGTGCGGATTCCTTGCGGGTCCTGGATAACCTACTGGCGTTGCTCGACACGGATACTCCGCCGCCGCTGGCCGTGACCATCTCGAAGTTCGACACGGTGCAGAAGCTGGAACAAGTCGATGACGTGCGCTGGAAGAAGCTCATGGCCAACCGCGGCTCCGCCTTCCGCCGGGATACCGGGTGGAATTTCCGCGATTCGGACCGCTGGATGGTTCACCTCGAAGCCGAATCGCTGTTGCGCTTCCTGGGTGCCAACGACCTCATCAACAAGATCTATTCGGCAGCGCCGAGTGGCGGTAGTTTCTTCGTGACCTCGGCGTTGGGTGAGGCCCCGACGGGCCGCCAGCTAGCCCGCAGCGGCATTGCGCCCTATCGCGTTCTGGATCCCATCCGCTGGTTGCTGAGTCAACGCGGCGTCTTTGCTGAGGATGTGTCATGACCTTCGGCAACCCGCAGTCCCCAGGAACCCCACAGCCAGGCTCGCCTGCTGCACCCGCGCCGGACTATCGCTATGGGCAGGTCAGCGACACCGTCCGCCAGGCCCGCCGCGCGGCCGATATGAAGGCGCAATGGGCCCCGTGGCCGTTGAAGATCGCAGCGGTGCTGGAGGTCTTCATCACGAGCTACACCGTCTACAACATCTGCCGGCTCATTGCCTTTGAAAACAGTCCGGCGGCGGTAACCCGCACGGACCAGCTTTCCACCGAGCTGGGAGTAGCGCTTGGCGCGCTGGTTCTTTTGGTGTGCGTCCTCACCACCTATGTCCTGCACGCGCAGCAGTCCGCGCGGATTGCGCTGACCGTTATCAGCGCCATCGTGGTGCTGCTTATTCCGGCGAGTTCGGTCATGCCCGCGTCCATCGCATCGGCGGTGGTCATTGTGCTGCTGTGGCTGCCGGCGAACCGGCAGTGGTTCGGCGGCCAGGCGCGATGAGGCTAGAACTCGTGCACTGTGGTTTAAGCCTTCTTGCGTAGCTCCTCGAGTGCGCGGACATTGTGGGCCTTTTCAAACAGGTTGTAGGCCAAGAAATACATGCTGCGAGCGAGGTCGGCCTTGCCGGTGGAGGCGTGGCGATCACCTAGGAGCTCGGCGACTTCCGCGAGGGCGTTGTGCTCCGAAGGTGTCGTGGCCTCGGTGTCAGGGTGCCGGTCTAAGAAATTGAGCAGAACCTGGGTGGATTTATACATGTCCTGCGCCTGCGAGCGCAGGCTCTCGGAGTACAGGACGGTCCACTTAGCGGACACGGGCAGGCTCTGGAGCTTGAGCGAATCCACGTAGCGTGAGGCCAGGATGTCATAGGCTTCCTCAGGGGCGCGGTGTTGCACGTCGAGGGTCACGGTCTTGAGGATCGAGCGGAGCTCGCCGTCGAGGTCTCCGTAGCGCTGATACTCGCGGGCAGCAGCGGTGAAGCAGGCCACGCGCTGCTCCATATCCGCAGTTGAGTATTGTGCAGCATCGTTGTAGAAGCGGGCCAGCATCGGTGCCGGGAGCTGCTGGTATTCCTCATCCGCGCGCGCGTTGGACAGGATGGTGAAGGATTGCGCAGCAACGCGCTCGCAGTCGGCGGCAGAGTCTGATGCCCACAGCGCGCCCACGGCGGATTCGAGGATGGTACGGAGGATATCCCCCATCGTGGCCCCTGCGCCGTCGAATTCTCCTGCGGTCACGGCGTCGTTGATAGCCACGAATTCAGCAGCGTGTGTTTTCGCTTCGCCGCTCTTGGCGGATTCTAGGCGCTCTTGGAGCTCGGCCAGCGAGACGCTGTTGCCGAAGCTCGAGAATGGGCTATTGGCGTCGGCTGAAGCATCCACGCTGGCGGGGGCGGACTCGGAGAAGTCCTTGTGGCTTGCTGCGATGCGGGCGGCGGCAATCTCATTCAACGCCGTGTCATCGCCAGCCGCGGCTGCCTTGGCGGCGAACTTCTCTGCTTCCTCGGTGTCGTTGTGATCCATCCATGCGCGGGCGACGCGGGTATAGCCTGCGGCCACCAGCGATGGTTGTCCGGTCAGCGCACCGAGTGCGGCAATGGTGAAGGAATCGTCGACGTTCTTGATGGTGCCGGCGGCCACGCGGAGAGTCTCCCGGGCCTCCAAATAGTGGGCGGCGGGAATGGCATCTTCCAGGCTGCCTAGGAAAGTATCATCTGCGAGTACTCGGCTAATCTGCTCATCAATGTGGGCGGACTCATCGGTGGGAAGAGAAAGCCCGGGAGCCTGGGCTCGCGCATAGGCGAGCATTTTTTCGGCGTCGGCAGAATCAAGCAGGGGATACGTCGCATCAGAAGCCATGGGGGAGAGTCTAGTAGAGGACTCCGGCGCGCGTGGGGCTCCTCGTAGACTGGTGGCCATGGATTCTCTTAGCCCCGCCGGACGCTACGCCCCGAGCCCGTCCGGCGATCTTCACCTGGGTAACCTGCGCACGGCGTTGCTGGCCTGGCTCTACGCCCGGAGTAGCGGGCGCCGCTTCCTTGTGCGCGTGGAGGACATCGATACGCAGCGCTCCTCGCGGGAGTCGGCGCAGCGCCAGCTGGAGGACCTCGCCGCGCTCGGCCTGGACTGGGACGGGGATGTCATCTACCAGCAGGATCGCTACGCGGCTTATGAGGAGGCCCTGGCGCAGCTTCCTACCTACGAGTGCTATTGCTCGCGCAAGGACATCAAGGAAGCCTCCCGCGCGCCGCATGCTATCCCTGGGCAGTACCCGGGGACGTGCCGCGAGCTTAGCGACGATCAGCGGGCCGCCAAACGCGCCGAACTCGCCGCTCAGAACCGCGTGCCAGCCATACGTCTGCGTGCCGACGCTTCCTCCTTCACCATCCACGACGCCCTCGCCGGCGAATACACCGGGGAAGTGGATGACTTCATCCTGCGCCGCGGCGGCCAGCCCCCGGCGGATCCGAACCAGGGCATGGACTGGGCCTATAACCTGGCGGTTGTTGTCGACGATGCCTTCCAAGGCGTCGATCAGATCGTGCGCGGTGATGACTTGCTGTCTTCTGCCCCACGCCAGGCCTACTTGGCGCACAAGCTGGGCTATCCGGAGCCGGAGTTCGTTCACGTGCCGCTCGTGCTCAACGCTGAGGGCGTGCGTTTGTCCAAGCGCGATGGGGCGGTGACCCTGCGTCAGCTGCTCGAGGGGCACGGTAGGGATGCGGGGGACGTCGTCAAGCTCTTGGCCCAATCCTTAGGGTATGAGGCCTCTTCCGTACAGGAGCTGTGCCAACAGTTTCAGGCGGAGAAGCTATCGCGGGAGGCCTTCGTCTGGGATGGCGCTGTGTAGCTCCTCTCCCTCGCCGGCCGCACAACGGTAGTCTGAGAACAGAAAAACTTAAACGGGGAAAGAAGCGCGTATGGAAGTTTTATTTGTCCTTATTGGCCTGATGCTGTTGACCGTCATTGTCATGGCGGTGGGGGACAAGATCGGGCTTCCCTGGCCAGCGCTTCTGACCATCCTCACGGCGGTGGCGGTTTCGGTATACGCCACTTTTTCGAATGGCACATTCGAGTTCGCCGTACCCGCCGACCTCATTCTTCCGATCTTCTTGCCGCCATTGCTGTGGGCGCTGGCAAGGAGAACATCGTGGGGTGTTATTCGTGAGCAGTGGATGACCATCCTGGCTCTGTCCGTGCTGCTCGTGGTGGCTACGACCCTTGCGGTGGGATTCACCGCTCGCGCATTCATGCCAGGCTTGGGGCTAGCTGCCGCCATCCTTATCGGCGCCGCGATTGCCCCGCCGGATCCGGTGGCCGTCGAGGCCGTGGCAGAACCTGCCGGTATCCCGCGACGCATCATTTCCGTGCTGCAGACCGAAGGCCTGTTCAATGATGCCGCGTCTATTGTGGCCTTCCACCTCGCCTTGGAAGCCGTGACGAGTTCGGGTGAGATGCACGCCGGGGAGGCGGTGACGCGGTTCCTCTACTCCGCGGCTGTAGCCGCCATCCTCGGGCTCGTCGTGGGGCGCGTGTCTTCGTGGTTCGTCGGCGCGGTTCACGAGGTTGTCGCTCGCAATGCCTTGACGTGGGTGATTCCTTTTGCCGTGTACATCGCCGCGGAGGAACTCGGTGCCTCCGGTGTCATCGCGGTGGTGATTGCCGCGGTGGAACTGCACTCCCGCGCACCGATTCAAGCGGAGGACCGCCTCTCCGGCCAGTCATTCTGGGAGACCGTCGAGCTGCTTTTCACGGGCGTGGCTTTCGGCCTCATCGGCCTGACCGTGTTCAGCGCCATCGACGCCGCGGGTGCGGACCTCTGGCACGCGGTCATCATCGGCGTCATCCTGTCCGTTGTTGCCTTCCTCGTGCGCTTGGTGTGGATGTACGCCTTCTATCTCATTAATAGGCGCCGCGGGAAGCCACGCCTGGCGCCGCTGCGCCTGCAAGAAGTGCTGCTTATGACGTGGTCCGGCATGCGCGGTTTGGTGACTCTTGCGCTGGTTCTGTCTGTTCCAAGTGGTTTGAGCTTCTACAACGAGTTGACCGTTATCGCCCTCGTGGTGCTGCTCATGACCATGGTGATTCCCGGCCTGTTGCTGCCGTGGCTTATGCGTCAGCTCGACCTCACTACGTATTCGCAGGCAGCCACGGATAAGATGCGCGCGACCATTACCTCCCGCGCGCGTAAAGCCGGCATTGCTGCGATGCGCGCGAAGTATGAGGAACTGGACCCCGACATTGCGGCGAATATCGCCCAATGGTTTGAGGACCGCCTCGGTGAGGACGAGGATGGTGAGGACGCTACAACGCGTCTGCGCATGGCCATCGAGGCCCGTGAGGTGGCCCTCGCGGCACGGCGAACAGCCCTCGCCGGCGCCCAGCAAGAGTTGCTGCGCCTGCGCCGCGATAGGGAATTCAACCCGATGATTGTGGACGAAGTGCTTGCCGACGTCGACCGGATGTCCCTCGGCGCAAAGAAACACAGTTGAGGGGAGTGCTGATCCGTGACTAAGAATGAGGGCGAGAGGAGCGAATCAATGGACGCCTATGAGTACGCCCAGCTGGAAGACGGCCTGGATTACCTCTACGACTTCTTCGACGCTGACTTGGAGGAGCGCGTGCGCGCCGGGCGTGAGCTGCTGCCAGAAGGCATGGAAGCCATCTTGGGCGACCACACCCTGGAAGACTACGTCTGGTTGTGGATCAAAGAACCTGGCCCCCGCGGTTTCCGCCAGTTCTTGCGCGATGGCGGCTATGGCGAGGCCGAGGTGAAAGAGGCTTTCCTGCTCGCCCGCACGGAATGGGGCATGAACACCCCGCCGCACGTGGAGTGGCTCAAGGAAGACGGTTTCGAGGCCCCCGAGTTCGATTAGGGGCGGTTGACCATGGGCGTTCGATGAGGCGCCTCCCTTAGCCGCAAAGGAACCAAAGTACTGACACCTTATGCAAAGATACGCATGCAATCACCTGGGGTTTTCCTGCCTGGGCCCCGCAAATGGTGCCTTTGCTTTGGTTCCTTTGCCCGAGTGTTTGGGCCAGAAACTGGGCGCGCTGGCGCGTCACGTAGTTAGACGCACTATCGAAACTGTAGGTCCTAAGCGCCCGGCAGTATCTGCTTTGCCACCGACAGGGCCTTTGGGGCGTTCTTTGTTATGGCCTTCCGGGCATCAGGGCTTATAGCTGCAACTGCGACCAGAGCAACGCCGGTAGCAATTGCCCCAAGAGTTTCCTTGTTGAGCTTGAGGGCTTCTAGATTGAACCGTTTGTTGTTTATATCGTGTTCGAAAAGCTTGTTGTCATACCGTTCAAGGCGGTCGAGAGCATCTCGTCTCGCATCTTCACTCGCATTTGGATCTTGTGCAATTTGTGCAAGGAGCCTTTTCGTGAAAGCAATACTGGAGTAAAAGTTGTCTGAGCTTTTCTCGTTACTTGCGGCTGCATTCTGGACGGAGTCGTCCATTGCTTGTGCAAGAGATGCCATCGTATTGGGTGCGGTTGAGAGTAGCGCGGAAAGCACTCCGGAACTAATTTGTCCCTTTTGGATTAGTTGGACAAGAGTTAAAACCTTTTCGCTGTTCATCTGGCGTAAGTCGTCGACTTTTAACGCCTTCTTTAAATCGTCAACCGATTCTATCTGCTCCATTTTGATTCCCTAGTTGAGACGCGGTACCTGGCCATTAAGGCATTAACTCCGAAGGGTACCGGCCTCTAGCTTCGAGATAAAGAAGAAGTCCCCTGGATGATGACATCCAGGGGACTTCCTAATGGCGGAGGATAGGGGATTTGAACCCCTGAGGGATGTGACTCCCGCACGCGTTCCAGGCGTGTGACATAGGCCGCTAGTCGAATCCTCCGCTGGAAAACATTACATGAGCCCCCTAATGAAGCAAAATCGCCAGGTCAGGGTCAAAAACTTAAGAATCTAGTGGCTTGAGGTGGGGAGTGCGCTTGGAAGAGGAGTGGGGAGTTGGGTGGCGGGGGAGCGGTTTGGCGTCGACAAGCAAGGCGCGCTAGGCTAGACCGCAGGATTCCGCGTGGCGTCCATCCTCTGAACTCCCCCAGGGCAGGAATGCAGCAAGGGTCAGGAGGCTCTGGCGGGTGCGCGGGGTCCCCTTTTTGTATGTATGCCATCACACGGGGGATGTGACGGGGCGTTAGTATGGTTGCCATATGCCCGCACTACGTCCCGGAAGGAAGACGGATGTCTCTTCTTAATCTTGAAAAGTCCGAGCTTGATGAGCTTGCCGCGCAGGTGCGCAAGGACTACGAGGCCCTCAAAGCTGAGGGGTTGGATCTTGACTTGACCCGCGGTAAGCCGTCCAAGGCACAGCTGGATCTGTCTAATGATCTGCTCGTCCTGCCGGGCCGTGGTCACTACACCGATGCCGCAGGCAATGACCTGCGCAACTACGGCAACCAGAAGGGCATCAAGGAGCTGCGCGATCTCTGGGGCAAGCTCACCAACATGGACCCAGAGCTCCTCGTCGCAGCGGACTCTTCCTCCCTGAACATCATGTATGACCTCATCCTGTGGGCCTACACCTTTGGCACCAACAGCTCTGAGAAGCCGTGGTCCAAGGAGGAGACCATCAAGTGGCTGTGCCCCACCCCGGGTTATGACCGCCACTTTGCCATCACGGAATCCTTCGGCTTCGAGCTGATTTCGGTGCCGATGGAAGAAGATGGCCCGGACATCGAAGCAGTGGAGGAACTGGCCAAGGACCCGCAGGTTAAGGGCATGTGGGTTGTGCCGATGTTCTCCAACCCCACGGGTGCCGTCATCTCGGAAGAGAAGACTCGCCGCCTTGCTGCGATGGAGACCGGCGCACCGGACTTCCGCATCGTGTGGGACAACGCTTATGCCGTGCACACGCTGACCGAGGACTTCCCGGAGGTTCTGCCGATTCTGGAGATTGCGGAACAGGAAGGAAACCCGGACCGCTTCTGGGCTATGTCCTCGTCGTCGAAGATCACCTTCGCTGGCTCCGGAGTGAGCTTCTTCGGTTCCTCCGAAGACAACCTCGAGTGGTACCTGGAGCACGCCGGTATCCGCGGCATTGGCCCGAACAAGATCAACCAGCTTGCGCACTACGAGTTCTTCGGTTCCGCCGAGGGCGTGCGCGCGGTTATGCGCCGCCACGCTGCGCTGCTGGCGCCGAAGTTCGAGGCGGTTCTTCGCATCCTGGATAAGAACCTCACCCACCATGAGATCGCGGACTGGACCCACCCCAAGGGCGGCTACTTCATCTCCCTCAACGTGATGGAGGGCACCGCGACCCGCGTGTGGGAGCTGGCCCGTGACGCCGGCATTCTCCTGACCCAGGCTGGTTCGGCGTACCCATACGGTGAGGACGCCAAGGACCACAACATTCGCTTGGCACCGTCCCTGCCGCCGCAGGAAGAAGTCGAGGCAGCAATGGATGGCGTGGCCACCTGTGTGCTGCTCGCCGCAGTAGAGAAGCTGGGGGCATAAGGCAATCAACTCCGACGAGACGGCCTACTGGCTCGACCAGATCATCCCGGCTGACCTCGAGTTCAGAAATGTCGAGGGGCAGCGCTTGGGCTTAGCCTCGCTGGAGGGTGAGCAGTCCCTCGCGGTCACGTGTGGCTTCGCCGATGTCGATACCGGGCTGGCGCATGCCGAGCAGGGGATCGATGTGCGCTGCGAACTGCTCACCGTTGCACGCACCGGCCAACCGGAGGTTGCCGCTGCGGTGAGCGCGGCAGCGTCATTGCTTAAACAAGCCGCAGGGCTGCTGCCCGCGCAGCCGGGCTTGCTCTTGCCCAAGCTTTTTGCGGAGGATGACGAGCGCTTCGCTCATTTCAGCGTGCGCCATGGCATGCTCATCGCCCCATACCTGTGGGGCGGACAGACCCCGCAGCTGGCGGAAAAGGAGCGTCTGACGCTGGTGTGCCAATTGCTCATGCTAAGCGACGCCGAGTATGCCTACGCCGTCGAGGAAGGCGTGCCGGCGCTGCAACAAGCGGTGGCTGAACAAGGCATCGATCTGCTGGATTGGAAGCGCTCAGAGTGACGTGTCGGGTTGAGACGCTACACTGACTAACCGTGGCTCTTTACCGGAAATATCGTCCAGCAACCTTCGCGGAAGTGGTAGGCCAAGAGCAGGTCACCACGCCTTTATCCGCCGCCCTCGATGCGGGGCGCATTAACCATGCGTACCTCTTTTCCGGCCCGCGTGGCTGCGGAAAGACGTCGTCGGCGCGCATCATGGCCCGCTCGCTGAATTGTGAGCAGGGGCCAACCTCAACGCCGTGCGGTGTGTGTGATTCGTGCGTCTCGCTGGCCCCGGGCGGCCCGGGCAACCTCGATGTCACGGAGCTCGACGCCGCCTCCCACAACGGTGTGGAGGATATGCGCGAGTTGCGTGACCGCGCCTACTACGCGCCGGCGGAGTCGCGCTACCGCATCTTCATCATCGATGAGGCCCACATGATTTCTGCCTCCGGTGCGAATGCCTTGCTCAAGGTTGTCGAGGAGCCGCCGGAGCACGTCATCTTCATCTTCGCCACGACGGAGCCGGAGAAGATCATCGGCACCATCCGTTCGCGTACCCACCACTATCCCTTCCGCCTGCTGACCCCGCCGGCGATGAAGGGGCTGCTGGAGCGCACCGTGGCCTCGGAGAAAGTCCACGTGGATGACACCGTGTACCCCATGGTCATCCAGGCAGGCGGGGGTTCGCCGCGTGATACGTTGTCCATCCTGGACCAGCTGTTGGCGGGTGCCGGCCCCGATGGATTGACCTACGAGGTAGCCCGCCCGCTTCTGGGTGTTACGGACGTGGGGTTGCTGGATAATACGGTGGATGCCCTGGCTAGTCAGGACAAGGCGGGGCTTTTCCGGCTTGTCGACGATGTCATTGAAGCCGGCCACGAACCTCGCCGTTTTGCCATCGACCTGTTGGATCGCTTGCGGGATCTGATGATCCTGCAGGCCGTGCCCTCCGCCTTGGAGGAAGGTCTGGTCTCGGCGCCGACTGATCGCGGGGAAGTCCTTACCGCCCAGGCGCAGCGTTTCTCTGGTCCGCAGCTGGCCTACTTGGCGGAAACCGTCAACGAGCGCGTGTCCTCCCTGCGGGGTGCAACGTCCCCGCGCCTACTTCTAGAAATCCTCTGTGCCCACCTGATCGTTGGCTCCGCCCCCGCTGCGGCAGCTGCCGGTCAGGTACCCAGTTCCTTGCCGCAAGGTGCGGGGGCACAGCCTTCCGCACCCGCTGTGCAGGGCTCCGCGCCTGCGCAGCGCCAGCCATCTGCGGTCGCTAGCGCGCAGGATCCCGCTGCCGCCGCCGCGGCTATCATCGCGCAGCGTCGCAGCCGTCAGGCGGCGAAGCAGGAGGCCCAGCAACAGCAACCACAGCAGGCCGAGCGGCCCCAAGAACCAGCCCAGCCTCAAGAGGCGCAGCAACAGGCGCCGCAGCAACAGAAGGCTCAGGAACAGCAGCCTTCAGCCCCCGAGGCCTCGCAGCCCCAGGCACCAGAGCGTCCTGCACAACCGGAAGCGCAGCCTGAGCCGCAGCAGGAACAACACGAACAGCCGCAGCCATCGGAACAGCCTGAACAACAGGAACAGCAACCTGAGCCTGAGCAGCCCCAGGACCTCGCCGCGGAGATTCGCGGGCGATGGTCTGATCTGCGCGCCACGATTGGGCGGCGTAATAAGGTCGCTGAAATCATGCTCGCCGAAGCCCGTGTCCTCGGCGTGCGGGATGAGACTCTCGTCCTTGGACACACCACGGGCGCGTTGGCTGAACGCATCAATTCACCAGGCACCAATGAGGTCATCGTGACTGTCCTCAAGGAAGAGCTCAGCCGAGAACTGAAGGTCACGTGTGTTATCGGTACCGACCCGAAGGCGCACGGTTTCACGGTGCCAGAGCCCACCCAGCGCACCCAGTGGAATCCCAACCAACCGCAACGTGAGGCCGCCGAGCCCGACGAGGAGGCAGAGAGTCCGGCAGCGAAGGAACCCAACAACGCCAGCGATGATCCATGGGGCGCGCCGCGCCAAATCGGGCAGCAGGCTCCGTCGTCTGAAACGACGAAGGAGCAACCCCAGCCCCAGCACGGTGTGCGCGAGAAGGCAGACTCGCGCCCGCCGGCAGAACCACAGCGGTCGGAGGCCGCCCCGCGCGGGGCGGCGGTGCCCCCAAAGAGGGAGGCCCGTGGCAGCCAATGGCGATCACGCATCGCGCAGGCGACCCAGGTCGCGGCCCAACGCGATGAAGAGTTTTCCAAGGTTCCCAAGTTCGGCAACGGCGTTCCGCTGCCGCCGGAGCCGGGCCCGGACGAAGGCGAGTTCGAGGCCCCACCGGAGGAGTACGGTCCGCCGGCGGGGGCGAATGGGGCGTCGGAAAGCGCAGGCCACGCGTCTGTTTCGTCGCAGCAGTCAGCGCCCCAGCATGCGTCCGCACCGCAGCCGGAGTACACCCGCGCGGATGAGGAACGCGAGATGATGGAGGCCGCGCAGAGCGCCGGAGAGATGGACCACCGCAATGCCACGGAGGTCGCCATGGAGCTCCTCGCGCAGGAGTTGGGAGCGCGGCGACTGTAGCGCGGCATCTGTACACTTGGCGCGTAGTGAAAATAACCGCACGAAAGGACTTTTAGCATGACTGAGAACGATCCGATGCAGCAGGCAAATGACATGAACGAGATCTTGGCGCAGGCCGCTCGCGTCCAGGCTGAACTAGAAAAGGCACAGAAGGAAATCCTGGCCGCCACCGTCGAGGGCAGCGCAGGTAATGGCCTGGTGAAGGTCACCATGACCGGTGGCGCTGAGCTGCAGAGCATCTCCATTGATAAGTCCGTGGTGGATCCGGAGGACATCGATACCCTCCAGGACCTCATCGTCGGCGCCTTCAAGGAGGCTCACGCCGCAGCCGGCCGCTTGGCACAGGAGAAGATTGGCCCGCTGTCCCAGGGCATGGGCCAGTCCCAGCAAAACTATGATGGTCCGTCCATCCAGGATGTCTTCGGCGGTAACCAGTAAGCCGCGCGTTAGACTTAAAGGCCGTTGTTGCTCTCTTCGCGGAGGGCGGCGCGGCCTTTTGTTGTGTCTCCGGCCGTCAAGGTTGTGGGGATTGTTGAGTGAGGGGAGCATTGCGTGTTTGAAGGACCACTGCAGGATCTCATCGATGAGTTCTCGCGCCTGCCGGGTATTGGCCCGAAGTCAGCGCAACGCATCGCCTTCCACGTTCTGCATCAAGACCCGGAGGAGATCGACCGCCTCCAGAAGGCGCTGGGAGCGGTGCGTGATGGTGTGACTTTCTGCCGCATCTGCTGCAATATTTCCCGCGAGGAAGTCTGCCGCATTTGCGTGAACTCGCAGCGCGATGCTTCCACTATCTGCGTGGTGGAAGAGCCCAAGGACATCCAGGTCATCGAGCGCACCGGCGAATATAACGGCCGCTACCACGTGCTGGGCGGCGCGCTCGACCCGCTGGCGAATGTGGGCCCGAAGGACCTCAACATCTCGCAACTGCTGCAGCGCCTCGGCGGCGTACTACCGGACCGAGAGCTTGCGGATTCCACCCCGGAGGAGCCGCTTTACGACGATTCCCCGGACATTACCGAGGTCATCCTCGCCACCGATCCCAACACCGAGGGCGAGGCCACCGCGGCCTACCTCGTGCGCCTGCTACGAGACTTCCCGGGACTGAAGATCACGCGCCTGGCCTCCGGCATGCCGCTGGGAGGCGACCTTGAGTTTGTCGATGAGCTGACGCTCTCGCGTGCGTTGAGCGGCCGCCTGACTGTTTAATCTCGAAGTTTCAGAAAACAGAGAATTAACCGTTGAACTTTTTCTCCTGAGCTTCCATATCGGTAGGGCTCATGGGGATTTCGGTTGTGGAATAACAACTTCGGTAGCTGCCAAGATGATTCGCATAAACGTCCCGACCTGTCCCCGCAGCGCGAATCTTGCTGTGGGGACTACTTGCATGGGCTAGTCTGTTCCCGAAGTACTTGATTGCCCAGTCGAACTCTTTGAAATCTGGGTCGTATTTGTAGGCTGAAATTCTTCCAAGAAGTGCGCAAATCCAATCTGCGCATTGAACTGTTTGATAGAGATGGCTTTCTACCTCGAACGGTGGTTCAAGAAGTTTGTCTGCATCTTGGTGGGAGAACATAAAAGCGGCGCTAGAAGCGAAGATCTCCATGCGCTCTTTTGGGCCCTGTTTATCGAGAACCATTAGGTGCCGTTGGTTTTCAGCAAGCGACCAATTGACACGCTGAATAAGTTGTTTCATTGCGTGGTCATAACGTGAGCGTTCGTCTTCGCCAGTTTCTTCGTTGGTGCCCCGTGGCTTTTCTTGGCCGTAGAAAATGACTTGTGCGTCGAGTTGCTCAAGCTTGTTGAGTATGCGGTTTATGATGTTTCGGACCTCACGGTATTTCTTGACGTTTTGGGTCGTCAGAAGTGCGGCCCCTTTCTTTTCCCAGCGTTCTACCGGGCGGCCTTTCGCGATGACCTTAGCGTCAATTTCGGCTTTGAGCCCGCGTTCTTTAATTCTGCGAAATGCGCCTGAGAGATGCCGAATATTGTCGGCTGGAATAATGAACCCGCCGATTCCAAAGACGGGGTGAGTTTTATAATTCGGATCGGTGCGGGAGACGTAGGCCCCGTTATGTCCAAATTCGGGCTTAAGGGACATTTCGTGTGGATAAATCGAT
>NZ_KV802422.1:0-43026 GCF_001810695.1 Corynebacterium sp. HMSC065D07
GTAAAAGAAGCGGAACTAAACCCAGGACGCTTCAGAGTGAGACGTTCGACCAAAGGCTCATGCAGCAGAGAAGATGCTTCTTGCACCGCGCCTTGAGCGCATCGGCTTATTAGAATCCTTCATATCAGTGCCTTGGCGGGAAAGTAAGGAGTACGCGATGCGGTTCAGCCAAACGTCAGCTACGTTCTCTCATTCCTACAACGCGGCCTTCCTCAAGGACCTGAAGTCCGTGCGCTTCAGCACACAGAATGGCGCTCCTTCCTCTTCCAGGTTTCTCGAGACATTTTTGTCGAAGGGGCTAATACCGCAGGTACGTGATGGGCTCGGCGGTTTGCTGTTCTTAGTCATTATGGTCGTGGCCTCGGCCTGCATTTTCCTCTTCGCTCTTCTGCTAAATGGCTTTGATATCTCGTGGCTGCTTGCGTTCTTTCTTGGCGCGTTGTTGTGTTGTCACTTATGTGTTGTCGCGCGTCAGTGGGTGTTGTGTATCAACAGACTGGTAGACAGGTATTCAATCCGCACAAAGAGGTGTGCCTTCCCCGGGAAGTTGGTGGTGGAATTGGCAACAATGTCGATTTAATGAGGCATGGCGCGCCCCTATGGGGATAGATCGAAACCCGGTGAATTTGCACCATATCGGCCAAGATGATCGAACAGCTGTAGTAGAAATTACAAAACAGATGCACACAGAAAACGCTAAAGTTCTCCCTTTATTCCACAGAATGAATGGGAGCGGGTTTCCAACAGATGTAACCCTTGACGCCCGCGCATCCTTTAGGGAGTGGAGACACACATACTGGAAAGAAAAGGCATTGGACTACCTATGACCGGTCAGAAAAAACTCTCAGATAAGCTACTCTCATACTTGTACGGCCACGGACTAAGTAAAAGTGAACTGTCTCAGCTGAAGTCGGTGGCTCCATCTTGGATTCCCGAACAATACTTCCAATTCTGGAAGCATTACACGGCCTTTTCTCCGCCATCGTTAGTTTTCTTCACACCTGCCCCATACGGAGTCTATGAAAACGCCTTCGAAGGGTTTCTAGAAGATTTCCGGTCAGTCGATCTTGTCGATTCAAAACGCTTCTTCCCAGTAGCCTATGATGACGGTTTTGTCTGGGGCGTCTTCGAACAGAAGCCCAATGGGTCGGTTATATGTGGAATGTACGATTTTCAAGAAAAGGACTACGTTGAAGGCCCCTTCAAGACATTCGAGGAGTGGGTTCACAGCTACGGATAAACAGGCTTTGCGAGCCCGGCTCAACTGGATGAATTAACGACGTACTAAATGATCGGAAAGTGGCACAGACGGCACTCCTGGTGCGGCCTTCTAACCGCCAATGACTTCGAAGCACTCACATCAGCTACACCAACCCAAGCAGCATAGCTAACCCCCGACGTGTCTACTTTCCGGGGGTCAGGCCCGTTCACGTGTCTAATTCGCCTCGCCTGGAACAATGGTTGGATTGACTTCTACCCTGTGTTCTTGGGCAGTTTCTTCTGTAGTGAAGGGCACCCCCGAACAGGAAAGAAGCACTACCTGTATGCGACGAAGGGTCTTGTTCTCGCTCCAAATGGCGATTCCCGTTGCATTGAAGTGTGCGTCGAAGGAGTTAGCCCAAACCGGATGGGTATGCAGGGCGTAGCCCTGGCCCGGGATGCCGAAAGGATTCGTCTTAACGCCATGCGCAACAACGGTTGGACCTTTTGGGCAGTCGTCCGTGGTATGCCATTGGAGCACGGAAGCGTAGAGCATGGACTTAGCTCTTCGCAGGTGGCTGCGGGATTAGAGTGCGTGCGTGATGAGTGGCGTTTGGATGAGGTTGCCTGGCCGCCGAATAGTGTGTAGTCGCCAAACTGGGGCCGTAGGTTGTGGGGGACTTCACTAGCAGATGGTTCGTATTGCCGTTTCTGGGGCCGTGACCTGTAGACTGGTTCGGTACATACGGACACGTCTACCGCAGAAAGTGCATGGCTTTAATGTCTGAATCCAACTCCCGTAACCACGGCCGTGGCCGCGAAGGTTCCGCAGAAGGCAACCGTGGGCACTACGGCTCTGGGGGCCGCAAGTTTGAGAAGCACGGCGGCGCAGCGGGGCGTCGAGAAGAGCGTCGCGGTGATCGCCGAGACGACCGCCGAGGTGGCCGCGCAGGCGCTAAACCTCGCCGCAACGACCGCAATGGCCATGGCAGCGGCAAAAACAAGGTCTCGCACCCACAGCGTTCAGGCTACCGTGAGGAGCGCATCAATCGTCGTATGACAGATCCAGACCTGCCATCTGATATCGACATTACGGATCTTGATCCTTCGGTACTTCAGGATCTTTCGTCGCTCTCCAAGGAAAACTCCGAAGCCGTTGCTAAACACCTCATCATGGCGGCAACGTGGCTTGAGGACGACCCCCAACTATCGCTACGCCATGCACGTGCTGCCAAAGACCGTGCCGGACGTGTATCAGTCGTCCGTGAAATGAACGGAATCGCTGCATATAGGGCTGGAGAGTGGAAGGAAGCCCTTGCGGAGCTGCGTGCAGCGCGCCGCATTTCCGGTGGCCCTGGGCTGCTCGCCGTCATGGCTGATTGCGAGCGAGGCCTCGGGCGCCCAGAAAAGGCTGTTGATTTGTGGCGCGGCGAGGAGGCCAAGGAACTCGCGGCGGAGGACGCGATCGAGTTGGCTATCGTTGCTGCAGGGGCGCGATTGGACATGGGGCAGGCAGATTCCGCCGTAGTTACCATCCAACGCGCAAAGCCTTCTAAGGATTCCACGGGATTCTCGGCATGCCGCCTTTCCTACGCCTATGCCAATGCTTTGTTGGAGGCTGGCCGCAAGGAAGAGGCCCGGGAGTGGTTCCAGCACGCGATTGACATCGATGAAGGAGACTGGACCGACGCTGCAGAGCGTCTGGCCGAGTGCAAATAATGAGTATTCTCAAAACCCATGATTCATTGCTCCTCGATCTCGACGGAACAGTATGGGAGGGCGGACAGGCTCTCCAGTGTGTCGTCGACGTGGTGAATTCCTGCGGTATTCCTGCAGTTTATGTCACGAACAATGCATCCCGAAGCCCCCAAACCGTAGCCGGTATGCTCGGCGAGATCGGCTTGGAGACGGATGCGCAACACGTTGTTACCTCTGCGCAAGCCGTAGTCAAGATCGCTCGTGAGGAACTTCCGGCAGGCGCGAAAGTCCTCGTCATCGGCGCGGACTCATTCCGTTCACTGGCGCGTGAGGCGGGTTTCGATGTTGTACACAGTGCCGACGATAAGCCCGCCGCGGTCCTGCAAGGTATGGACAAGTCGGTGGGCTGGGAGCAGCTCTCCGAAGGCGCGTTGGCAATTAATCACGGCGCAAAGTTCTTTGCCTCCAACCTGGATACGTCTCTTCCGACGGAGCGCGGAATGGCTGTGGGCAACGGCTCGCTAGTCGCAGCTATCGTTTCAACTACCGGCGTAGAACCTATTTCGGCAGGTAAGCCGGAACCCGCTATGTTCACTCAAGCAGCTAAGCTCGTGGGCTCGACGAAGCCTCTAGCTGTAGGGGACCGCCTTGACACGGACATTGTTGGCGGCAACAACGCTGCAATGGATACCTTCCACGTCCTTACAGGAGTGTCCCGGGAGCTTGCTCTGATTGAAGCTACTGCGGAGGAACGCCCTGATTTCATTGGTGCAGGATTCCACGAGCTCTCCTTATCGGCCGCACAGGCGCGCCCAGGTTCCCAGGGAGGCTTCCGGGCACGGTTTGACGGCTACGACATTGTTCTTCAAGGCGGGAACGAGAAATCGACGTCGATCGAGGCGCTGCGCACTGTCCTCGAAGTTGCCTGGGCCGGTGCTGAGCCGCCTCGCTACATTCAGCCACGGAGTGAAGCCGCGGAGAGGGTTGTGTCTACATGGCGGTAAAGCCTCATGACCCGCGCGCGGTTTTGGCTCCCGAGAAGCTGGATGCGTCGCTCGCGGAGATTCTCAATGAACCAGCTGAGAGCCTTGAACAAGAACTTGTTCAGCTGGATCGCGCTCATACTGTGCTGCGGGATGCGCTCCAAGACAATTAGCGCTGACCGTCGAGGATTCTAAGGGAAGAGGAGCTTTTCATGCCACCGCAACGCCGCCGTCTCGACGCGGAGCTAGTGCGCCGAAAGATTGCGCGCTCACGGGAACAAGCCGTTGAGATGATCAAGGCCGGCCGCGTGACCGTCGGGGGCTTCAAGGCGATGAAGCCCGCGACGGTGGTTGAGCCCGAGGTATCTATCAAGGTTGAGGCCAGCGAGGGGGATGATTGGGCTTCGCGTGGCGCGCACAAGCTCCTTGGCGCTCTCGAGGCTTTCGACGTCGATCTTAGGGGAAAGCGTGTGTTGGACGCGGGGGCGTCGACTGGCGGCTTTACCGATGTGTGCCTGCGCCGCGGTGCCGCGGAGGTGCTATCTGTCGATGTGGGCTACGGGCAGTTGTTGTGGCGTTTGCAGAATGACGAACGGGTTACGGTGCTCGACCGCACTAACATTCGCCACCTGACACTTGAGCACACGAATGGTCCCTGCGACGCCATGGTTGGTGACCTATCGTTTATTTCCCTGAAGCTTGTACTGCCAGCGATTGCATCGTGCATGGCTGATGGCGCGTGGCTATTGCCCATGGTCAAACCACAGTTTGAGGTGGGCAAAGACCGGATAGGGTCCGGTGGTGTGGTGCGCTCTCCTGAGCTACGGGCGGAAGTAACCAAGGATGTCGCTATCTTCGCTCAGGGGCTCGGGCTCAGCGTGAAAGGCGTGGCAGCATCGCCGTTACCTGGACCAAGCGGCAATGTTGAGTACTTCCTTTGGTTGGTCAAGGATGGATTGTCCACCCCGGAAGATAGGCTTGATGCAATGATCGAGACGGCTATCAAGGAAGGACCCCAGTGAGCAGTAGTGTCGCCGCGGAGGGCACCAACCGCCGCGAAATTCTTCTTGTTCCGCACGCGAGCCGCGCGGATAATCTTGCCGCTACGCATCGCGCGGCGGAGCTGCTCCAGGAGGCAGGCATCAAGGTGCGCGTGTGCGCAGCGGATACCGTCCTTCCGGGCCTGCAGCATGTTCGGCATACGCCAGCTGCTGCCGAAGGTTGTGAATTGGTGCTGGTTCTTGGTGGCGATGGCACATTTTTGCGCGCGGCAGATATGGCGCGCGCCGTCGATGTTCCCGTGCTTGGAATAAACCTGGGCCACGTCGGCTTCCTGGCCGAGTGGGAAGCGGAGTCGCTCGACCGCGCGTTGGTGCGAGTTATCGAGCAATCCTATGAGGTCGAAGATCGGCTTACTATCGACGTCACCGTGTTCGATGCTGACGGGAAACTGCGTGAGCGTAGCTGGGCGCTCAATGAGGCGTCGATTGAGAATCTCAACCGCTCGGGGGTGCTGGACGCCATCCTCGAGGTGGATGGGCGCCCGGTATCTGCTTTTGGTTGCGATGGCGTGCTCATCTCCACTCCGACTGGATCCACGGCCTATGCCTTCTCCGCCGGCGGGCCAGTTCTGTGGCCTTCTCTTGATGCCATCCTGGTTGTGCCAAACAACGCGCATGCCTTGTTTACCAAACCGCTCGTGGTGTCTCCGGATTCGCAAGTCGCGGTGGAATCGGCGTCGGCGACGACTCCGGCTGTGGTTATCCTTGACGGCTTCCGGGAAGTCTCGATGCCTCCAGGTTCGCGCGCGGAGGTCGTTCGTGGTGAAAGGCCGGTGCGCTGGGTACGTCTAGATCAGCAGCCATTCACTGATCGTCTGGTGTCCAAGCTGCGCCTCCCCGTGGAAGGTTGGCGCGGGCCGCGTCACTAGGTTGTTTAGTGCGTATTCAGGAAGGAAGATAGCTCACCGTGCTCGTTGATATCAGCATCTCTGACCTCGGCGTGATTGAAAGCTCCGCAGCGGAACTATCGCCAGGACTCACCGTGCTCACCGGCGAAACCGGCGCTGGTAAGACCATGGTGGTAACCGGCCTACGCCTTCTCGCCGGCGGTCGCGCGGATGCATCACGTGTGCGCGATGGCGCCGCGAAAGCAGCCGTAGAAGGGCATTTTTCTTCCAGTTCTCTTGCCGTAGCGAAGGTAGTCGAAGAATCAGGCGGTGAGCCAGATGAAAACGGCGAGTTCATTGCCTCCCGCACGGTGTCGGCGGCGGGACGCTCACGCGCCTACTTGGGTGGGCGTTCAGTGCCAGCGGCGACATTGGGGGAGTTCGCCTCCCACCTGATTACTGTGCACGGTCAGAACGACCAGCTGCGTTTGCTATCTGCCGATCAACAATTGGCAGCGATCGATCGCTTTGAACCTGCGATTGACAAGGTTCGCACCGCATATACCGATGCGTTTAGCCACTGGCGCGCGTTGGCTAAGGACTATCAGCGTCGTACGGAATCACGGCGCGAGATGGCGCAGGAAGTTGACAGGTTGCAGTTCGCTATTAAGGAAATTTCCGAGCTCGATCCGCAACCAGGCGAAGATGCCGAACTCGTGACCCTTATTAAGCGCTTGCAAGATGTTGATGCTTTGCGTGAGGGCGCAGCCACCGCTCTCAGCGCTCTGGATGGGGGCGAAGGATTTGGGGATGAGGACACCGCCGTCAATCTTGTCGGCGCCGCCGAATCAGCACTCGCTGGGGCAAGTGATACCGAGCTCGCTCGCCTAGGGGAGCGCGTTAGCGAAGTCACCGCGCAATTGACCGATATCGCTGCCGAGCTCACGACGTATTTGAGCGATCTACCCGCCGATCCCAACCTCCTCGAGGAATCCCTACAGCGCCAACAGGAGCTCAAGCGGCTTACCCGCAAATATGCTGCTGATATCGATGGAGTCTTGGCCTGGCGGGATGCCGCTGAGGCCAAACTCGCTACGTTGGATACCTCTACCGAGGCCCTCGAGGCCTTAAAGAAGGAGGTAATGGAGGCCGAAAAGACGATGGTGTCCAAAGCCGAAAAGCTCACTGCCGCTCGCACCAAGGCCGCGAAGAAGCTCGGGGCTCAGGTTACCGAGGAAATTCATGGTCTGGCCATGCCGAACTCCATCTTGACGGCCGTCGTCAAGAAAACGAAGTACTCCAAGTCCGGCGCGGATGAGGTCGAATTTCAACTCAACGGTAAGCCCCTGGCTTCTGCGGCCTCGGGCGGTGAGCTCTCGCGCGTCATGCTGGCCATGGAGGTAGTTTTGGCCAGCGGCGACGGGACCACCTTGGTCTTCGACGAGGTGGATGCCGGCGTCGGTGGCCGCGCGGCGGTGGAGATTGGGCGTCGTCTAGCGCGGCTGTCCACCACCAACCAGGTCATTTGTGTCACCCACCTGCCGCAAGTGGCCGCCTATGCGGACTCACACTTGCACGTGTCGAAGGAGAAATTCACGTCGGGTGTTGCGGATCTGGCCGCCGAGGAGCGCGTTGAGGAGCTCGCGCGTATGCTCGCTGGCCTCGATGACACCGAGACGGGCCGCGCGCATGCACAAGAGCTCTTCGATAGGGCTCAAGCAGAAGTCGAGACTTTCCGCGCGCCTTCCACACCTTGAGCCCCTAACAGGGGAAACTGTCAGACATGAGTCTGTTTTCCCGTAATACCGATCTGCCTGGAGAACACGGCGCGCTGCGTGATTGCACCCCGGGTGGCAAGGGCATGAAGAAGTTTAGCGCTGGTGACTTCGCAGTCATCAACGCCGCCAATATCTCCCGCCAAGAGGCCCAGACCCTCGTGGATATGAAGCCGGCCGCCGTGATCAACGTCGCGGAGTTCTCCACTGGTTCTATCCCGAATTATGGACCCCACATGCTTCTCGACGCCGATGTCACCCTCATCGAGGGCGTAGGCCAAGATTTTGTGGACAATTTCAAGGATGGAAAGAAGGCGCGTCTGACCGAAGACGGCGCCATTTTTGCGGGCGATACCCAGCTTTCTTCGGGAACGGTGGTTACCCGCGACCGGGCGGAGAAGAATTTTGCTTCTGCCCAGCAGGAACTCATCGATCATATGGAGGCATATTTCGGTAACTCCATTGAGTTCATTCATTCTGAAGGTCCGCTGCTCATCGATGGCCTGGGTGTTCCCGATGCAGGGTCCGTCATGGCCGGGCGCAAAGTTCTCGTGGTCTCGCCCACTGAGGAACACCGCAAGAAGCTGACGCTCCTGCGCAACTTTATCCGCGAGTATGAACCCATCATTATCGGCGTGGATGCTGCCGCGGACACCCTGGTCGAGCTGGGGTACCAGCCTCACTTCATCGTGGGTAACCCCTCCGAGGTGAGCTCGGAAACCCTGCGCAGCGGTGCCCAGGTTATTCTCCCCGCCGAACCGGACGGTACTGCTGACGGGCTCGAGCGCATTCAGGATTTGGGGATTGGTGCGATGACCTTCCCTGCCGCTACGGATTCAGCTACCGATCTCGCGCTGTTGCTTGCGGACTACCACGAGGCTCAGATGATTGTTCAGGTTGGCGGATCCCTCGACCTCGACGACATCTTTGCTAACGAGCCGAATGCTACGCCCGCGGCTTTGCTGTGCCACATGAAGGCGGGCACGCGCCTGGTGGATGCGGACGCTGTTATCAACCTTTATTCCGCGCCAAATTCCGGAGCTATGGGATGGCTGTGGGCGCTGCTTGGCATCCTCGTAGCACTTGCCGTCGTTATTTTGATCGTCGGCTTGGGCGGCGATGAATCCTTCCTCCAGAACCTGATCGATACCTGGAATAACTTCGCGTTAAGCGTGCAGGAGTGGTTTAAGTAATGATGTCGCCTAAGTCCCTCATTATCACCGGCCTCGGTTTCGGCGCAGCCCTTGGCATTGCGTTGGGCACGCTGGTGATTGCTCCAAACATGGATTCCGGATCGGGTCCCGGGGGTGAATCGACCAGTGAGGTGCGCGAGAAATACGGAAAGCTGGTTCTTGACAACAACATCGCGGAGGCCCAGCTAGACTCTGCTGATTCCGTTATGGGAGATCTCGGCCGATACGTGGTGGATGGTTCCTTGGCGCAGCGCCCGGTCATGGTTGTGAGTATGCCCGATGCCGACGACGCCGACGTCAAGGCCGTCAAGGATTTGCTGGGTTCTGCAGATTCCACCGATGCAGGAAGCATCAAGCTGACTGAGAAGTTTGTAGCCCAAGAATCCGCGGACAAGCTTTTGTCCCTCGTTACCACCACGTTGCCGGCGGGAGCGAAGCTCGATAAAAAGAAGATTGATGCCGGCACACATGCTGGTCAGGCACTTGCGGCGGGGTTGATGATGGATGCTGAGACCACCGAGCCGCTTGCATCAGTTGATGATCGCGCGACCCTTTTGCGGGCTCTGCGCGATGCCGGCTACATCGACTACAAGGATGGCACTATTCTTCCTGCTCAGGCCGTGGTCGTCGTGGGCGGAGGCATGACCCCGGGAGAGGAAGACGACAGTGCTGCTGCGAAGTACGCCATTGATACGACGGTCAACTTCCTAGAAGGTTTTGATTCGGTGGATACCGCGATGGTTTATGCCGGGCGCGTGGAATCCGCCGGTGACGACGGCGTCTTGGATAAACTCCGAGCCGACAAGACGAAGATCAGCACCGTGGACTCCATTGATCACCCGGTGTCCCAGATGGCCAGTGTTTTAGCCGTGAAGGAACAACTCGATGGTGGCCACGGTGTGTATGGTTCTGCGGCGAATGCTGACAGCGCAGCGCCGGCGCTGCCGAAGGATCTCTAGATGTCACACCATTTTCGTACGGTGGGAACCGAGCTGCTTGTCGACGCCCCCATCATCGCCGTCCGCCGCGATGATGTCGTCATGCCGGGGGAGGTTATTGCTCAGCGAGAAGTTGTCGAGCACCTTGGTGCTGTGGCCGTTGTGGCGTTGGATGAGAACAACCGTATCGCCATGGTGGAGCAGTACCGGCATAGCGTCGGTAAGCGTCTGTGGGAGCTGCCGGCCGGCTTGCTCGATGTGAAGGGCGAAGACGAGCTAGGCGGCGCGCAACGCGAGCTCCAGGAAGAGGCCGGCCTGGTCGCCGAGGAATGGGCAGTGTTGACTGATCTGGTGACCTCCCCGGGATTCTGCGAGGAAGCCGTGCGCGTGTTCTTGGCGCGAGGCCTGTCGAGCGTGCCCAAACTCAACGCCGAAGGCGACGAGGAAGCTGACATGGGCTTTGCATGGGTTCCCCTTGCGGAGGCTGTCGAGCGCATCCTGGTGGGGGAGATTGTGAACTCCATTGCGGTGGCAGGAATCCTTGCGGCATTTGTCTGCGTGCGTGGGGATGCCACCCCGCGCTCAGTTGACTCTCCTTTCGAGCTGCGCCCGGAATCGATCGCGCACCGGCGCCCGGGTCCGGATCTTAAGCAGCTGTGACGCCCTCTAACCCCGCCGCAGCCGCCGGACAAGCTTGGTTGATGCACCTCATGGTGGAAAAAGGTGCCTCGAAGAATACGGTAAGTAATTACCGTCGAGACATTAACCGTTACGTTAATTGGCTTGCGGAATCTGGGATCACGGATTTGCGCCACGTAACCCGCTCGCACGTGGAGAACTACCTCGTTTACTTGCGTAAGAATCTTGCGCAGTCCTCTGCTAGTCGCGCTTTGGTTGTCGCTCGAGGGTTGCATAAGTTTGCCCTGGCCGAGGGGATGATTGAGGAAGACGTCGCGGCGGAGGTTTCCCCACCCAAGCGGGCGCAACCGCTGCCGGAGACTCTCAGCGTGGAGGATGTGGAGGCACTCCTCGATGCCATCCCTAGCGGAGATACTGCAACGCCCATTGATATCCGAGATCGCGCTCTATTGGAGATGCTGTATGGTACGGGCGCACGTATCTCCGAAATCATCGCGCTAAATGTGGACGATGTGACGGGTGAGGGGAGTGCTTCAGTTCGTGACATTGTGTTGTTGAGCGGCAAGGGCGATAAGCAACGGCTAGTTCCGCTGGGTTCACATGCGGTGACAGCGGTGGAGAACTACCTCGTGCGTGCCCGCCCTGTGCTGGCTACGGGAGCCTCTCACGCCCTGTTCCTCAATACTCGGGGCAAGTCTTTATCGCGGCAAAGCGCCTGGGCCGTGATCAAGACCGCAGCGCAGCGCGCCCACCTAAGTACTAAAATCTCTCCGCATACACTGCGTCACTCATTTGCCACCCATCTGCTCGAGGGCGGGGCTGATGTGCGTACCGTACAGGAGCTCTTGGGGCATTCTTCCGTGACGACGACACAGATTTATACCCACGTCACTGCGGATTCACTCCGCGAAGTGTGGCGCACTGCCCATCCACGCGCTTAAGAACGCCTAGAATCGTCACGACTTCAACCTAATGAAAAGGATATTTATGGCTTCAACCACTTCTTTGTCCCAAACCTATCGAGCGGTTGCGCTAGCTTCCGTGCTCTCCGTAGGTTCCCTTTCCGGCGTCGCGTCGGACATCGTGAGCGCAACTGGGGTGCTGCCAGGGTTCGGTACGGCCGCCGCCTCTGCACAAGACGCCACCATTCCGGTGCCGGCTGGTCAGACGACGACCGTTTCGCTGCCAGTTCCTGTCGACGTCAACGTGGCCTCCGATGGTTGGAACGTCACTGCTTCTGGCGGCAGCGCTACGGTGACCGCACCACCCGCGGGAGGACAAATCAGTGTGCCGGTGACCTACCAAGGCGTGACCATGACCATCGTGCTCGTGGCCGACGCCGACGTTACTGCCGATGATCTCAACGACGCAGCTGAGAACGGGGATCCGGGCCAGCTCGGCGGTGAGCAGCAGGACCACGAGAACCCGGACAATCCCGGGGGCAACGGGGGACCGGCGGGGAGCGAGAACTCCGATGACAGCGCAGGTGGTGGTGAGCAGAACGGAGGACAGCATCCCGCCGATGGCTCGGCGTCCGCTGCGGATGGCTCTGCTCAAGGCCACGTGCCTCCTCCGCGAACAGGCCGCGGGTGGGAAGGAATTGATGATTCGAATACTTCCTATGTGAACCTGGAATCCACGATTGACGGCCAAACAATCACTGCCAAGCTTGGGCTCAAACAGGCTCTCGACCTGTACAACCGCTTCAAGCACCTTGAGGATGACGGAGTCACGCTGCGCTACCTCAACGCGGAAGGCGAGTTCGTAGAGGGGGTCAAACGGGAGATCGACAAAGGCTCGCGCACCATGACCCTGACCTACCCAGAGGGGGCGGAGCCGGACAATCCTTTCATCATGCAATTCGTGAACAAGGACACTCAGTCCGCTGAGCTGGTAGTGACGCTTACCGATCCAACCCGTGAGAGCGCGAGTGAGGTGCCTGCGGAGCAGCAGCTGGATTCTGATGCAGCTGACAAGGCCGGGGGAGAGGAACAAGGAGACTCGGGGCTTGGAGTTGGCGCACTTGCAGCAGGTATCGCGGGCCTCGGAGTTATCGCGCTCATCGTGTGGCTCGCGCTTAAGGGACGCCGGTCGAAGGGAGCACAGGAGGACGCCTAATCTAGGCCATGGACTTTATTCACCGGTTTTCCTTAGCTATAATCGCGGCGCAGGCACCCACGGGGTACCCTATAATCACAAGGATGTAAGAATGCGGCGCCGCGTGTTGCTGCAAAGCCGAAGCGGAAAGACCGCAAAGGGGCCGTACAGGTCAAGGAAGCAGGTGTGACTGTGAGCGACGAGGGACTGTTTGAGGCCTCGGAAGCACAGGTCGGGTTAACCGGCCGCCCACTGCGGGAGCTTCCGGAACCGGAGCCATTGGAAAAGCATGGTCCCGCCACGATTATTTCCATGTGTAACCAGAAGGGTGGCGTCGGAAAAACCACGTCCACCATTAACATGGGCGCGTGTTTGGCGGAGCTGGGGCGTAAAGTCCTCCTCGTTGACTTGGACCCGCAGGGTGCTCTTTCGGCCGGCCTAGGCCTGACCCACGACCAGATCCAGGACACCATTTATGACGTCATGCTTGATAGCGAAGTCTCAGTGCATTCCGCTATCGTGCACACCGGTGTGGCCGGGCTCGACCTCGTCCCCGCCAACATCGACCTCTCCGCCGCTGAGATCCAGATGGTCAATGAAGTTGGCCGCGAACATACCCTGGCTCGTGCCCTTCGCCCGGTACGCAAGGACTATGACTTCATCATCATTGACTGCCAGCCTTCACTGGGCTTGCTCACGGTCAATGCTTTGGCCTGCTCGCAGGGAGTTATCATCCCCATGGAGTGCGAGTTCTTTTCCCTGCGCGGCCTCGCGCTGTTGACCGATACCGTGGAGAAAGTAGCGGACCGCATTAACTTCGATCTCGAGGTCATGGGAATTCTGGTTACCATGTTTGATCGCCGCACCCGCCACGCCCGGGAGGTCATGGACCGCGTGGTGGAGTATTTCGGGGACAAGGTCTTTGACACGGTGATTACACGTACTGTTCGTTTCCCAGAGACGTCGGTAGCCGGCGAGCCCATTACTACCTGGGCTCCCAGCTCCCAGGCAGCCAAGCAGTACCGCGACCTGGCTAAAGAGGTCATCGAGCGAGCTAACGGCTAGTCGCTCATTATGACCCAACCGGAGATTACCGGCTTTCGCATCGCCCTGGGCAATTTTGAGGGCCCTTTCGACTTGCTGCTGCAGCTGATTCAGGCGAAGAAGCTGGACGTTACGGAGGTGGCGCTGTCTGAAGTTACCGATGAGTTCGTGGCCTATACGCGTGCTTTAGGGGCAACCGCGGATTTGGATGAAACCACGGAGTTCCTTCTTATCGCCGCAACACTTCTGGATTTGAAGGCCGCTCGATTATTGCCGCGTGGCGAAGTCGATGACTTTGAAGATCTTGAGCTCCTGGAGACTCGCGATCTCCTCTTTGCACGCCTTCTGCAGTACAAGGCTTATAAGCAGGTTGCCGACCAGTTCGCGCAATGGCAGCGCGCGGCCCAGCGGCGTTATCCGCGTGCGGTGGCGATGGAGGAGCGCTTTAGCAACCTTCTTCCGCCAGTCAAGATTGGGCATACTCCAGCCACGTTCGCCGAACTCGCAGCTGGTGTCTTCCGGCCCAAACCCCCGGAAGAGGTTGCCACAGGCCATATTCACCAGGTTGCTGTCTCCGTGCCGGAGCAAGCCGGAAAGATCCTCACGACGCTCAAGATGCTGGGCACAGGGCAATGGATGAGTTTCGAAGCCTTAACCAGGGACTGCACCATCTCTATGGAGGTCGTCGGACGTTTCCTGGCGTTGCTGGAGCTCTACAAGGCCAAAGCGGTTGATGCTTCCCAACCAGAGTCTTTGGGGCCACTTGAATTGTCCTGGACCGGGCTCGACGTGGACCCGGCCGTCGTCGCGGCGGCAAACTGGGATTAGGGTAGGCTACCGAGTCATGGACGATACGTCATCCTTGGCCCCCAGCGACCTCGTAGCCCCGAGCCGACAGGGAGCTTTGCCTCTTATTTCACAGTTGCGCTCACGCCTGGAGTCCATCCTCCTCGTTATTGATTCCCCAGCCAGCGTGGAGGAGCTGGCCCGTGTACTGGATGCGGAGGTCACCGTCGTCAGTGATACTCTGCGTGCACTAGAGCGCGAGCTGAGCGAGCGCGGCTCCGGCATCGATCTGCGTGAGACACCGGAGGGCTGGCGCTTTTATACGCGTAAAGAGAACGCAGATGCCGTCGAGCAGTTTGTTCTCGATGGCACCCAAACCAAGCTTTCCCGCGCGGCATTGGAGACCTTGGCAGTTATCGCATACCGCCAACCGGTCACCCGAGCCCAAGTCGCTGGCGTACGCGGCGTCAACGTCGACGGAGTAGTTCGTACGCTCATGTTGCGGGGGCTCATCCGGGAGATAGAGAGCCCAGAGCCCTCAGCTGGCAACGCACATCACTATGAGACTACTGAGCTTTTCCTAGAGCTACTCGGTATTGATTCCCTCGAGCGCCTCCCGGATCTCGCTCCGCTGCTGCCAGACATCGAGCAGATCGACGAGGACTACTCATAAAGGCGCTGTCTGCGGTAGGATTGCGGCCGGACATCGGCGCGTTTCCGCGCGCCGCAAATTGAAGAACTATTGAGAGGACACATTCCCGTGACTCCACCCGCTCGCCGCGATGGCACACCGGAAAAGAAAAAGCGTGACAGCGACATGATCGTGTCGAACGCTAAGCCGGCCCGCCATCAGCATGTAAAGAAGAAGGCCACCGCAGAATCTATCGCCCGAGACTTGGGCGCGGACTGGCTGGTAGACGGTAAAAATAAGAAGGGCTCCCAGAACCAAGGCGAGCGCCTGCAAAAGGTCTTGGCAAAGGCCGGCGTTGCTTCGCGCCGCCATGCAGAGATCCTCATCGATGAGGGCCGCGTTGAGGTCAACGGCCAGGTCATCATCAAGCAGGGCACTCGTGTTAACCCCAACACGGACGTGATTCGCGTCGATGGCACACGCATCAACGTCAACGAGGAGACCCAATACTTCGTGCTCAACAAACCGCGCGGTATGCAGTCCACGATGTCGGATGACATGGGCCGTCCTTGCGTGGGAGATGTCGTGGCTGATCGCGTGGTAGCAGGCCAGCGCTTGTTCCATGTCGGACGCCTCGATGCGGATACCGAGGGCCTTCTCTTATTGACTAACGACGGCGAACTTGCCAACCGTCTCATGCATCCCAAGTATGAGGTGACCAAAACATACCTCGCGACTGTCCTTGGTGAAGCAGATAAGAAGCTCGTTCGTCAGCTGCGCGAAGGCATCGAATTGGACGATGGTCTTGCGCAGGCGGACTATGTGCAGATTGTGGACAAGAACCAGGGCTATTCGCTGGTGCGCGTCGAGTTGCACGAAGGCCGGAAGCACATCGTGCGCCGCATGCTTAAAGAAGCCGGGTATCCGGTCCAGCGTCTCGTGCGCACCAAACTCCACACGGTGCAGTTGGGTGATATGAAGCCCGGCTCCTTGCGTGCACTGAACTCCAACGAACTGACCAGCCTGTACAAGGCGGTGGGGATGTAATGATTTCAAATATGCCCAATCAAGGCCTCATTCTGGCTGTTGACGGTCCCTCCGGAACCGGTAAGTCCACGACGTGCCGAGCACTGGCCAAGAAGCTTGACGCCAAGTACGTCGATACCGGTGCAATGTACCGCGTGGCAACGCTTGCTGTGCTGCGCGCGGGTGTGGACCCAGCGGATACTGAGGCGGTGATTTCCACGACTGCTGACCTGCCTCTCGAGGTGTCTGATGATCCAGATTCCACCATGGTCGTCTTTGATGGCGAGGATGTCTCCCGCGTCATCCGAGAAGATGAGGTCACCCGCAATGTCTCGGCAGTTTCCGCCATTCCGGAAGTACGCCAAAACCTCGTTGAACTGCAACGTAAGCTTGCCGCCCAGGCTCACCGCGCGATAGTTGAAGGGCGCGATATCGGCACGGTTGTTCTTGCCGATGCCCCCGCGAAGGCTTTCATGACGGCTAGCGCCGAGGTCCGAGCACAGCGCCGTCATGACCAAAACCTGGCTGCCGGCATTGATTCGGATTTTGACTCCGTGCTTGCCGCCGTCGAACGGCGCGACGCCGCCGACTCTTCCCGCGCTACATCGCCGCTGCGCCCGGCGGAGGACGCGGTACTCGTTGATACGTCCGAGATGACCCGAGATGAGGTCCTTGACGCTCTCATTGCCGTCGTCAAAGAATCGGCTGCACAGGAGGCCTGACATGACTAATGAACCGCAGAATCCGGATGTAGATCCGGCGCAGCAGCCGGAAGACTTTGAGACGGAATTTCACTATCCGGCCGGAAAACTTGAAGAAGAGGTCGTACGCGATCCGCACGGCGGCTGGGCTCCGAAGGATTTCGACTCTGAAGACTTTGACTATGAATTCGACGAGTCTGAATTCAGCGAGGCCGATTTTGGTGAGGATGAGACCGAATTCGACGATGAGGCTCCGCTGAGCGAGGAAGAATGGGAAGCCCTATCCCACGCCTTTGGTGTCGGTGAAGGCCATACGGAGGAAAACCTGTGCACGGTGGCCGTAGTGGGCCGCCCGAACGTGGGCAAGTCTTCTCTGGTGAATCGCTTCCTTGGGCGCCGTGAAGCTGTTGTAGAGGACCACCCGGGCGTCACCCGTGACCGCGTGTCTTATGTAGCGGAGTGGAATGGCCAGCGCTTCTTTGTTCAGGACACCGGAGGTTGGGACCCGAACGTCAAGGGAATCCATGCCGCCATCGCCCGCCAGGCAGAGCAGGCGATGGAAACTGCCGACGTCATCGTATTCGTGGTGGACACCAAGGTGGGCATCACTGAGACCGATGCGGTTATGGCTCGGAAATTGCAGCGCTCCGAGGTCCCAGTCATCCTGGTATCCAACAAGTTTGATTCGGAAACCATGTATGCAGACATGGCCGAGTTCTACGCGCTTGGTTTGGGCGATCCGTGGCCAGTATCCGCTCAGCATGGTCGGGGCGGTGCCGACGTCCTCGATGAGATTCTCCGTTTGTTCCCTGCAGAACCGCGTCATTCCTCGATTACCTCCGGTCCTCGCCGCGTGGCGTTGGTGGGCAAGCCGAACGTGGGCAAGTCCTCCTTGCTGAACAAGCTGACGGCGGAGGAGCGCTCCGTGGTAGACAATGCTGCAGGCACCACGGTCGACCCAGTTGATTCCCTGGTGCAGCTAGACCAACGTTTGTGGAAGTTCATTGATACCGCAGGTCTGCGCAAGAAGGTTAAAAACGCGCAGGGCCACGAGTACTACGCCTCCTTGCGCACGCGCGGCGTGATTGATGCGGCCGAGGTGTGCGTCATGCTTATCGACGCTTCCCAAGAAGTCTCGGAGCAAGACCAACGCGTCCTCAACATGATTCTCGAGGCCGGAAAAGCCTTGGTTATTGCCTTTAACAAGTGGGACCTTGTGGATGAGGATCGCCGCTACTACCTAGAGCGCGAAATTGATGAGAACCTGCGCCACCTGCCGTGGGTGACCCGTGTGAATATCTCTGCTGAGACCGGGCGCGCCCTGCAAAAGCTTGAGCCCGCCATGATCGAGGCCCTAGAAAGCTGGGATCAGCGCGTGTCCACCGGTCAGCTCAACAATTGGATGCGTGACGCGATTGCCGCGAATCCACCGCCGATGAATAATAACCGCCTGCCGCGAGTGCTCTTTGCCACTCAGGCGTCGACGCAACCACCGACCATCGTGCTGTTTACAACCGGCTTCTTGGACGCTGGCTATCGTCGCTACCTAGAGCGTAAATTCCGTGAGCGTTTCGGTTTCCACGGCTCGCCCGTGCGCATCGCGGTGCGCGTGCGCGAGCGCCGCCAACGCCGATAGCTCCGCTAGCGGGCTGAAGGCGGAACCACGAAGAGGCCTCAAATCCACCCGTTTGCTTCGGCCCGCCGAGCAGCCTCGAAGCGATTTCCAGCCCGCGTCTTCGCCATGATGGCGGAGACGTGGTTGCGCACGGTCCCGCCGCTGAGGTGAAGTTGCGAAGCGATATCAGCGGAGCCGAGTCCACGGACTAACAGGCGGCATACCTCGATTTCTCGTTCGCTCAGTGGGTTGTCGGGGGCGAAGAGAATGTCCTGAGCAAGCTGCGGATCGATAACGCGCAAACCCGAATGGACACGGCGGATGGCATCAGCGAGTTCATCGGGAGGGGTGTCTTTGACGAGAAAGCCATCTATACCTGCTTCGAGAGCGCGTTTGACGTAACCGGACCGTCCAAATGTGGTGACGATAAGGCTCCGGCAGTCGGTGCTGGCGATACTCTTGGCAGCATCGATGCCGTTCATACCAGGCATCTCAATGTCGAGTAAAGCCACGTCAACGCTGTGCTTAGCGACGAGCTCCGCGACCTCTGTCCCAGAGCCACAGCCTGCAACGACTTCAATGTCCGGCTCGGTATTAAGGAGCGCGGTCAGCGCGCCGCGAACTAGAGACTGGTCCTCGGCAATGAGCACCCGGATGGCGTTCGTCAAAACTGCTTAACCTCCTGCGTATCAGGTCCTTTGAGCGTCACGCGGACTGTGGTCAAACCGCCGGCGCGCTCGATTGTGACCTCACCGCCGGCGGCTTCTGCCCGGCGGCGAAGACCTGCGAGGCCCGTGAGACCGGAAGCAAGTGCACGCGTAGCGTCTTCTGTGAAGCCACAGCCGTTGTCCATAACCTTGAGGGAGTTCTCCGTGAGTAGTACCCAGCATTCGGTAGCCCCAGAATGTCGCACGACGTTGGTGCTAAGCTCCCGTAACGCCCAGGAGAACAGATCTTCATGAGACTGTGGGTGCGTGAGGGTATCCGGAAGGTGAGTTTGTATTCCGGCGGTTTCGAGGATTCGGCGCGCAGCGTGAATCTCGCCGGCAAAGGTGGGGTTCTTCATACGAGTAACAGTCGAGCGGACTTCGGCGAGTGACATCCTTGACAGGGCGCTGATCTCCTCGAGCTCGGCAGCTGCCTTGGCGGGGTCGTGTTCGATGAGCCGACGGGCTACTTCGGATTTGAGGTTGATAGCAGTAAGCGAGTGGCCGAGAAAGTCATGGATATCGGAGGCAATATCTTCGCGTTGATGCGCCAGATCCAAATCATGGCGAAGAGCTGTCTCAGTGTCCTCGCGCTGGGACAACGCTCCGAGGACCAAGATGAGCAGCGGCCAGCCGAAGAGGATGATCGCGAGGTCCATAAAGCGAGGATTCTCGTAGATCCATGCGGGGATACCAGCAAGTATGCCGGTGAGCATAATAACCGTCGCGGCAGTCCTGAACGGTTGTGTATATGCTACGAGCGCTCCGAGATATGGGACGAAGGCGACAGCCCAGGCACCATATCCCGGAATAGATGCTAGGGCGAGTAGCGCGAGGATAACCCACCGAAGGGTGACGCGTTGATCCAAGGTCCAGCCGCGCGGAAAGAAGTCGACAGAACCAAAGGAGAGAAAATAGGCCACACAGAAAAGCACAGTGATGGCCACAGCCCAGGTCCGCTGAGCAGGCGTATAAGTGGGAAGGAACAAGACCTGGAGAAGGACAAGCAGGAGAAAGATCAACCAAATAGCTGCGAAAGCGGCATTGCGAACCTTGAAGCTACTCATCATGCTCGGTTCTTGTCGCGCTTGTGAAGAATCAGGCACAACCCGACGAAAACCATTGTCCATACAGCGATATTAACCCATGCGTACCATAGCGGGTCTTCAATAAAGAGCTGCTCGCTATTGATCATTTGGGCGCCTTCAGACAAAGGCCCACGCGAAAGAGCCTGTGCGCCGTACATCGGAGTGAATCGTCCGACCACGAGTAGCGATTCTTTTAGCGGCATGAAAACATTTCCGGCGAAGGCGAGAATGACAATAGTGGATGTCGTGATAGAGACGGTGTTTTCTGAGGGAAAGAGCATGGCACAGGCCATGCCGTAGAAGCCGAAGGGGATAGCGCAGGCGACGGTAGCAAGAAATGCTAATGCCCACTGGGTCGGTTGCATGCTTGCTGCGGTGAGTGCACCGGTAATGAAGACAGCGGCGATCGGTAAGATCGCGCGGACCGCGATATTGAGGAAATTGGAAATCCCTAGCTGGGAAGAGCGCAGGGGAGTGAGCGCCAATTGCCGGCCCCATCCTGCACGGTTTTCTGCAACCATGGAGCCGGCGGCGCCAACAGCACCTGTAGCACCGGCATAGAGCGCCATGCCGATCATCACCAGGGCAGCAACATTTCCGCCGTTAAACTCGACTTGGCCGTATTCTTGCATGGCGCCGAAGAGAATATAGAAGATGATTGGAAGGCCAACGCTGAAAAAGAGCGTAGGCAGGTCGCGACGTAGCCGCTTTAAGTCGTGGGCAGCGTAGTTGAGGGTGGTGCGAAGAGTAGGGTGCGCAGCGGTGTGGGGGCTCATGTGAAATCTCCTTATCGCGTGGTGTTACTGGATGTAGCGTTGTAGAGCTCGAGGAAGGAATCCTCCAAGCTGTGTCCTGTGATAGTGATGTCGCGAGCAGTGGTTTCGTTAAGCAGGTAGCGTGCCACCGCATCAGAGTCTCGAGCAGTGATGACCAGCCCCGTGTCTGTTTGCTCTTGGTGGATAGCTCCGGGAAGTAGGTTGGCCGTCAGCACATGTGGTACCTCGCCGGGAAAGGTGGCCCGGACGATGCGGGTGGAGTTGGAGTTGCGGATCTCTTCTGTCGAGCCATCGGCTTGAATGTGGCCCTTGTTGAGCATGATGATGCGCTGGGCAAAGGTCTCGGCTTCTTCTAGGTAATGGGTGGTGAGCACGATGGTGCGGCCGGCATCTGCCTCTTCGCGCATAGTTTCCCAGAAGTGGTGTCGGGCACCGGCGTCCATCCCCGTAGTTGGCTCGTCGAGAAGCAGCACTTGCGGATCTCCTAAGAGAGCCAGTCCGAAGCGAAGGCGTTGTTGCTCACCACCGGAACATTTGCTCACGCGGCGCGACAGGATATCTCCTAGATTTGCGCGCTCGATGATGTCGTCAAACGCACGGTGAGATGGGAAGGCCGCGCCGAGGAGCTCGAGGGTTTCCTTGACGGTGATGTTAGGAAGAAGGCCGCCGGATTGCATGACGGCTCCTATGCGTCCGCTTTTAATAGCGGTCTGTGGGCTTTCTCCGAGCACCTGGATAGTGCCGGATGTCGGTGTTGTCAGGCCCAGGATGAGATCAATAAGCGTCGTTTTTCCGGCGCCGTTCGTTCCCAGCAGGCCAACGATTTCGCCCCGATGAATGGAAAGGGAGACGTCGTGAAGCGCTTGTACAGGATTGGGCGAGGCCGCATTAAAAACCTTGCTGACGCCATTGACGTCAATGACTGGTAGGAGAGTGCGTGTTGTGCTCATATCTTCACGCTATGGTGGGCAGATATGTGCAGCGTAGACGTGGTGTCACCAATTAGACGTGACAGTTGTCATGGTTGGGGCGGGCTGGCTACTCGCCAGCGCGGGCCAATAAGAACGCATCCGTCCGATAAGGAATGCGAAGGACTTGGCCGGGGCGAAAGCCCATGTGTTCGAAGAGGTACCAGTTGAGGTTATGTGTCATGCGTTCATGGATCTTTTGGCCATTGCGAAGCCAATATGAGCGAGTATGCATAAGAGCATGAAGGCCTTCGGGGCTCAGCTCGTGTTCCCACGTCAAGCGGAGCTCTTGGCGAAGCGTCCATGGTTCACAAAAAGCGGGATAGAACCCGGGACGGTGGACATCTCCGGAATGCATGATGCGGGAAAGACGCAGGACCCACGGGTCCGCATTGACGTCCAGAGTGTTCCACACCAAGAGGACTTTTCCGTTGGGGCGGAGAACCCGGTCAAATTCTGCACAGGCTCGTTGGACGTCAACCCAATGCCAGGTCTGCGCGCAGGTGAGGGCGTCGAGGGAGGCGTCGGCAAGCGCAGTGTTCTCGGCAGTTGCACGCCAGCACGGCACCCCGAGGCGGTTTAGGACTCGGGTCATGTCAGGGGATGGATCGCTGGCGTAGACAACGGGGTTGCTTAGTGATTCAGTGAGCTTTCCGGTGCCTGCGCCAACATCGAGGACAGTCCGCGCGGAGGCAATGAGCCGTGATACCTCCTGCGGGTAACCAGGACGCACGTCATGATAGGCGTCGGCGCCGTGACTGAATGATTGGGCAGAACGAAGACGCTGCTGAACTGTGTTGAAGCTCGGTGCCTCTTTCCCCGAAGCCGGGCGATAGCTGGGGTAATGCTCGGGAACCGGGAAAGGGGATGAGGCGCTGGGGGAATCAGTTGATTCGGAAGGAGTTGGGCTCATGATGCTCCTAAATCTACCGCGGTGCTGCAGGTTCGTGGATGTCGGTGGGATGTTTTAAGGTGGACGAGGATATTTTCCCGAGGGCGAGCGTGGCGAGGCAAATGATGAGTGAAGATTCTGCAGCATGGCTGCGGTGTTCGCGCACGCTGGCTGGGATCATCTCAACCGCAGCTTGCGTCATGGCGCTGGTCTCGTGCAGCTCGCCTGAAGAAGACACGACTACTTCTCCATCAACAGCAGAGTGGAGAAGTGACCTCGGTTTTCCCGTCGCCCCTATGCTCGTTGGCCCCGACCCCGGGCACACGAAAAAAATGAAGTTGGCCTCCGGACGTAGTTTTCTCCTCCACGTGCCCGAAAACTACACTGCAGATCGATCCTGGCCGGTCCTGTTGTCCTTCCACGGTTATACAGATTCTCCGGAAAACATGGAGCAATACAGCCAGTTTGATGCGGCTGACGCCATAGTCGCCTACCCTGCAGGGGAAAATGCGGCGTGGGCTCCGGCACCTTATGCTGCTACCAGCGCGGAAGAAGACCTAGAATTCGTGCGAGCAATCGTGGACAGCCTGCGCGCGACTTATGAGGTAGACGATAACGCTATCTTCGCTGCGGGCCTGTCCAATGGAGGAGGATTCGCGGCATTCTTAGCCTGCCGTATGCCGGGGACGTTTCGTTCGGTAGCTACTGTATCGGCGGCTTATTACGAAGGCATCCATACGGATTGCTCAGACAAGCCTGTTGGCCGTTTGGATATTCACGGTACAAAAGACCCCGTTGTCAACTATGAGGGCGGCGTGCGGCACGAGACTGCTTATGCTTCGGTCGCAGAAGTGCTCGGGCAGCATCAGCGTCGTAACAAGTGTCGTGGCGACGTTGAGTCCGTACGTCTCACAAACGGTGCCACCAGAGAGACATGGACTGCCTGCCAAGCACCGCTGCAGCACATTCGCATCGAAGGCGGATCCCACGTGTGGCCTGGTGGAAACAACGCTACGAAAACTGAGGTGGGTAAAGGTTTTGCCACCGACGCGGTACTAGACTTCTTCGGTATCCCCGGCCGGCCTGCAGACACCGAGGAACACGGAGTGGCCTAGGATTGATTCCTTCGTGGACTACTCGCTCAGCGTGTAGTGATTAAAGGGGATGCCGAGGGAGCGAACCCGCGCTAAGCAGATATCTGCCACCGTTTTATAACCAGCTTGGTGCGCGGCACTGGTGGTTTCCGTGGGGGCCGGAATCTGTACGAGGTGAAAGGAGCGTTGGCCGCCATCCTCGCGATTGAGCTCGACGACGGCCTGCGCGGTGGTGCCAGAGCCAGCAAAAAAGTCGAGGACTACCGCGTTAGGGCCGCCGGCGATTGCGATGAGGTGCTTGATAAGCCGCACTGGTTTGGGAAAATCGAATACGCCTTTAACACCGAGTGCCTCTTCAGCGTCACGACGGCCTGTACGGGTTACACCGAATCGTTCCCCGTCCAGTATGGAGCGTGGGCGCGCACCCTTCTTTTCATAGTTTTTGGTATAGACAAAGCCGCGTCTGAAAACCAGGTCGTCATAGTGCTTATCAACTTTGTCCCGCCCCCAACGCCAGCGCGCGACCTTCGACTTCCCGTCGGGTTGATGAGGCCAGTATTTATCACCATTCGGACCGACGATGGGAAAGTCGAGGCTTGGTAGATAACCCAAGGTCTTGGAATCTAGGCGAACGAGGGAATAGTTACCCTTCTCATCGCGATGGTTGTAGCGGGTCGATGTCTGCGCCCCTAGATCAACATTGAACCCGGAGTTTTCCGGAGATTTAGCGTAGCAAAGGACATATTCGTGCTCTTGGACGGCATATCTTGAATCATTCTTTCCAGTACCGCCTTTTTTCCAAATGAGCTGGCTTGCAAAGCAATCCTCGCCGAAAACCTCGTTGAGGAGTAGGCGTACATGGGCACATTCTGATTCGCCGATCGAAACCACGATGAATCCTGTGTCTGCGAGTACTTCACGCGCAAGGATCAGTCGCGGAAGCATCATAGAAAGCCATTCGGCATGCCATTGACCAAAGTGCTCTGAGCGCATTTCTCGCCGTTGGCGGAAGTTGTCGCGATAAACAAAATCCTTGCCGGTGTTATACGGCGGGTCGATATAGATGACGTCGGCCTTCATACCGCGGGCAACAAAGCTCTTGAGCGCGGATAGATTATCGGCGACGGTGACTGAATTGGTGGTGGAATCCGAGCCGCTTATCAACGTTTGCCTCCCCGCAGCTTGAGAGGCAGCAAGCGCAGCGGCAGCATTCTTTCCGGGCCACACTAAGCCAAAGGCTGAGTCATCGTTTGTGGGTATTTCTAGCCCATGAGAGGGCGTCGAAGAATCAGGTTGTGTAGCGGGTCGGGGAGTTGGCTCAGAATGAGGGGAAGGCATTGTGGGCAGGTTTGTACTTTGGCGATTGATCTACGGACGAGGGTATGTGCGTTAATTATTGCGCAAAGAACTGAGCGCGGAGCGCAGCCAAAGAAGTGTGTCCTAGAGTGCACAGCAATGCTAACGAAAGCGCGCCTGCTTTTACCAAGTTGTTGAACGAAAAGGGGTAGGTGGAGGGGGTAAACGGATGCGCCGACCCTGAGAATTCTTAGAGTGCTGCTTTGGGTGGGAACGGTACGTCTCATAACTAGGGTGATTAATAACTCGTGTGGCGAAGACTCTGGTGCGTCGGTACGGTGGAGTCTCGTGATGGCTCGCAACGTGAATGCCGCGGTCGATAGTGCACTTGTTCGTAGTGTGCGGAGCCGATCGATGGGGTTCACGCCTACTGATCGGTTGTAGCCGCAGGCGTATTGACACGTTGGTAGCTAGCACGGTTAGAAACAGTAAAAGCAACGAAAGGATTGTAGGAATGGGTATTTTTGACAAGGCAAAGGACGCGCTGAACTCCGATAAGGGCGAGCAGGTTTCGGACAGCGCACTGGACAAGGGCGCTGATCTTGCTAAGGGTAAGCTCGGCGAAGATAAGGCCGATAAGATTGACTCTGCTCGCGACCAGCTCGATGATCGTATCGGTAACGAGGGCGCTTAAGTCCTAAAAATTGAGGGCGGAGGCAGTGTGCCTGGTACCCTGACGTCGCAGGAGTAAGAACCCACTGCCTCTGAAATGCCACGCTAGGCTCGCTCTATAAGTCCTGTCCACGATGTGGGCAGGACTGTATAAGTTTTGTAGCAATGTATATGTTGGTTTCGGCTGGGACATAATATGGGCGAGTTGATAGAGAAAAGGAATCTGAGAGAAACCTTTAAATCCTCCTATGTTGTGTTTATGAATATAAAATCGGTCATTTCCTAGGTAGGCTGAACACTGTGAATACTTCAGTAGGTGTGGAACAAAGTAGCCAGCCCTTTAAGCAGCTTCTGATTGAGCAAGCTGGCCGGGTCATTGCTAAGGCGGGCATCGATGAAGTGCGCCTTCGGGAGGTTGCTGACCAGGTTGATGTGCCTCTTGCGGAAGCTCAGGCACTTTTTGCTTCCGAAGCGGAACTCGTCGAGGCAACTAAGCACTCTCTCAATGATGCACTGACGTCAACTATTGATGTGCACCTACAAGGATTGCCCGAAAATGCGACCGCGGTAGATAAGCTTCGTGCTACCGCGCTGTCCTACTTTTCTTTTGCGGTCGAGGACCCATCCTCTTTTGCGGCTTTTACTGCTGTCTACGCTTCTCCCCGCACGGGATTGACGGCTGAGGACTTTGCTAGCCGTGATGGAGAGGCTGACACCTGCCCCATTATGCGTATTCTTTTTGACCTGACTAAAGACGCTATTAAAGAATCCGGCGGCACGGAGCTCGATGCCTATGGGACGCTGCTCTCCGCTCTGTCGATATTCTCCCACCTACACGGCGTTACACAGCTTGCAGCCGAAGGGATTCTGCGCTACCTCTCGCCAGCGGCGAAAAAGCAAACCTTTAGTGCTGTCATGGATACGCTGAGCGTTGGTCTTTATCCCTTTTTTAGGGGCGAGCGTATCAAGCGCGCCGAACCTTGCGGCCTGGCAGGGGAGCAGCCTGAAACACTCCTAATCAGTGCAGAAAACTTTCCGCGGGGGACTGAAGAAGAGCAGCGGAGAGCTCTGCTCCGAGGTGCCGTTGAGGAGGCTCTAGACCACGGCGTGACTGGCTTGCATATCGGTGGCGCCGCAAAACGAGCAGGACTTAGCGTCCAAGAGGCTGAACACCTTATTGAAAGCGACCAAGAGCTGGCGAGTTTCTTGGAGCGCTATTTGGACAAAATCAACTATGAGTTCATTTACCGTCAGGTAGCCGCGTTGCCGCAGGACGCTAGCGCAGTGTCGAAGATTAAAGCTACGGGCTATGGATATGTCTCGCATGCTTTGCATGACCCGCAAGGATTTGAGGCGCTCATTAAGATCGCATCCGGCCCGATCGTGCCCATGTCGTTTGAGGATGACTTCCTGCCAAACGCGAATAAAGCGGTCGAGCTTCAACGTGATTTCAGCGAGTTCGGCCGAGCCTTTGGGTTCATTATGTCTCTCGTACGCGAGGCTATCGATGAGGTGGACGGGCCGCGCACTCCATGGGTTCTTTTTACATTAGTGATTTCAGTGTGGGCTGGCGCCCACGGTCTTGCCATGCTGAGCACCAACGGGCCATTGCGTGGGTATAATTCCGATTTTATTTTTGGAATTCTGACTCAGTATATGGATATCGAACTCGGCGGCATCATGCGAAGCCTCAATGGCATGGCAGGCTAGTTCAGTGAAATGAGCGTGCGGGATGCTCAACTGAGAGTGATTCGCATCATATTCCTCCCCACTTTCTTAGAGTGAAAGTGGGGATTCTTTTGTCATATCTGAGGGTGGCTGCACCTTGTCGGGGTGGTGTGGACGTGGGCTTTGGCTGGGCGCATTCATTGCGTGAAGGGGGTAGAAATCGGTCTGGAGCGACTAATGTTTACGGCGTGAACTGCAAAGATGTCGATGGCCGGTGTCTCTGAATGGGGGTAGCAAGTAGTTGCTCAAGTGTAGAAAATATACTCTGCAGGTTGTATGGTGGCCACGTCCGAACTTTAATCGCAAGCCTTATAAGGCTAAGCGGGTTTTCACTTCAGTTTAAGAAAGACTAACTATGCGCCCTACTCGCTCTCGCATTGTCGCCACTGTAGCGGCAGTGGCTACCTTTTCTTCCGTTATCGTTGCTCCTCAGGCAATTGCGGTAGAGGAACCGGCAGAATCTTCCTTCGTTCACGAGGAGAATGGCACTGGCACTCTTGATGTCAACGGCACTGCCTTCGACGAAGACGGCAACCTGGTTGATGAAGACAACGCTGGTGATAACGCGATTGAAGAGCTTGACCGCGACTCTCGCAACAACGACATCAGCTTTTATGACGCGGAAAACAGCAAACCGACGACGCTTGATGAGCTGAAGAGCACTGAAGCATCGACGGCTGACGCTTCGATCAAGGTCGTCGAGAAGGACGGCAAGCTGGTCTGTGAGATTTCTGATGCTCCTGGTAAGGAAGGCGAGATTCTTGAGCGCAAGCTCGACCTAGCTCGTGCATTCTATGATGGCGGCAACAAGCTGCTGCAGACCGTATGGGAAGTTATTCCTGTTGTCGGCGATCTCGTCCCGTCGGACTTCATCAAGAAGATTGGCGCAAGCTCGTGGGAGCGGATCGCTGAAATGGTCCGTGAAGGCGAGAAAGACAAGGATGTCACGTGGGACCTCGCACGTGCGCAGGGCATGGCTATCGCAAAGATCGAGAACTCCGATGCTGATGTCGATTTGAAGAACCCGGATGCGGCGAAGAAGACCGTCTCTGGGCTCATCAAGTTTGCTGATGGTGCTTTCGGTACTGGAGTGGCTACCGTATTGAAGGTTTTTAATGCCGCCGTTACGATTGCTGGCCTTTTCCCGGGCGCTAGTGCCGCTAAGGACTTGAAGCTGAGCGATACTCAGCGCAAGGAAATTGAGTCCACCCTGTCTGGTATCTCGACCGCGGCTTCTGCGTTGGCCGAGGTTAACGCACCGGCTGGACAGAAGTGTGCGGACATGCTCAATGGCAAGCAGGTCAGCGACGAAGCGCCGGATTCCACCTCGACAACCGAGTCCTCTGAGCCTTCTGAGTCCGCCGAGCCTTCTGATTCCGAGAAGCCCTCCGAGTCCACTGAGCCTTCCGAGTCGAGTGAACCCTCCGCATCAGATGAGGCTTCTGAGTCCGCAGAGTCGACTGCGCCTGAATCTACTGAGTCCGAGGCGGCCGAACCTGAGGATCCGACGGAGGAATCCGAGCCTGCTTCCACTACCTCGGCCCCTGTAGATTCCGATGATGAGGATAATAACGGTGAAGACGGGGAGCCTGGCCGTGATGGCAAGGACGGTGCCGACGGCAAGGATGGCCGCGATGGACGCGACGGTGAGGACGGCCGCGATGGTCGCGATGGCCGTGATGGCAAGGACGGCGCCGACGGCAAGGACGGCCGTGACGGTCGCGACGGCCGCGATGGGCGTGATGGCAAGGACGGCGCCGACGGCAAGGATGGCCGTGACGGTCGCGACGGCCGCGATGGGCTTGACGGCAAGGATGGCATCAACGGCCGCGATGGCGTCGACGGCAAAGATGGTAAAGATGGTGAAGACGCTGATATGTCCTCCGCTGTTGGTTACTCATTCCTTGGAGCGATTCTCGGTGGCGGTCTAATCGTTTCCATCTTCGGCGCTATTGATTACCTCTACCTGCTGGGCTACCTGCCCAAGGAAGGCATTCCGTGGCGCGCTAACCGCTAAGACCAACTCGTAGTTCCAGCCTGAGCAGAGAAATCTCAGGCAGAGCAATACAGAACAGCCCCATTGCATCCGCAGTGGGGCTGTTTGCATGAGCGATTGAGGGGTAGGCAAGCGCAGCATTGGGCCAAAGCTTGCTGTTTATAGCAGCGTGAGTGCGTATTTCAGAGCTGCCTGTGATGGCGTTTGCCCTTGTGTTGGGCTGGCACAACGAACACAGCGGTGTTGACCAGATGGTTTATCGCAATAAGAGCAGCATTCCTGTGGCGGTTCTAGGCGATGAGTAGGTCGTAAACACCGGACTATAGAGTGGGAAGCGTGACTGCAACAGTCCTTTAAGCACTAATTTCTTTTTCATGCGCCACGCCGTCCGCGGTGCCGCCGACCCATTGGAGGTGAAGTAGGTGGGCAAATCATCTCAGCTCGCAACTATGAAGAGCTCGCGGAGGCGGCCGCGCCGGTGGTGGGAAATCGGCGTAATCCTGCTCGTCGTCGTGATCATCGCCGGCAGCGTACACGTGGCGCGTAATACCGCAGGGATATCCGTGGGAGAGTTGGACCCGATTGATCGGCGCGCCTTAGAGGAGTACTCGGAATACGCCGCTGCCGTCGCAGATCGTCCGGAGTCGGCGGCCTGGCTCAATGCGGCCGCTACCGAGTTCCCCACGCTGCTAATCAGCAGGAAGACCCACTTTTCCTACCTGATCAACCCCTCCCAAGAAGTCTCTTCGCCCTTCGCTGCCCCTGTAGACATGGGCGATAACCCCGCCGGCCTCGAAGTCTATCGGTTGGACCGGATCTACCCGAGGCTGTGGCCGATTAAGATTGCCGGCGGCAACTTCAACACGGTGGGCGAGACCACGACGGTCCAGGGGAGCGATGTCTACTACCTCAAATTCGGCGAGGATAATTTTGACAAACAATTCTCCTCAGAACACTTCATTACCTTCTTCGCGCATGAATCCTTCCACTTCTACGGTCAAGCTCGGTGGGCTTTGGACTCGCGTGTCTTTGGCGAGCTCTCCCCGCATGGGGTGGAGCTGCTCGACGAGAGAATGCGGCTGCTCGATGCAGTCCGCGACGCGGGTGCAGACCAAGCTCGGCTGAGGGAACTGGCCACAGAATTGCTCGCTCTGGAAAAGGAACGCCTAGCTGCAGATCCTGACTACGTCAGCCAAGAACGCTGGATGGAAACCGTGGAAGGCACGGCTACCTACCTCGGGATAATGGCCTCACGTGCGGTGGGGTATGACTTTGGCCCGATGTACTTCGACAACACTAAGGAAGCGCGTTTCACCGACGTTGTTCCGTTCCTAGAGTCCGGGCAGATCGACAATGACTTTCTGCGCAATCGATTGCCATATGAGGCCGGCGCTCAGTTGTGTTTGCTGCTTGCAGCATTAGCGCCGAGCGGGGAATGGCAGGCCTTTCTCAATGAACAATCTCCGGATTCTCACCGCACGCTTATCGACGCCCTGGGCCACGTCCTTAGCCAAGAGAAGTAGATCCGCTAAACAGGGCCGCCAATAAACTGGGCGAAAAAGAAAGGCTGGTCAGAAAAGCTCTGACCAGCCTGGATGCTGTCGGACTAACAGGATTTGAACCTGCGACCCCTACACCCCCAGTGTAGTGCGCTACCAAACTGCGCCATAGTCCGCCGCCGCACCATTTGGTGCAACTGCTACAGATTACACCAGCGGTATTCGCTTCGACAAATCCCAGGTTGATGCGCGTTTTGAAGGCTCTAGAACTCGCCGGTGGAATATACCCACTGCCCGTCTTGCCGACGGAAAGAGGAGCGTTCCCGCTGAGAGCCTTGTGCGGCGCCCTTATAGAAGGCCTCGAACTCAACGACGCCGGTATCGTCCAAGGGGCCGCCGGCGACGGTATCGATAATATCGAGGCGGTAAAAGTGGATGCCGTTATCTGCGAGGTTGAGGCGCTCAGGGCGGGTCTCTGGGTCCCAGGTCCGGAGCAAATAGTCCTCGTCGCCGGTGACGAAAGCACTGAACCGCGAGCGCATCAGCGCCTCGGCCGAGGGTGCGGGCGTGCCGGCGTGGTAGCGCGAGCAGCACTCGCCAAACGTCAAGCCGGTTCCGCAGGGACAGCGGGCAGCCGGATCAAGAGGGTTGAGAACAATCATGTGAATCTATTGTGCCGCGGTTGTCACGGTGGTGGTCACCTCGACGGTGAGGAGGGAGTCGATGGTGGTGGACGTGGAGGCGTCGCCAAGCGCGCGTTGTTGATCCGCGCTAAGGGAGGCGGGGAGTGTCACCGTACGTGTAAATCGGGATTCGGACTCTTGGGTAATGCTGACGGACACAGCTTCGAGAGCCTTCGCGTCGATCTTCTGTGCCTTGCCCGCCGCCTTGATGGCCTGGGTACTTGCCACAGCCAGTGCGGACATGAGGAGGCCTTCAGCGGTAAAACCTTGGCCCTTGCCTCCGCTCTTCTTCGTGCGGTCAGCGGTCACAGAACGGTCGTTGTGGCGTACTACGACGCCCATCCTCGTGCCCACCGCAGGGATTGCCACCGCGGAGTCATCTGCGACCGGCGCGGGAAGGTTCTCCGGAACGATGAACTGCTCCGCCCACGCGCCAATCAGGTCGGCAGCGCGTGCGGCCGCGCCTTGCTTGGTGACGAGGTGATCAGCCTTATCCAAGGCGACCAAGGACTTGGGATAGCGCGTGGTGCGGAAAATGTTCTGCGCATTGTCGATGCCAACGGTCTGATCAATGGGGGAGTGCAGCACCATGAGTGGTTTGCGTAGGCGCGGAAGGTACTCCTCCGGGTTGGTCTCAGCAAGGTCTTCGAGGAAAAGGCGCGAAATGGTTAGCGCGCGGCCGCCCAAGGTGACCTCTACCTCGCCATTGGCGTCGACCTCGCCAATCTTGTCGGCGTAATGCAGCACAGAGTGCGCGGGATCGAAGGGGGCACCGATGGTGGCGACGGCTTTGAGGGAACGAATTCCGTTGGCCGCCGCGAGGGCAGCGGCGCCGCCCAGCGAGTGACCCATGAGGAGTTGCGGTGCGGAGTAGTTCTGGGCCAGCCACTCGGCGGCGGCCTGGATGTCTGCAACGTTTTGGCTGAAACAGGTATCAGCGAAGTTTCCCTCGGACTGTCCCAAGCCTGGGAAGTCGAAGCGCAGGGTGGCGATACCAAAGTTTGTCAGCTGCTTGCTCACGCGGGCGGCACCGGGTGTATGGCGCGAGCCGGCAAAGCAGTGCGCGAAGATGGCGAAGGCTTGCGGAGGGGAGTCTGGGAAATCGATGGTTCCGGCCATCGTGGTACCGGTGCTGGAGGGGAGCGACACGTTCACGGATTGCATGCCCACAAGGATATAAGGGCAACTGCACGCCTGCGAACCGGGGTTGACTAAAGTCGATAGAAGACCTGTATGACGCACAAGGATGGAGGAGTGCTCATGGGCGCATTCGATTGGTTCTGGAAGGCAATGGGCGCGCAGTCCGAGCGCAACAATAAAAAGTCGAAAGCCGTCGTCACGGCTGCGGATTCCGCGGTGGAAGAAATTGCCAACCTATCGGATGCAGAGGTTGCCACCACCGCACGGGAATGTGTGAAGGATGGCACGATTGCGGATAAGTCGCGTTTCCTCGCTGCTCTGGCCGTGGCCAGCGAACGCAAGCTCGGCATGCGCCCATTTAATGTCCAGTCCCAAGCCGTTCTCCGCTTGCTTGAGGGTGATGTCATCCAGATGGCCACCGGTGAGGGAAAGACCCTGGTGGGCGCAATGGCCGCGACTGGTTTTGCGCTGACCGGAAAACGCGTCCACCTGGTGACGGTCAATAACTATCTAGCGGCGCGCGATGCCGAGTGGATGCGCCCGCTCGTGGAGTTCTTCGGCCTCACGGTGGCCTCGGTCACCGAGAAGCTCGGCCCGGAGGAGCGCCGCGCGGCTTACCTATCTGACATCATCTATGCGCCAGTCAACGAGCTCGGTTTCGACGTGCTACGGGATAACCAGATCACCTCCCGTGAGCAGACGGTGCAGGCGCGCGCAGATGTTGCGTTGGTGGATGAAGCGGACTCCGTGCTTGTCGACGAAGCCCTCGTCCCCCTCGTCCTCGCCGGAAACCGCCCGGGTGAGGAGTCCACAGGCCACATCACCAACGTGGTTTCGCGCCTGCGCGAGGAACAGGACTACGTTATTGCGGAGGACGGGCGCACGGTAGCGCTGACCGACGATGGAGCGGCGCGAGTCGAGCGCGAGTTGGGCATTGATTCGCTCTACTCCGAGGAGAATATCGGCTCCGTACTAGTCAAAGTGAACTTGGCGCTGCACGCGAAGGCGCTGCTCATTCGTGACATTCACTACATCATCACGGACGGAAAGCTGCAGCTTATCGACGCCTCCCGCGGCCGCGTAGCCGAACTGCAGCGCTGGCCCGACGGCCTGCAGGCCGCTGTGGAGGCCAAGGAAGGCTTGGAGGTATCGGAAGGAGGGCGCATCCTCGACACCATTACGCTCCAGGAACTCATGCGCCGTTACCCGTTGGTGTGCGGGATGACCGGTACCGCTGTGGAGGCGACCGATCAGCTACGGCAGTTCTATAACCTCCACGTATCGGTCATCGATAGAAACAAGGAACTGCAGCGCTTCGATGAGGCGGATCGCATCTATGCCTCGGTGGATGAGAAGTCCCGCGCCATCGTGAACGAAATCGTCGCGATCAACAGCACCGGCCAACCAGTTTTGGTGGGCACCCACGACGTCGCCGAATCCGAAGATCTCGCCGCTGCGTTACGCGAACGGGGGATCGAGGTAAACGTCCTTAATGCGAAGAATGACGAGGACGAGGCGCGCATTGTGGCGGAGGCTGGCGACGTCGGCCGTGTCACCGTTTCCACCCAGATGGCGGGCCGCGGCACGGATATTAAGCTGGGCGGCGCTGATGAGTCTGACCGCGATGCCGTCGTCGAGAGGGGTGGTCTGGCGGTGCTCGGCACCTCGCGGCACCGTTCCTCGCGTCTGGATAACCAGTTGCGCGGTCGCGCTGGCCGCCAGGGAGATCCGGGCAAGTCCATCTTCTTCGTTTCCTTAGAAGATGACGTGGTTAAACAGGGTGGGGAAGATGAATCCTTGTCCGCCCGCCCCGATGCCGACGGGCTCATCGAATCCAAAAGGGTTCGTGATTTCATTGCACACTGTCAGCGCGTGACCGAGGGGCAGCTTCTAGAGATTCACGCGCAGACCTGGAAGTACAACCACCTGCTCGCAGATCAGCGCATCATCATTGATGAGCGGCGAGCTAAGCTGCTCGATACCGACCAAGCCTGGCAGGAGCTGGCTGAGCGGGCACCGGAGCGTGCTGCTGAGCTTCGTGACGTCCCCGCTGAAGCGCGCGAGCGGGCGGCCCGTGAGATTATGCTCTTCCACCTCGACCAGGCGTGGGCCGACCACTTGGAGTTGATGGATGATGTGCGGGAATCTATCCACCTACGTGCCATCGCCCGCGAGACGCCAATCGACGAATACCACCGCATCGCGGTGCGCGAGTTTAAAGACCTAGCGCAGCGCGCGGTTAATGACGCCGTTGATACTTTTAAAACCGTGCTTATCGATTCAGATGGCGCCCATCTAGAGGATCACGGCCTGTCCCGCCCGAGCGCAACGTGGACTTATATGGTCTCCGATAACCCACTATCAGGGGGCGGAAACTCCGTGCTCAAGGGCATAGGAAACATTTTCCGTTGATGTAAATTGCGGAGAGGCGACTCGCGCGGGCGGCGGAGTCGCTAATATGGAATGAGTCAACATTGATCCGACCCTTCGGAGGTAAAAATGAGCGAGAATACCGGAACGCCGGAACCGCAGGCAGAAACTACTTCTGTCTTCCGCGCAGATCTTCTCAAGGAGATGGAAAACGGCACCGCGGCGGGTTCTGACGCCTCCGTTGCTGGAGCTGAGAACTTGGCTGAGGGCCAGGCACTGCTCGTCGTCAAGCGCGGTCCCAATGCAGGCGCTCGCTTCCTGCTTGATCAGCCGACCACCACCGCCGGCCGCCATCCAGAGGCTGATATCTTCCTCGATGACGTCACCGTGTCTCGTCGCCACGCGGAGTTCCGCGCGAAGGACGGTCAGTTTGAGGTAGTCGATGTCGGATCGCTCAACGGAACCTACGTGAACCGCGAGCCGCGCAATGCTCAGGTACTCGAAGTGGGCGATGAAATCCAGATTGGTAAATTCCGCTTGGTATTCATTGCCCCGAAATAAGGCAGTGCCTGTCCTAAAGAACTAGGGGAGAAGGCCGGGGGAAGCTTCCACCTGAGCTCCCCTTTTGTCATAGTGAAATCGTGAAGAAAGCAGTAGTAGTCCTATCGTGAGCGCACAGAAGTCCACCGCCGCTGCCGCAGCAGCGTCTTCCGTGGTCAAGAAGACCAAGCCTGCTAAGCAGAAGCCCATGTCTATTGGCGTAACGCTGAAGCACGTGCAGAAGCAATTTCCGGATGTGACGGTGTCGAAGATTCGCTTCTTGGAATCTGAGGGGCTGATTACTCCAGAGCGCACCGCGAAGGGCTACCGCCGCTACTACCAGAAGGACCTTGATCGTCTTCGCTATATTCTGACCGCGCAGCGCGATCACTATACGCCGCTCAAGGTTATTCGGGAACAGCTAGACGCGATGGATTCGGGGCAAGTTACCGCCATCGTGTCCTCCCAGGCCGAGGCCCTCATCAGCGCCGAGCAGCTGCGCGCGCCGGTGGTCACTCGGCTTACCGACGCCGATGTGGCCGACCAAGCAGGCACTACGCAGGAAAACATCGCCAAGCTGGTTTCTGTGGGACTGATTAAGCCGGATCCGGCGGGCTTCTTTGATACGGATGACGTGTCCATCGTGGCCGCGGCCGTGGCGCTGGAATCCTTCGGGTTTGAGGCGCGACAGTTGAAGTCGCTGCGCAATGCTGCCCGCCGCCAGGCGGACATGATTTCGCAGGTGGCAACGCCGGTGGCGCATTCGAAGTCTGATACTGCCCCGCAACAGGCCGAGGAGCTTTCTCAGCAGATGGCGGCCCTTGTTCTGTCGCTTCACGGGACGTTGGTCAAGACCGAGCTTCGTGACGAATTCCGCCCTTAAACCATACGGGCTTTTATTTCCGTAAGTTTGGCGCCGACTTTTCTACGCCACTTAACCGGCCCGACAACCATGTGCAAGGAATGTGTGTAAAAGTGGATTCCATGAACACTGAAGTATTGAAATTTCTAGGTATCCACCCCGTTGGCCCCGAAAATAACCTATGTGCTCTTTTCTATTGGGCGGAGGCGGACCGGCACGTGCCGGTCTGGGTCTCACCCATCGACGGCGCGCGTGTCCTCCAAGTACTTGAGCGGCACTTTAATGCGCGCCCAAGCACGTATGAACTGCTCATCGCCTTTGCGGATCAGCTAGATGGCATCGAGCATATTTGCGTGTCCGAGTACCGTAAGGGCGTTTTCATGGTTGATCTCCTGGATGGTACCGGCGAAGAGCACGATGCCCGCTTGTGCGACGCTCTTGTCCTCGCAGATCACTATGGGTTGCCCATTCATTTTGAGAAGGATGTGCTCGACGAGGTAGCCATTTACATTAGCGATGAGGACCTTAAAGAATATTACGGCCTAGAACGCGAGGCAGAATCCCTGGAGACGTTCCCGGAGAAGCGCATGCGCGAGTTTAAGGAGCGCCATTCCCAGCAAAGCGCGCTGGAGGACGATGACTTCGAGCAGATGATGCGTGATTCCGGAATCTCCGAGGAAGATTTGCTCGGCGGCAAAGATGGTGAAGAGGAGTAAAAGGGGAGTTTAAGCTCCCTTCCACATAATTCAGCCCTAAGCCCTGATCCCAGCTAGACATTAGAAGCGGCGCCCTCTGTGGCGTCGCTTTAGTCGTGCTACCACTGAATTTTTTAATGACACGCGTGTGACTAATGATGACAAAGTGACTCAAAAAGTCTAAAGTTCTACTAGAGGTTCACGGAGGACGACTCTTGACGCGGTCGCTGACGTGCCCTTTAATAGAAAAATAGAACTCCCCTCAAGTATCACTGGAGTAATTACGTGAGCAGTAAGAATAACCGTCCCGAGTCCAGCGCACTGCCGCTCGAAGATTTCGCAGCCAACGACTACGTTCAGGAATCCCTTTTTGATGTCGGGCCCGACGAGGAGCTGGGCTACCGCGTGCCCATCGCTTGTCAGGTAGCCGGCATTACCTACCGCCAGTTGGACTACTGGGCGCGCACGGACCTGGTGAAGCCCTCGATTCGCACTGCTCGCGGCTCTGGTTCCCAGCGCCTGTACTCCTTTAAGGACGTGCTGGTTCTCAAGATTGTCAAGCGCCTTTTGGACACCGGCATTTCTTTGCAGAATATTCGCCTCGCGGTGGAATCCCTGAGGGATCGCGGAGTTAATGATCTTGCTGAGCTCACCCTCGTCTCCGACGGCACCACGGTTTATGAGTGCCGCTCGAACGACGAAGTCATCGACCTTCTTGCCGGTGGACAGGGCGTGTTTGGCATCGCTGTCCCAGGCATCCTGAAGGAGCTTTCCGGAACCATCACTTCCTTCCCGGCCGAGCGCGTTGTGGAGGACGAAGAAGTCGACGTTGTATTTGGCCTCGACGAACTGGCTGCTCGGCGCAAGCTCAAAACCTCCTAAGGAAGCCATCCGCCGCCGCTCCTCTTAGTCACTGCAGCTCACGTCAGTGCTCTAGAGGAAGCGGCGGCTTTTTTGATGTGCGGCGTCGATGCGCCTGAAGTGTCCCGGTTATCGTGCCCCGGCGGCGTTGGCGATGGCCTTTTTGTCCTCTTGGGCATTTGAAGGGTCCGAGATGGTCTTGTAGGAGTCAGCGAGCTTTTCGAGCTCGGCGTCCTTTTCACCTTCACCGATATGCACCACGCTCAAGCTAACGCCCTGACCGCGCGCGGCTTTGACTGCCTCTGTAAAGCTTGCGTCATCCATATCTTGTTGGGTCCCAGTAGTAACGAGCACGACGCGGGCGTCTTTGCCCGTTTCTGCCTTTTGGTCCGTGGCGTTATTCAGTGCCGCGACCACGGCGCTGCGAGTTTGAGGAACGCCACCAGTGCCGAATTGCCGTACTGCGAAGGCCACGTTCTCGGCGTCGCCATAGGCTACATTCTGACGGAAGCCCACGGTGGCCGTGGCTGAAATGGGTGAGGAATAGTTCCAGAGAGCCACCTGGCTTCCCTCCGCGCCGACTGCCGACGCCGCCTCCGCCACGCCCTCGGTTACCTCATCGAAGTACGGCGCAAGGTTGTCGGAGGTATCAAGAAGGAACAACGTATTCGGCGCCACCCCTTGATCTTCCTTGTTTTCAGTGCTGGGCGTGGCTGATACCGATTCGGACGGCTGTACTGACTTCGAGGGCGTGGTCGATGCAGACGTAGTGCTAGCGCTTACACTTGTTGGTTTCTGTACGGCCGATGACTCAGTGGTTTTATCCGCCGCTACTGGCTCGCTCGAATCGGATTCCCCTCCGCGGAAGAGGAAGAATGCGCCGATAACCAACGCCAAAACCGCGAGGACGGCCACGATGATGACCCACGGTGCGATTGCATAGTTATTCTTTCCATCCGAGTGCCGGGCCATCTTTTTCCTTCCGCGCTGGGGTCTCGGGGCAGTAGAGGGCGCCCCGACGGGTCACATCAATGGTCTCTCATTGTAGCGCTCAGTGCTGCTCTAATTTGGGAGACAAGCCGCGCGCGGAGTGGCTCGGAGGCGTCGGCAAGCGCGCGTTGGCGCCGCACATACTCCGACTTTCCCTCTGGCGTTTCGATGGGGACGACCCCAAAGCCCCACTCGCGGCAGTCATATGGCGAGGCCTCCATGTCGAGCGTGCGCGCGGCCACCGCCAACCGGAAGGTATCGAGGAACAAGTCACCTGGCACCAACGGGCCCAATTTCCACGCCCATTTATATAAATCCATAGTCGCATGGACGCAGCCAGCCTGGTCGTTGTCCGGTTGGTCCTCACGGGTCAGCACCGTGAGGTTAAGCGGGCGGGCGGGCTCAGTAAAGAAACGGAAGGCATCGTAGTGCGTGCATTTGATGCGGTGCTTGTCGACGACTGCGTTCGTCCCTTCCGCTCCCAACCGCAACGGCAGGTCATGGCGAGGGGAATCGGTGTGGTACACAATGGCCCATTCATGCAGGCCAAAACAATCAAATTGGGTGGGATTGTGCGCCGTCTTTTCCAGAAGTTCCAGGATGTAGCGCACGGTTCCGCCGCGGCGTTCGAGGAAGGCCTCGGTGTCCATCGTGATGCCCTCGGCAGTGCGGCGGTAGTAGCGCCATTCGCTGTGCGGAGCGTTCCCTTCCAGGGTGACCCCTACGCCTGGGTGCCAACGGCGCAGATGAGAGGGGCGGACGGGGTAGTACTCGAAAAGGAAGTCGTAGACAGGGTGATACGAGCCTGGGTGGCGATAGCGAGCGAGGAACTCATTTGCTTCCTCCTCGTGCTGTCGCATCCGGGCTTGCCAATCCTTGGGCGCGAGAATCATCGTTGTCCAGCACTGCCTCGACGGCGGCGGTTGTTACGGCCGCGGCGGCGGTGCCCCGGTGCTTCCTGCTTAGGCTGCTGTTGGTTCGGTGGCCCGAGCGGCTCGCCCTTCGGCTTGCGCGCACCGGTCATCTGGGCAAGTTCGGGGCTGCTGGCGGGGTTGGCGCGGTCACTGATGTCGAGGTCGGTGTGGTCCACTCCGGCCTTTGCAATGAGCTTGGCCACCTCTCCGCGCTGCTCGTCGGTAACGAGTGTGACGACGGTGCCTGACTCACCGCCGCGGGCGGTGCGGCCGGAACGGTGTAGGTAAGCCTTGTGCTCGGCGGGTGGATCTACGTGGACGACGAGGGAGACATCCGCAATGTCGATACCGCGTGCGGCGATGTCCGTGGCGACGAGCACGGGTACGCTTCCGTCGGCGAAGCCCTCAATTGCCTTGGTACGTGAACCTTGGCCCTTATCGCCGTGAAGCGGCAGTGCGTTAATACCGACTCTGCGCAGCTTCTTCGCCTGCCTGTCGACTCCGTGCTTGGTCCGCATGAACATGATGGTCTTTCCCTTGCGCGCACCGAGCCGCAGGACGACGTCGTTGCGTGCCTCGCGCGTGCCGATGAAAATGAGGTGGTGCTCCATCGTGTCCACGGCGGCCTCGACGGGGGCTGTGGAGTGGGTTACGGGGTCGTGCATGAACTGCTCAACCAACTTGTTGACCTCACCGTCGAGGGTGGCGGAGAAGAGTAAGCGTTGGCCGTCTGGTGGGGTGAGTTTGAGCAGTTTGCGTACCTGGGGAAGGAAGCCCATGTCCGCCATCTGGTCGGCCTCGTCGAGCGCAGTGATGGTGATCTGGTCGAAGAAAAGCTTGCCTTGGTTGATGAGATCCTGTGCGCGGCCCGGCGTAGCAACAAGTAGGTCAACCGGGCGTGCTAATGAGCGAATGTGGTTGTTGATGTTGACACCACCGACAACCGCCAACACCCGCAGCCCCAGCGCGGCTGCGGGTTCTTCCAAGCGTTGTTGGATCTGCGTTGCCAGCTCACGCGTTGGCGCCAACACGAGACCGCGTGGGTGCGCAGGGCGCGAGACACCGGATTCGGCAAGTCGAGTGAGCATGGGAAGGCCGAACGTGAAGGTTTTCCCCGAGCCCGTGGGGCCGCGACCGAGGACGTCCTTGCCGGCGAGGGCGTCGGGAATCGCGGCTTCTTGGATAGGGAAGGGGGTCGTGATGCCCTGTTTGTCAAGGACGCGGACAACATCGCGGGGGAGGCCGAGTTCGGCGAAAGTATTCATCGGGTGGAAGTCTAGTTTGCTTCGCTGCCAGATAGAAAAGCCAGTGCGGGGAATGGGCCTAGCATCCTGCACTGTTGGCAGTAATGTGATGTAGGTCTCTGCTAAATTGATCGGCATGACGAACCCTTTCGGTAGCCCGCAACAGCCGCCCCGTGGATTTGGCCAGAACCCGCAGCACAACCAAGCACCGCCTGGCTTTATCAATCAAAATCAAGGATCTCACGTCGGTGGCCCGGCGATGCCACAGCCGCCCGAAAAGAGGCCCAGCTCGAAGACAGCATTGTGGATCGTTCTGGCGGTAGTTCTTGTATTCGCCATCATCGCAGGCGTCGCTATTTTTGCTGCAGTTTCTTTCTTCAAAGATGTTGCTGCCGATTTTGATGATGCGCCACAAGACGTAAGTGCTTCCGACAATGCCTATTGGAACAGCACATATGACTCCGATGAGGTTGACAGGATCCGCGCCTCCGAGGTTTCTGCCCCGGTGCCCGCTCCGCTCATTGACCTTTCGGACGAGTGCTATGAGGACACGTCATTCTTCGGGCAGGCGGACTATCTGGGCCTAGATGTTCAGTGGGTTCCGACGATTTCTTGCATCTATGGTCCGGACAGAGAATTCGTGGCTCAGTACACAGAGAACAAGGATGCTATACGCGATACTGAAAGCGTTGGGCTCGCCGGCACCGTCGAGGACTTCACCTCGGCCCGCGGCTCCCAGATTGGCGCTTTTAGTGAGGAAGATGAGTACGTGATTGCTGAAGTGCTTGAGGATGGCAATGCGGTTATCGAGTACGTCATGGACGGCTATGATTCCAACGGGGACGAAGCGGACTTGAATGATTTGGCCAACTATCTCGTGGGTGCGGGAATCCTTGACTCGGCTCTGGGTGGTTCGTCGGTGAATGCCTAGCTATCTTCGGCGCCGCACGCGCTTGACGACGCTTCACCCACCCCAAGTGGCCCGTCAACCCTCATCCGGTTGGTGGGTCTCGTTCTTTAAGGGCTTAAATGCACGTTGTTCCTGCCGGTATTTGAAGTGTTATCAAGGATCACCGATCTGCCCGTCAACCATCTTTGGGTTGGCGGGATCGGTGGCTGGCGGTGTCCTTTCTGCTGTTGCTGCGTGTGGTGGTTGTGGGTGTTAGCTGCAGTCGGGTGGTTCCTCTGGTGGTTGTCCTGCTTGTTCGGCGTTGAGTCTGGCTAGTGCTTCTTGGTATTCGGGCATTGCGGTGATTGGTGTGCCCCAGGGTGGGATGAAGCTGACCCCGGTGTTGAGCCGGTACATGTAGCCGCGGCCGGTAGGCCTTTGCGGGTCATCATCGTTAATACCGTTGTGGTAGGCGCACAGGAAGGTCAGGTTCTTGATGTTGGTGTAGCCGCCTGCCTGCCAGGGGATGAGGTGATGGACTTGGCAGTAATCAGCGGGCTTGTTACAGCCTGGTCTAGAACAGGTGTGGAATTCAGCGTGCAGGGTAAGGCGTTGTTTGAAGTTTGCTCCACGCTCTAGTCGCCAGGTGTTGATGGGTCCTTCAATGGGGTGGACGATGGTGGCATAGCCTATTTCGGCGAATTTGTGGGTGAGGAATTCCGCCCCGGTCATGCGCCCACCGTTAGTCAAGTTGAGCTCTATTTCGTCCCCGTCGCCGTTTATGATCTGGTCGAGCTCGTTCAGGGTGACGATGACTTGGGTGCGCACCGCGGGTTTGGAACCGGTGCCTTCTTTGAAGAAGACGTCGTTGGCTGCTTGAAGCAGGTCGGTGTTGGTGGATTCTAAGA
>NZ_KV802423.1:0-7744 GCF_001810695.1 Corynebacterium sp. HMSC065D07
CTTCTAGCCCCCGATGACTACGAAGCACTCACATCAGCTACACTGACCCAAGCAGCATAGCTAACCCCCGACGTGTCTACTTTCCGGGGGTCAGGCCCCTCACCACACCGCTACCATTTCAGTCTTCTGAACACACCGGTACCAAAAACTCGCATCTGACAGTAGATTTACTACAGAATTGAATGCTATTTGTTGTCGTAGTCTTGGTCACCGGAGGCACCGTACATGGTGGTCTTCAGAATTGGCCCCAGAGTGAGGATAGAGGTGCCAAACCCTGATACGACAAGGGCCGCAGCTGGGCCGATGGCACTTACAACAGGTGCCCCGATGATGTATCCAATAAGCATTGCGGAGCTGTTAATTGAACCCATCGTAGAAAGGGCTTTGGGTTTCACTTCATCAGGTACGGATCCGACAACGATTATGCGTAGTGCGGCCACCTGAGCAGCATTGCAGACTCCGCCCAGGAGGAAACATGGGATGCAGAGCCACAATGAGGGAAATAGTCCAGGTAAAGCTATGAAACACCCCATAGCGAATCCTGCCCCGGCCAGGACTTTCCCAGCGTTCTGTGAGTGAAGGCGAGCTGAAAGCCGTGCGCCAAAGATGCGGCCCACGATAAATGCTTGGGCAATGATGGCATATAACGTACCGCTGACGTGGAGGGTCTGTGTCGCATAGAAGACAAGCGAAACGTTGAAAATCGAGGTGCAGATAATTGCTCCCCAAATGCTGGTTAACGCGGACCGAGCGCTTCTATTCTTCAGCAAAAGGGAAGGTGCTTCGAGGACCTTCTGGAGAAAACTCGGTGAAGAATCTTTGGTTTCTGAATGAAGCAGTGTTTTCGGGGGCGAGGATTTATAAAGGAAATAAAAAGCAAGTAGCGAGACTCCAACGGCGCAAGCTTCAACGAAGAGCGCTGTCTGCAGGTTTCTTTGGTCCAGTAGTAATCCACCTAGAGGTGGTCCAAGGAATCCACTGCCAAGTCGGGCTGTGTCCAAGAGGGAGAAGGCTTTCGCCTGCTGTCCTTCGCCGACCTGAGAGTCAGCGATGGTGAAAATGGATGGAATTGACAGTCCGCTTAAGCATGCGGTGACGAGATTTCCGACAATGAGGATCAATGGCTCTGGATAGGCTGCCATTGATAACAGGCCCAGAAGATCTAAGAAGAGTGCAGCAAGCGCAATGTGATAGCTGTTGAATTTGTTGAAGAGTGGGGCCAGAAAGGGGACTGCAAAAACTTGAGCGCAAGTACCCGAGATGAAGATGCTTGCCACCAACAGTTCGCCTTTGTTGAGTTCGGCGAAGTGGAGTGAAATCGAGAGGCTGGTCATTGACCCGCACACTGACAATAAAAAATATGTGGCGGTCAAGGTGTAGATAGATGAAAGTCCTTCGTCACCACTGTTTCTAGGGGGATGCATTTAGGCTGCAACTGTTTCGTTGCCCTGGCCGCTGAACGGACCTGAACCTCCTACTGTGACTACTTCGGAAAGCGTTTCGGAGGTAAGCATTATTTCTCCCATATGTGATGACGATTACATACAACAAGGTAATGATGTGAGTCTCTCATTTCAAGGGCGTAGCGGAGGCAGCTCTTGCACTGTGTACAGGAAAAAGTAGTGCTAGCGCTAGTGACCTTCGCTCTCGTGCGAAACACAATACAGAGCATGAAAAAGCTTGTGGTTGGCATGATTGCCGTGGTGGCCGTGATTGTGGTGGCGTTTGTAGGGTTTGTGGGATTCATGCAGTGGGTGGACGCAGACAGCGTGACCGGTGATGACGGCGTGGCTGCCGGATATAGCGCTGAGACAGGTGGCCCGCTGGAAGCGTCGTTTGCGGGCGAGGGGCCGCACGAGGTCGACGTGCGGCGTGATGGCGACGTGACCATCGCGGCACCGACAGGCGCGGGACCGTTTCCGGCGGCGGTCATGGCTAATGGCACGAACACGCCGCTGAGCAGCTACCTGCCCGTGGCGGAGCACCTGGCTAGTTGGGGCTTCGTGGTTGTCGGCGATGAGACTCCCCACACAGGTACAGGAGAGAATGTCGTGCACTTGATTGAGCGCTTGCCGGAACTGGATTCTCGTGCGGACCGATCACGAGTCGGCATTTTTGGCCACTCACAGGGTGGTGCGGGTGCCATCAACGCTGCGGCCCACACGGAGGTAGCAGCTGTGTATGCGGCGAGCCCGGCCTCCCACAAAGTGGCACAGTCCAATGACTGGGACTACAACACGGCTGACGTAGAGGAACCGCTATTCCTGATGACGAGCGATGGCCGTTCGGACCGCTGGCTTGTTAGTCCGTGGTCAGACTTGCAGGAGAACTTTGAATCAGCTGGTGGTCCGGCAATCATTGCCCGCCGCCTGGGCGCGGACCACAAGGACGTTCTAGAGTTCGGGGACAGTTACGCCACCGCGTGGTTCCGCTACATTCTTGCTGATGATCCTGATGCGAGAGATGTGTTCGTTGGCACCTCACCAGCGGGCGCCGGTGAGCTAGCGAGCAACGCGCTTTGGGACCGAGTGGTCACCCGTGGCTGGTAGCTCGCCGGGCCTTTCGACATTCCGCGCGGTGCACCTAACGCGCTAAAAGCCATCTGCGCTCACACACCCCCTTCGGAGGAAGTGTGGTTCACAAAAATTGGTAGCCCTGATAAATTTCAAGTGAATTGTCAACCGGGCTGCGCCACGTCAGCCCGTACAAGCGGGACCGAATGAACCATGCAGACAAAGGAGAAAGGCCACGTCGAGGGCCTCTATATTGATGAAAACTTCGAGCTGCGCGCTGGGGCCGTCACGTTCGGGGAGAGTATTGAGGGCATAGTGCTTGGCGACGTCCCCCAAGCCGAGACCGCCTGGCGCGCCGGGGACCCGGATGCGTTGCTGTGGGTGCCCGGCTTCGTGGACCTGCACAACCACGGTGGCAACGGCGGGGGATTCCCCAACGGCGACTACGAGCAGTGCCTAGCCGCCGCCCGCTTCCACCGCGCGCACGGCACAACGACGCTGCTGGCCAGCTTGGTCTCCGGCACGCAAGAAGAGCTGTGCTCCCGAGCCGAGCTTTTGGCGCAGCTAGCTGAGGAAGACGAGATCGCCGGAATCCACATGGAGGGCCCCTTCATCGCGGCGGCCAAGTGCGGCGCACAGGACCCATCGCGCATCGTGCCCGGTGACCCGGACTTCTTCCGTGCAGTCATCGCCGCGGCCCGCGGCCACCTGCGTTCGATTACCTTCGCGCCGGAAACGGAGAACGTCGACAAGCTGCTCGAAGTCTGCGCGGAGCATGGCATCATCGCCAGCCTGGGCCACACCGAGGCCGATTACGACACCACGCTGAGCGTTATCGCCAAGGCTAAGGAGCTCGGCCTGACCGTGACCGGAACGCACCTCTTTAATGGCATGCCATCTATTCACCACCGCGCGCCGGGCCCGGTAGCGGCCTTGCTCACCGCAGCGAAGGCGGGGGATGTGTCCGTCGAGCTCATCGCAGATGGTGTGCATCTTGTCGACGGCGCCGTGGACATGGCTCACAGTCACCGCGCCTTCGCCATCACTGATGCCATGGCGGCGGCCGGCATGGCCGATGGTGACTATGAGCTGGGTTCGCTGCCTGTCACCGTGAGCGGGGGAGTCGCGCGCGTGCCCAGCGGCGCCATCGCGGGCGGCACCTCTACTTTGTCCCAGCAATTCGCCAGCTTCGCCGAGCGCCACGGTCTGGGCGAGGCAGTGCGTTTTACCTCCACCACGGCAGCCGACGTGTTGGGGGAGACGAATCTAGGCCGCATCGCGGTTGGCGCGCGCGCCAACCTGGTTGGCCTTAACTCTCACTACCAACCGGTGCGCGTCATCGTCGACGGCGCGGACATCTCACTCTCTTAAACACACAGGAAGGCATCTCATGGAAATCCTCATCCGCTCCACGCCGGCCGAAGTGGCCGTGGAGGCCGCTGACATCTTCGCGCACTACGCCAACGCCGGCGCCACCTTGGGCCTGGCCACAGGCTCGACCCCGGTAGCAATGTACAAGGAGCTCATTACGCGCCATGAGCGCGGCGAGGTGAGCTTTGCCCGCAGCCGCGCATTCCTGCTCGATGAATACATCGGGCTGGAGCGTACCCACGAGCAGTCCTACTATTCCACCATCCGCCGCGAATTCACCAGCCACGTGGATTTCGATGATGACCTGGTAAAAAGCCCCGCTGGTGACTCCGATGACCCCGCCACCGCCGCGGCCACCTATGACAAGGCCATCCGTGATGCCGGCGGCGTGGACATCCAGCTGCTGGGCATCGGGGCCAACGGGCACGTCGGCTTCAACGAGCCGTCGAGCTCCCTGCAATCACGCACCCGCATCAAGACGCTGCACCCGCAAACCGTGCAGGACAATGCCCGCTTCTTTGACAACGAAGACGAGGTCCCGCGCCACGTGCTGACCCAAGGATTGGGCACCATCAGTGAGGCCCGTCACCTGCTCTTGTTGGCCACTGGCAGCAACAAGGCCAGCGCGGTCCACGCCATGGTGGAAGGCCCGCTCTCCGCGCACTGCCCCGCGTCGATCCTGCAGTGGCACCAGCGTGCCACGGTGATCCTCGATGAAGCCGCCGCCTCCCAGCTGGAGGACCGCGAGTACTACGTTTTCGCGGACAAGCACCGTCCGCACCGCCCACTCTTTTCCTAAAAACTCCATCTAATTCCTTACTAGTGTGAAAGGACTCCTCGCATGAAAATCGATGTCATGGGGCCGCTGCAGCGGCTCGGAAAAGCCCTCATGGGCGCTGTGGCGGTGCTGCCCGTCGCGGCGATCCTCAGTGGTGTTGGCTACTGGATCTCCAGCGCGGCTGGCCCGGATAACCTCGCCGCCCAGCTGCTGATCAGCTCCGGCGACGCGGTCCTGGCCAACCTGGGCTGGATCTTCGCCATCGCCATTGCCTTCGGCCTGGCCAAGGATTCCAACGGTGCCGCGGCACTCTCTGGCTTCCTGGCCTTCGCCACGTTTATGAAACTGCTCGGCCCCGAGGCCGTGGCAGGCTACCGCGGCATCGAAGACCCCACCGCGCTGACCGGCGATGAAGCCCTGGAATGGGCCTCGGAAGGCTGGAACGCCGTGGGTGGCGGCAACGTCCTCTTCGGCATCCTCGCCGGCGTCATGGCGGCCTGGGTATATAACCGCTTCCACGGCACCAAGCTGCCGGACTTTTTGGCCTTCTTCTCAGGCCGGCGCCTCGTGCCGATTCTTACCGCCGTCATCGCCATAGTGATTTCCGGCATCCTCTACTTCGTGTGGCCGTTTATCTACAACGCGCTCTTTAACTTCGGTACCTCCATCCAGGGCCTGGGCGCGGCGGGGGCCGGCATCTACGGCGTGGCCAACCGCCTGCTCATCCCGACCGGCCTGCACCACGCGCTGAACTCCGTCTTCTGGTTCGATGTCATTGGTATCAATGACATCGGCAACTTCCAGGCCGGCCAGAAGACCATCGAGGCAGCCGCGGCCGCCACTTCCGCCGCCGATTGCCCGGGCATTTGGGCCAACGGCCAGTGCACGGTCGAGGGCGTCGTCGGCCGCTACCAGGCGGGCTTCTTCCCGGTCATGATGTTCGGCCTGCCGGGCGCGGCACTGGCCATGTACCTGCGCGCGGATAAGAACAAGCGCAAGGTTGTCGGTTCCCTCATGGCCGCCGGCGCTTTGGCTTCCTTCTTCACCGGCGTGACCGAGCCGTTGGAGTTCTCCTTCATGTTCGTCGCCCCGCTGCTCTACGTGGTGCATGCGCTGCTCATGGGCCTGTCCGTCTTCATCGCTTCCACCATGGAGTGGACCGCCGGCTTCGGTTTCTCCGCCGGTTTCGTGGACATGTTGCTCTCCTCGCAGAACCCGCTGGCTAACAAGTGGTACATGCTGCTGGTCATGGGCGTGGGCTTCTTCGCCCTGTACTTCGTCATCTTCTACTTCCTCATCGGCTGGCTCAACCTCAAGACCCCGGGCCGCGGTGAGGATGATGCGGTAGCAGACCCCATGGAGGATTCCGCTACCGGCGATGACAAGACTGCTCGTGATGCCGCGCGCATCATCGAGGGCCTCGGCGGCAAGGACAACATTGACTCACTGGACTACTGCACCACGCGCCTGCGCGTGGGCGTAAAGGAGCGCGCGCTTGTCGATGACTCCGTGATCAAACGCGCCGCAGTCTCCGGCGTCATCCACCCCTCGGAGAAGAGCGTCCAGGTCATCGTAGGCCCGGCCGTGCAATTCATGTATGACGAGGTCAGCCACCAGCTGCGCCACGGTTCTCCGGTCCTGGCCACGGCGGGTGCTGCGAGCGCCGCAGGTGCTGGAGCCAGCGCCGCTTCCGCTCAGCGCGTCAGCGGTAATACCGCTGGTGGTGATGCCGCTGACGTGGACGTGCGTGCCCCGTTCGCCGGAGACGTCGTCGCGCTCTCCCAGGTCCCGGATGCGTCCTTTGCGCAGGGCATGGTGGGCGAAGGCTTCGCGGTGATGCCCGATGCCGTCGATGCCTTCGACGTCTGCGCCCCGGTCGACGGCACCATCACCATGGTCTTCAAGACCCGCCACGCCTTCGGCATGAAGACCGCGGATGGGCTGGACCTGCTCATTCACATCGGCATCGACACCGTGGAGCTCAAGGGCGAAGGCTTCACGGCCCTGGCCAAGAAGGGCGATACAGTCACCGCCGGCACACCGATCATCGCGGTGGAGGCGCAGAAGCTGCGCGAGCGCGGCGTCAACCTCATCACCCCGGTGGTGTGCCCGACGGCCAAGCAGGTCGCCGGAGTCGACATCGCTCGCGAGGGCCATGCCCAGCCAGGCGAGGTTGCTGCAACCGTCAAGCGCAGCAGCTAATCTGCCCCCGGCCCATCGCAGGGGCCGGCGGGACTAAAGCCCAGACACCAAAACTGCCCTAGTTGCCAAAACCTTCGCTCCACATCGCAGGCGAGTTGACAAGCTTTATCTTTTTGGAAAGCATTACAATGCGTATATTTTTTGCTTTAGATACTTTTTTCGTGGCCGATCAGTGTGTTTTGGAATCGGCATATAAAACGTATTCGCAAGTAGTGCGTAAAGCAGCGCTCCTGCCTGGAGTCGACGTACTTTTTATTTGCTCCGAACCAGTTGAAGTGGATTCCGAAGAGATGAAAAAAGATCTCATTACTCAGTTCAGGGTTGAAAGGCCCAACGAGGATTTTGAGAGTTTACGGTTATACCTTTGCGAGGCAATCGTTTCTGCTGAACAAGAGCTTTTTACAAAGGCCGAGGCCCCTTTAGCGTCATTTTTTCTAATGGATGAGGAATATGCAAAGGCTGATGTTTTCCCTAGTAGTGTTGGAGTAAGGGAGCTTATTTCTTCGCCGGTTTCTACAGGTAAATAGAGTGAGGCGCTCCACTTATGCGGAGCGCCGGGTAATAAATAAGGAAAGGGCTGGCTAGGGAAATTGCGAGAAATCGTTGATATTGAATCTTTCTCGATAAGTTTCCTTTTCGTCGCCGATGATGTGATTAAAAGCTGCCTCCTCTAAATCCTCCTCCCCCCTCCCGGAAAGTATCAGAAGGATGTTGGCCGACCCCTCTGCAATGGCGCTTGTAATGCCCTTTGGGAACGTATTTATTAGCATCTTTCTTGGTGTCATTCAATGTTGACGCATTGCCATATACGTGACCGACTATATCTCCCCCTAGTCCAATTTTGATGGCCCTTCCGGTTTTAGAGTGCGTTGATTTTGTC
>NZ_KV802424.1:0-130020 GCF_001810695.1 Corynebacterium sp. HMSC065D07
AAAATCAACGCACTCTAAAACCGGAAGGGCCGCTTTGCGTATGAGGGCTACTTCCTCAGTCACGGCAGAAAGCGCGCACCGCGCTCCCCACACGTGAGAAAATCGAGCCTTCCTCTACAGCGGAGCAACAGTCTTACAAAGCGTCTCCTACAAGACACAGACAGCACAAGCATAACTGGAGCCGCTGCAGGGACAATAGGCCTGTCACCTTGGACCAACACACTGATATATGACCTATCGACCGCGCCCGCATCCGCCTCTTTCGGAGTCATATACCTTGGGCTCTTCCCCACGGCAATAGCATTCACCGCATGGGGATATATTTTATTGTTGCGACCGGCTATTTGGTAGCAGCGTCGTGACTTTCCGGTAGCGCTTCAGTGAGTATCCGGTAGCAGCTCACAGCGCTCAGGGTGATACTTCCGGTAGCCGCACCACCCGGGTGCGGCTCGTACTGGAAGGAGTCTGCTCATGACGGATTACCGTGCGGTGATGACGCTGCTGATTCAGCAGCGTTCTTACCGCCAGATTGAACACCAGCTCGGGTGCTCGCACCGCGCGATTTCACGAGCAAGCCAAGCACTGCGAAACCTTGGTCTGACCACCGTTGAACAGGTCGCGGCGCTGACGAATGACGAGTTGGACGAGATATTCGTAGATAGACGCAGTAGCGGGCAAGGCGAGTTCGTCCCGATTGACTTTGACGCGGTCGTTAAAGCACGCACAGGGCGGGTGAAGCTCACACTGCAAGTATTGTGGGCTCGCTACACCACAACGCCGGCCCAGCCGGGCCAGCGTCATTACAGCTACGACCGTTTCCGCCAATTGGTTGCCTGCCATGTCGACGCGGCCGGGCTTACCGCCCGGATCACCCATGCACCAGGGCATACGATGCAGGTGGACTGGGCTGGGACTAAGATGCGCCTGTACGACCCTGCGGGCACACCGGGTGCGAAAGTCAGTGTTTTCGTCGCTTCGCTGCCATATTCAGGGATGCTCTTTGCATGTACGTGTGTTGACCAGCGGCAACAGTCCTGGCTTGATGCTCACCGTCAAGCGTTTGACTACTTCGGTGGGGTCTGCCAGGTTGTTGTCCCAGATAACGCGTCGACGGCGTCGAATGCGATCAGCACTGCCGATAGGAATCGGAAGGTCAACGACACCTACCAGCAGTTCTTGGAGCACTACAACACAGCAGCACTTCCCACACGCGCGCGTCGTCCGAAGGATAAAGCAAATGTGGAAGCTGCGGTAAAGATCGTCACACACAAAGTCATCCACGCGGTTAATAGCCACCAGTGTGTTGATTTGGACGAGCTCAACGAAAAGATTGTGGGCGTCGTCGACGCAATCAACGCCTCCGTGCCGTTTCGCAGCCAGCAGTCAAGCCGCAGGGATCTCTTTGAAGAGTACGAACAGCATCTGCTTGCGGATCTGCCGGCAACCCCGTGGCAACACACCGAGTGGAAACGGGCAAAAGTGGCCCCGGATTTCCATGTCACGGTTGCAACAGTGCGCTACTCCGTTCCGCACCAGCTTGTTGGCCGCACTGTCGATGTGCGCATCACCGGCCAGATGTTGACCGTCTTTGACCAAGGGGCAACCGTGGCAACCCACCGGGTTTCACATAAGCGTGGGGCCTATGTCACTGACTACGAGCACATTCCATCTGGGATGGACTCCACCCGTGGACTGTGGACAAGCGACTACTTTTACCGCGAAGCCAGCAAAGTTGGCCCGGCAACACGCAAGGTCATCGAAGAACTCATTACGGCGAAAGCCATCCCGGCCCAGGCATACCAGTCCTGCCGAAACGTGCTGTCAATGGGCAAACATGCCAACAAACCAATCCTGGAAGAAGCATGCCAACGCCTGACCGCCAACGACGGCAGTCGGCGGGCAGTGTCATATACCGCAGTCAAAAACATGATGACCGCTGTCCGCAAGGAACACGCAACCCGACCACGCGGGTTTGACCAGCCCCCGCGCAGCACCACCACCAACCAACCCGCCCGACCTGTAGCCGCTGACCGGGACACCACCGGCGCGTTCCTTGGCGGTGCAGACCAGTTCAGCATGGACAACCTCGCTAAGAAAGGAAACTAAAACCCATGTCCTCACCAACCCCGCCAACAGATCGCTTCCTTGACGAATCCGTCCTGGCCGACTTCACCGCACTGCGGATGACTGCCTTCGGCAAAAGCGTCATCGATATCGCCAACGATCCCGCATTCGACGCATGGACGTTTTCCCAAAAGGTGCTCTACGCACTCGATAAAGAAGTCGCAGCCAGGCGTGAACGACGCATCAACAAACTGCTAAAAGCATCCCGATCGCCAAACCTTGATGCTTGCCTTGAAAACGTGGTCTGCACGCCTGACCGCAACATCAACCCCGAGCAAGTCAGCAGACTCGCCCACGGACAATGGTGCCACCTAGGTCAAAACATTGTCATCCTGGGCAAGTCCTCAGTCGGTAAAACATACCTCGCCCAAGCACTCATCACCGCAGCATGCCGCAACGACTACTCCGCACGGTTCTACCGCACCGACATGCTCGCCGCCGAACTAGCAGTCCTCCAACCCGATAACCCCACACGGCTGAAGTTCATCCAGCAGCTCCACGACGTCGACGTCCTGGTCCTCGATGACTTCCTGACCACACCTGTGGATGCCGCGACCGCGCACCAACTTCTCAACATCCTCGCCGGGCGAGAAGGCAAAGTCTCAACGATAGTGACCTCACAATTCACCCCACTGGAGTGGTACAAGTCCATCCCCGACGCCGTGATCTCCGAGTCAATCCTCAACCGACTCGTCTCCGGCGCCGAGATCATCACATTGGAAGGACCAAACATGCGCCTGACCACCAACGCATAACAACCGACAAAGCCTGAGTGAGATACCGCTACCAGGTACTCACTCAGGCGCTACCAGATACTCACCACGCCGCTACCATTTCGGTCTTCTTAGCATTTTATCGCGCACGAGCGCTGGGAAACAGCAGCCACGACGCACCTTGTCGCTGTGGTCGTTTTGCTCATGCCAGCATTAATCCTCGGGGAAGTGAAGTGATACTGCGCTACTAACTGCGCCGTCTTAAACGAGGTCTGTGTTTTCCTGATCCCGTCGTGTGCCAAATATAGCCACCAGCGTTAACCGTGCCGAGCAACTTGTGGTTGTGGATACCGGCTAGCACCTTGGTGACAATGCGCTCAGTGGCCACAATCTGATAAGGGCGCATAATCCGCAACACTATGGCCGAAATATTTTGCGTACCTCAACCTCTAAGTCGTGCTCACCTGAATTCTCATGAGTGACATGTAAACCTGCTCTCACACCCTTGGTAGATCACACAGAATCGTCATGGTAAAGACCCTCAATGTGAAGTGGGAAGATTGTAGACCGGCTAAGATGCCCGCACTACGCTGCGGCTTCACCAGTGGTAAGAGGCCCTCGCCCGCCTTGAAGGCGCTCTGAACCTCCAAAGCCCTTACTCCACCACCCTGCGAGTGAAGCGAAAGCCATCGTTACTTACTTTTCTCCAATCATAAGATCCACGAGAGCTCCTAGATTGTTAGCGCACCTCTTACCGTTTTCAGCAGGCCTGTTACGACGGCATCCCAGTACCCATCTTCGGTTTCTACGATTCAGGATTTGTGGTCCCACTATGTCGTTTCGCAAGTTCATTAGCTAGATCAGCAGTGATTTTTACTGCTTCCGGGGGATCGGTGACCCAGATGTGGTCCCCAAACTGAAGCAATTGCCTTACCCCCTGAATATCCGCATATCCCACCACGATACGGACAAAGTTTTCGTCCACGGGTTCATAATGGATAAGCCGTGATCCCAAAATACGAGATGCCATATCAAGCCGAGTCGCTCGAAGAAGTGCGGTGATTCGAACTGGCATGTCTTCTTCTAATTGCTCAACGAGCTGCGCCCACACCCTTGCCAAACTTTGCCCTGGACGAAGCTGAGCAGCTTGACCTAAAACGCGAAAGGTTTCTAAACGCGAGACTGCCAACATCCTTGGTTCCCCATCGATATCAACGACCAAGTACCAACTTCTACCCTTGTGTACAAGCCCATAAGGATCAGCCACAGCACGTTGTTGCTTCTTGTCCCCGCTTCGGCGATAGGACACCTCAATTCGAGCTTCTTTCCGTACAGCCTCTAGCAACTCTTCTAAGTCGTTTTGGGTTTCATTGCTAAACCAGCCACTGGAATCAAGTAGGACCTTTTCTTCCAAATTATGAGTATCGGACGCTTTAGAGAATGAGACTGCGTTCATTTTCTTCTGCAGCAGGGCGATGTCTTGGCCAAACCCCAAGTGTGCGAGTGAATCTGCCCCGACGCCAAGAATCCTCATCAGCTGAATCTCAGTCGGATCCAATCGAGAAGCGTTCAATCGAGCGCGCCTATCGAGCACAATCCCACCATGCATACCTTGCTCCGTATAAACAGGTATTCCTGCGGCCGAGAGTGCATCAACGTCACGCAGTATTGTGCGCTGGGAAACCTCAAAATGCGAAGCCAGCTCGGCAGCCGTAGCACGGCCTCGGGTTTGCAATAGCAAGAGCATAGACAACAGGCGCGCCGATCTCATGCCGTAATTATCGCTGGAACCACAATATTTTCCGGAATATGACACTCCTTGTCAGGTTTGTTTGCTCGAATGCACTGCGTCCACGTAAACAACACCACTCACCGAAAGGAGAATGGCAATGCCAACCCCCAATCTTTTCCTAACCTATGTCTCCGATACAGAGATCTCGACTGCCTTCTACAGCGACTTATTCGATATGCAGCCATCGTTCATCAGTCCTCGATATGTAGCATTCGAAATTTCAAAGGATGTCCTGTTTGCTGTGTGGACCGGCCATAACACCCACATGGAGAAACAAACACCGCGAACGAGCGAAATAGGTTTGATGCTGGATGGACCGGCAAGCCGCATCGATGAGACATACCGTCTATGGAAATCAAAAGGAGTCCAAATTGTGCAGCCACCCTACGATGATGTCTTCGGCCGCACCTTCGTTGTTGCCGACCCTGATGGAAACCTTATCCGCGTCAGCCCAGTCGATTAACTCCTAGATCAGGATTCAACGACTAGGAAATCCTCCAACGCCCCGGGAACCACCTCAGTTGGAGGATTCCAAGTGCCCCTAAGTAGGATCTCAAGTCAAGGATGGTTTAGGCACACCAGCTTTCCCGTACAACGAACCCCTAAAACTGCTTGGCCTATGGGCGCAGCAGAGATCCACCGAAAGTAATGGCCCGGCCCCAAATCGAACTACGAGATCGAGATCATGCAATAAAACTATTATCCTCTCGACCCTGCCAACCAAACCTAAGCAAACATCAAGCCTCGGACTGACTGCCTACACAATAAACCGAAACTCAAAAGAAGGGTGTCAGATCAAGATGACTTGTTGACACCATCGAAAACAAAATTCGAAAGACGTGTCGACCGGCGCGGGCGGGATTTAGGATGTAAATCCCCACACTTGCAATCCTCGACCGCCAAAGTTCAGAAAAAGAAAGAAACCGGAGGTCACGAACCCTTTCGAGTTTGTTACCTCCGGTGTCGCAGTTTGTTCAACTGCTCAGCGTGCCCGGGGCGGGACTTGAACCCGCACGTCCTATAAGGACACTGGCACCTGAAGCCAGCGCGTCTGCCAATTCCGCCACCCGGGCAGGGTATTGATGTCTTGGCGACTAGCTAACTTTAGCACGCAGCCCCAGCGAATCTACAAATCCGCTGGCAAACCTGAACTTTCCAGGGAACTTTGCCGCGCGCGTCTACGTTAAGTCAAGGAAAGCACCCTATACTGATCGCTGCTATATCTCTCCCTGAAAACATCCCGAAAGGAGGACGGCCCTTCCAATGGCATTGCTAGATAAGCTCGCCAAGCTGGATTCTTCCCTGCAACGCGGACTGGACAACGGCATGGCCTTTGTCTTCGGCGGCAAGGTCGTCCCCGCTGAGATTGAGGAGCTTCTCAAGCAGGAGGCGCAGGACAATTTGTCCCGCGGTGATGATGGCAAGCTGTATAGCCCCAACGTCATGACCGTCGGCGTATCCTCCAAAGATATCGAGAACCTCTCCCAAGACCGGGGTGTTCCCAAGGATCTAGCTGATCAGCTCACCCGCTTCATCCGTAACAGTGGCTGGTCCCTCGCCGGGCCGGTCATCGTACGCATCGCGGAGGAGTCGGGACTGCGGACTGGGCAGTTGCGCGTGTCCTCCTTTTTGGATCACGAGCCCACCGAAGAAACCGGATTTGATGCGATTTTCCACCACGACCATGGTCAGGAGGACTCTATGACCCAGCCGCACAACGCCGATGAGGCCGCAACCACCGCCTTTATGGCGCCCACCCCGAACCAGCCGGCGCCGCAGGGCCCAGCGGTAACACTCATGCTGCAGGACGGCTCCTCCCGCGTCTACCACGTGCAGGAGGGCTCCAACATCCTGGGCCGCAGCAATGACGCGGACCTGCGCCTGCCCGATACCGGTGTATCCCGCCAGCACGCGGAGATCACCTGGAACGGCCAGGACGCCGTGCTGGTGGACCTGCAATCCACGAACGGCACCACCGTGAACGACACCCCGATTGAGAACTGGCTGCTTGCCGACGGCGACGTGATCACCCTCGGCCACTCCCACATCGAGGTGCGCATCACCGGCCTTGAGAACCAAGGCTACTAAGCCGCCTCAGCAACTTTTCCAGATTTTTTAGCGTAAGGACTTTCCATGGATTCGATCGTGCTGCTCTCGCTGCGCATCGGCCTGCTGGTGTTGCTGTGGCTGTTCATCTTGGCCGCACTCAACGCCATGCGTCGCGATGCCAATAAGGCCGCCGGCGTCTACCAGGCATCGGCCCCGGTGAAGGGGGCCCAGAGGCGTCGCGAAGCGCCGCGTGAGATCACCATCGTGGACGGGCCGCTGCGCGGTTCCCACATGGAGCTAGGCACTCTTGAGGACTGTACGATGGGCCGCGCACAGGACTGTGACTTTGTCACTGGTGATGATTTCTCCTCCGGTCACCACGCCCGTTTGTTCCGCCGGGGCAGCGAGTGGTTCGTGGAGGACCTCGAATCCCGCAACGGCACCTTCGTTGGTGGCGTTCGCATTGACCAGCCAGAACGAGTCGGAGTCGGCTCCGATATCAAACTTGGCCGAACGACCGTGAGGTTGATGGCATGACTTTAAGCCTGACTTTTACTGCAGTGACGGACCGCGGACTGGTCCGCGAAAACAACGAGGACTCCGCCCACGCGGGCCCGCACCTGCTGATGTTGGCCGACGGCATGGGAGGCCACGCAGCCGGCGAGGTTGCTTCCACCACCATGGTGGAGCACATGGCCTCCCTCGAGCGCGATCCAGGCGATAATGACATGCTGGCGCTCCTTGGGGCCGCAGCAGAGGACGCCAATGCGGCGATCCGCGAGCACGTGGACGAGCACCCGGAGACCGAGGGCATGGGCACCACGCTAACCGCCCTGCTCTTTAACGGATCCGAATTCGGCGTGTGCCACGTGGGTGATTCCCGCGGCTACCGGCTACGCGAGGGCAAGCTGACCCAGATCACCAAGGATGACACCTACGTGCAGTCCCTCGTCGATGAGGGCAAGCTCGATCCGGCAGATGTCTCCTCCCACCCGCAGAAGTCACTGATCCTCAAGGCCTATACCGGCCGGCCCGTGGAGCCGACGCTCTTTACGCTCGATGCTGAACCGGGCGACCGCCTCCTGCTGTGTTCGGACGGCCTGTCGGATCCGGTGACGGCCTCTACCATCGAGCAAGCTCTGAAGCAGGGCACGGTCGAAGAGGCCGCCACCACCCTGCGGGATCTAGCGCTGCGCTCCGGCGGCCCGGACAACGTCACCATCGTGGTGGCGGAGGTCGTGGACGGTGAGGGCGATGACGTAGCCCCAATCACCGTCGGTGCCGTCCAAGGCGTCGTCCCGGAACCAACGCACCCCGATTCTTCCGCGAGCCGCGCCGCGAAGCTAATCTCGCCCCCAAAAGCGCAGGCCGCTGAGGAGAAGCCCCAGGACGAACCACAGCGGCGGCCACAGCGAAGCCGGATTGGGTGGAAGGTCATTGCGTGCCTTGCCATCATCATCGTGCTGGTCATCAGCGGCGGCCTCTGGATGAAAAGTTACCTGGGCAGCAACTACTACGTGACCGCCGATGAAGAAGGCGTCCTCACCATCCAAGAAGGCGCGGACTATGAGATCTTCGGCCGCCCGCTACACCACACGTATCAGAATGCGTGCCTAAACAAGGACAATGCGCTCAAGCTGGGGCACGGCGCCTGCGACGGTGATTTCGCACCGTTCGCGCTGAAGGATTTGCCCGAATCCGAACGCGCTGCCGTGGGCAACCTGCCCTCCGGCTCCTATGACGAGGTGCAAACACAGCTTTCGCAGCTCTCGGACAAGGCGCTCAAGCCCTGCCCGAAGGCGTCGAAGGACGAGAAAAACAAAGATGCCAAGAGCGAATCCAAAGGAAACTGCCGGGAGGTGAAGTAGATGAGTAAGTTCTTTTCCCGCGGCACCGAGTTCGGCCTGCTCGTGCTCGCCACCGTGGTCTTCGCCATCACCCTGGTCAGCCTCGAGTTGTCGCAGGGCAACGTGCTGACCCTCGATGTCCTCTACCTCATCGGTGGATTCATCGGCGTCTTCGCCGTCGCTCACTTGGTGCTCTGCTTCCTCGCGCCCTACGCGGATCAGCTCATGCTTCCCATCGTCGCGGTGCTCAACGGCACCGGGCTCATTCTGTTGAAGCGCCTCGACCTGGCGAATGGCGGCGGGCTGGCGGTGCGACAGGTGATGTGGACCATCGTCGGCCTCATCCTCTTCGCGCTGGTGCTCATTCTCCTACGCGATCACCGCTCACTGACCAGGTACTCCTATATCTTGGGCGCGCTCGGCCTGATCCTTCTCGCCTTGCCCCTCGTGTGGCCGCAACCGCCGGGCGTGGACGCTCGCATCTGGCTGTGGCTGGGGCCATTTTCTATCCAGCCGGGCGAGTTCTCCAAGATCTTGCTGATCCTGTTCTTCGCCATGCTGCTTACCCAGAAGCGCTCGCTGTTCACGGTGGCCGGCTACAAGTTCCTCGGCATTTCTCTGCCACGCCTGCGAGATCTGGCTCCCATCCTGGTGATCTGGGGCATCGCGATTATCATCATGGGCATTTCCAATGACTTCGGTCCCGCCCTGCTGCTGTTTAGCACCGTGCTCGGCATGCTCTTTATGGCTACCAACCGCGTGAGCTGGTTGCTCATCGGCGTCATCCTCGTGGGGGTCGGTGGCTTCAGCATCTACCAGGTTTCGGACAAGATCCAGCAGCGCTTCTCCAACTTCTTGGATCCGTTGGGCAATTATGACTCCACCGGCTACCAGCTTTCCCAAGCTCTGTTCGGTATGTCCTCCGGCGGCATTACCGGATCCGGCTTGGGCCAGGGCCACCCGGACATGGTTCCGGTAGCGCACTCGGACTTCATCCTGGCCGGGATTGGTGAGGAATTCGGCCTCATCGGCCTCGCCGCCGTGCTCATTCTCTTTGCCATGCTGGTCTCGCGCGGATTCCGTACCGCGCTGACCTGCCGCGATACCTATGGCAAACTGGTCGCCTCTGGCCTCGCGCTCACCTTGGCCGTGCAAGTCTTCGTCGTCACCGGCGGCATCTCCGCGCTGCTGCCCATGACTGGTCTGACCACGCCTTTCATGTCCGCGGGTGGTTCTTCGCTCATGGCCAATTACATGCTGCTGGCCATCCTTCTGAGAATCTCCAATGCGGCGCGCCGCCCGGCGCGCGAGCAGACCTCGAACGCGCCCACTGACACGTCCCTATTCCCAGCCGTCCAGGAGGCAAGCCGATGAACAGATCGATCCGCCTCGTTTCCCTCTTTGCCCTCATCCTTACCGCCGTGCTCCTGGTGAACCTCACCGTGATCCAGGCGTTCTCCGACGACAAATACGCCCATAACCCCAAGAACGTTCGCGGTTTCTTGGAGATGCGCACGACCCCGCGCGGCCAGATTTTCGCTGGCGACACGGTTTTAGCGCAGTCCACTGCCGACGCCGAGGGAAACTACTCCCGCTCCTACCCTGCCGATTCCCCCGCCTTCGCCAACATCACCGGCTACCTTTCGGAGCGCTTCGGCGCCTCCCAGCTGGAGGCATCCCAGAATGACATCCTCAACGGCAAGGATGATTCGCTGCTGGCGCGCAATTGGCTCGACACGCTCTCCGGAAAACCCCAGATGGGAGCGAACGTCGAGGTCACCATCGATCCCGCACTGCAGCAAGCCGCCTACGACCAGCTAGCCGGGCCCGGCTATAACGGCGCAGCCGTGGCCATCCAGCCCTCGACGGGCAAGATTCTGGCCATGGCCTCCACCCCTAGTTTCAACGTCTCCGACCTGCTCGGTGACAACGCCAGCGAACGGTGGGAACAGTTGCAGAATCAAGAAGGCACGCCGCTGGTTAACCACGCTGCGCAGGACACCCTGCCCCCGGGCTCGATTTTTAAGATCATCACCACCGCCGCCGGCCTCAATAACGGTTTCAACCCGAACTCCACGTTGACCGGCGCCGCCTCCATCACGCTGCCCGATTCCGTCACGGAGCTGACCAACGACGGCAACCGAGCCTGCGGCGGCGCAGAGAGCGTCACCCTACATACGGCCTTCGCGCTGTCCTGCAACACGGCTTTTGCGCAGATGTCAGAGAGCATCGGCGCCGATGAGTTGCGCAAGTATGCGGAGGGCTTCGGCGTGGGTGAGAAGTACTCGCTCGGTGTGGAGACTTCCGCTGGTGCGCTGGGCGAGCTTGGCGACGGCGCCCAAGTCGCCCAATCCTCCATCGGCCAGCGCGACGTGACCATGTCCGCCCTGCAGGCGGCTATCATGGCCGGGACCATCGCTAACCAGGGCAAGCGCATGGAGCCTTACCTGATCAACCGCATCACCGATGCCCAGATGAATGAGCTGCGCTCCACCCAGCCACGCCAGGCTGCCGAAGCCGTCAGCGAAGAGACGGCCAACACCATCAAGGACCTCATGTTTGCCTCCGAGCACAGCACCTATGGCTATGACGGGAACGGTTTCGCCTCGAAAACCGGTACCGCCGAGCACGGCGAGGGCCTTGCCCCGCACGCGTGGTACGTGGCTTTCGATCCGGACAAGGACATCGCGGTAGGCGTCGTGGTCAAGGACGGCGGGCACCTAGGCCAGAATGCCTACGGCGGCCAAGTCTCCGCGCCCATCGGCCGCGCCATCCTGCGCGCATACGGAGGTGAGCAGTAGTGAACAGCGCTGATAATAAGGAACACCTACAAGCACTCATCGGCGAGGACTACCAGCTGCAGTGGATAGTCGGCCACGGCGGCATGTCCACGGTGTGGCTGGCGGACGACGTCCGCAATGACCGCGAGGTCGCCCTCAAGGTCCTGCGCCCAGAGTTCTCCGATAACAACGAGTTCCTCTCGCGCTTCCGCAACGAGGCCAAGGCCGCAGAATCCATCGATTCCGAAAACGTCGTAGCTACGTACGACTACCGGGAGCTCGAGGATAACGGCCGCATCTTCTGCTACATGGCCTTGGAGTACATTCGCGGAGAATCCCTGGCGGATCTCTTAGCCCGCGAAGGCGCACTGCCGGAAACGCTGGCCCTCGACGTCATGGAGCAGGCCTCCCACGGCCTCTCCGTGATCCACCACATGGGCCTCGTGCACCGCGATATCAAGCCCGGCAACCTCATGATTACCCAAAATGGGCAAGTCAAGATCACCGATTTTGGTATCGCCAAGGCCGCCGCCGCGGTGCCGCTGACCCGCACGGGAATGGTCGTCGGCACCGCCCAATACGTCTCCCCCGAGCAAGCCCAGGGATATGAAGTCGGCCCGACCTCTGACGTCTATTCGCTCGGCGTCGTGGGCTATGAAATGCTGGCTGGTAAGCGCCCCTTCAGCGGCGATTCCTCGGTATCGGTGGCGCTGGCGCACATCAGTCAGGCGCCGGAGCCCTTGTCGACGTCGATTAGCGCGCCCACCCGTGAACTGATCGGCATGGCCCTGCGCAAGGACCCGGGCACCCGCTTCGCCGACGGCAACGAGTTCACCAACGCGATTGCTGCCGTGCGCCAAGGCCAGCGCCCGCCTCAGCCGAAGTCCGCGGCGCTCGCGCCTATCGCAGCCGAACCCTCGCCTTCCGCCTCCACGGAGATGCTGGCCAACATGGCGCACCCCACCACGGTGCGTCCGGCCGTTTCCACACCGCAGTCTGAAGAGCGCCCTGCCAAGCAGGGGGGCTTCGGCACTGGGCTGCTCATCGCCGTGGCCATCGCCGCCCTCGTGGCTATTGGCTTCATGGCCTATAGGCTGTGGGGTAACACCTCTCCAACTCCGCCGCCTCCGCCCACCGAGGTCATCGTGACCGAAACGGTAGAGCCAGAGACGACGGTGGAAGAGGAACCGGAAAGCCCCGAGACCGTCGAGATCACCACCGTGGAAGAGGAACCTACTCAAGTCACCGTCACAACGACGCACTCTGTCATCCCTTCCCCTTCCGTGACCACACACCACACGACCCATGAGGAACTGCCCACCCTCCCCGTGGAGGAGACGCAGCCACAGGTCAATGACAGCCCAACGCTCGAGCCCGAACTAGACTCACAGAACAACCCCACCGAAGAATCCGCACTACAGGGAGGCCAGTAACCCACCATGGTCAGTGATCGGTACCACCTCCGCCAGTCCATCGGCACCGGCGGTATGTCCGAGGTCTACGAGGCCGAGGACACCGTCTTGGGGCGCACCGTTGCCATCAAGATGCTGCGCCCCGACATGGCGCGCGATGTTAATTTCCGTGAGCGCTTCCGCCGCGAGGCCCAGAACTCCGGCAAGCTCAACCACCCGAACATCGTCGCTGTCTTCGACACGGGTGAAAAAGACATCGACGGCCTGATGGTGCCCTACATCGTCATGGAATACGTGCAGGGGCGCACCCTGCGCGACATTGTCCGTGAGGATGGCCCCATGCCGGTGGAAGAAGCCGCGCGCGTGCTGAAGCCGGTAGCGGATGCCCTTCAGTCTTCCCACGAGGCAGGCATCATCCACCGCGACATCAAGCCGGCCAACATCATGCTCACCAACACCGGCCAGGTGAAGGTCATGGACTTCGGCATCGCCCGCGCGCTGGATGATTCCACGTCCGCGATGACGCAGACCTCCGCCGTCATCGGCACCGCGCAGTATCTTTCCCCGGAACAAGCGCGGGGCAAGCCTGCCGACGCCCGCTCCGACGTCTACGCCCTGGGCTGCGTCATGTATGAAACGGTCACCGGGCGCACTCCCTTTGAAGGTGAGACACCGTTTGCGGTGGCCTATCAGCACGTGCAAGAGGAACCAACACCGCCGTCGGACTTCATCACTGCGGACCTCACGGAACGGCAGCGACTCGGCGTTGACGCCGTTGTGCTCACGGCGATGGCCAAGCACCCAGCGGACCGCTACCAGTCCGCGTGGGAGATGGGCGATGACCTCGAACGCTTATCCCAGGGCCAGCTGCCCGAAGCGGCGCGCTCTCACGTCAACGACGAGGATCACCCCACCACGATGGTGGCACCCGTGTCCGCGCAACACCGCGCGCCGGTGGCCTCCACCCGCCCCTCCGACGATGAGGAATCTGGATCCGGTCTCAAGTGGCTGGCGGCGTTGCTCGCCGCCTCCCTCGTGGCCATCATTGGCTATTTTGCCTGGGATTTCTGGGACAGCTCCCGCCAGGAGGCCCGCGAGCGCGAACAGGCGCAGCACGAGGCGGCCAAACGCTCTGGCATGGTCACGATCCCGAAGGTGGCCAACCGCCCACGCAATGAAGTGGTGGCGGAGCTGGAGAAGCTTGGCTTGTTGGTAACCGTCAACGAAGAGCCCAGCCCCGATGTGCCGCGTGGCAAGGTTATCCGGGTCAACCCGGCGGAAGGTTCGGAGCTGCAGAAGAATTCGTCAGTCACGTTGACTGTGTCTTCCGGCAAGGAAGTCACCGAGGTCCCAGACCTCACCGGCATGAAGCTGGATGAAGCCACCACTGCGCTGGAGGAAGCCGGCCTGGAGCTGAATAGCGACGTGGAGCAGGTGAATGATGAAGCCCCCGCGGGCGAGATCATTTCCCAGAACCCAGCGGGCGGCGCGCAGCTGTCCAAGGGTTCGAAGGTCCGCATAACGGTGTCCAAGGGCCAGAAGGAAGTCAGCGTTCCGGACGTCAGCGGCATGGACCGCGATCGCGCGGTTGAGATGCTGTCCTCCATGGACTTTGATGTCACCGTGAATTCGGTGGATTCTGAGCTGCCGGAAAACCAGGTGCTCAAGGTCGTCGAGAAGGGCCAAAAGCTTCCGAAGGGCAGCCCTGTTACGCTGGAGGTCTCTAACGCGATGCTCATCCAGGCACCGGAGCTTGTGCACTCCACGCAGCAGGAAGCTGAATCCGCGCTGCGCGCCAAGGGCTGGTCCGGCTCCTTGGAGGTAGGCGAGCGCATCCCGACGTCGAACCCGATCGACAGCAACAAGATTGGGTGGGCGTCGGCAAGCCGCGGCGATGTCATCCGCAAGGATCAGACCATCCAGGTCCGTTTCTGGGAGTTTGACCCGGCAGCGTTGCTGCCGCAGTAGCTCTCAGTACCGCAGCTGCTAAGGTATCCCACAGATTAACCACCCCTATTCTTCGTGAAGGTGTAATAATGCCAAAGTCCAAGATCACGACGGAGGGCTCCGCACTCCCGCAGTCCTCCAGCTCTGCTACTAACCGCACCCCGGTCAAGATCAACTCTGAGGGCACCCCGAAGTGGTACATCGCCATCATGCTGGGCCTCATGCTCATCGGCCTGCTCTGGCTCGTGGTGAACTACCTGGCGGGCGAGTCCATTCCGTTCATGCAGGCACTGGGGCCGTGGAACTACGGCATCGGCTTCGGCTTGGCCATCATCGGTCTCCTGATGACGATGGGTTGGCGTTAGCTTTCAGCGCCGCCGATGAACTCCTCGAAGTTCTATAGCATCGCCGGCGTCGGCTGCATCATTTTGGTGATGCTCACCGTCACGGTGGATAAAAACTTCCTCACCCCCGGCGCACTCGTCCTCGCTGGCCTCGGCGTCACCCTGACGCCGCTGGCCGTCCGCTACCCACGCGTGGCGGCCTGCGGGTACGGTGCGCTTTTTGCGCTGGCGATGTGGTTTTCCGATTGGCGGTCATTCCTGCTCCTGGCGTGGAGCCCCGTCATCGTCGGCATCGTGGCGTTTCGCACGCGCTGGCTGTGGGCGGTTCCCCCAGCGGTGGCGTACACCTACATCGTCACGACGGATCCTTCGATAAACTATCTGCCTGTTTTCGATCCGTTAAGCCTGTCGATACCGCTCGTCTTGTATGCGGTGGCCATCGTCATTGGGGCCGTACTGCGCAGGACCTGGGACCAGCGTCTTGCCGCTGAGCAACGCGCCGCAGAAGAGCGCGAGGCGCTTATGACAGCCCTCCATGATTCGGTAGCCGCGACCTTAACCTCCGTGGTTATGCGTTCTGAGACCCTAGCGCTGACCCAAACGGATCCCTCAGCGGCCGACTCCGCAGAGGCAATTGCTGACGACGCCCGCCGCGCCATGGGCGAGGTGCGCGATCTATTGCGCGTGATGAAGAACGAAAGCGTGACGAAGGGGGTCAAGTCCTTGGAGGAAGACCTCGACACTATGGTCAGCTTCCTGAGCAGTCATGGTTTTCAGTGCGAACCGCAGATAACAGTGGGCAAGAATGGCCAGCTTGCACTGCCGGAAAAGCTATCGCTCGTGTTCTCTGAGCTCGCCATCAACATCCTCAAGTACGCTCGCCCTGAATCCCGTGTAAGCATCGAGGCAACAAGCACCTCCAAGACCATCGACGTGGTGATCACTTCCGTGATTGCGGCTCAGCAATCACGCCAATACATGACGACGAATCTGGGCTTGGGTGAAATCGCCCGCCGCGTTCGTCGAATGCACGGCAGCTTCGGCAGCGGCAAAGAAGGCGAGCACTGGGTCACACGCCTTTCTCTTCCCACCGCCAGCCTCAGAAAAATATAGTAAGCTTTCCCGGTAGTCCGCCGTTTCTTAAATTTAAAAAGGTTTGACATGCGTACTTCCCTCGCCGTTGCCGCCGCAGCACTCGCGCTGTTTTCCGCACCAATCGCCAGCGCCGCTGAGGCTCCTGCTGACACCACCGTTGACACCGCTACTGAGAACACTGAGTCCACCGGATTCACCTTCTACAAGTCTTTCGCGGGCGAATTCGCTGACCACTTCCGTTGCTCCAACAGCCCCCAGCTCTGGTGGTGCGGCTAAACTGTTCCCATGAGCATTCGGGTTTTCCTCGTTGATGATGATGAGCTCGTTCGCTCGACGCTCCGCGTCTACTTCCAGACCACCGAGGACATCACGGTGGTCGGTGAGGCAACTAACGGCGCCGATTGCTTAGCCCAGCTTGAAGAAGCCAAGCCGGACCTCGTCCTCGCCGATATTCACATGCCGCACATGGACGGCATTACGCTGCTCAAGCACCTTAACTCCGCGCCAAATCCACCGACGTTTTTGGCCGTCACCGCCTTCGACTCGGATGACACGATGCTGAAGATCCTGCGGGCGGGCGGCGCGGGCTATATCTTGAAGAACCAGCGCCCGCGCTCCATCATCGAAGCGGTCCGCGCCGCCGTGGAGGGCGGCACCGTCGTGGCACCCGCCGCCATGCACCGTTTGGTGGACTACATTGGGGAACCCGCCACCCCACGCGATCCCGTCGCCGCCGCCATTGAGAGCCACGAGCTTCACGACGCCGAAATTGCCGTCCTCAAACTCCTCCTCGCCGGCAACTCCAATTCTGAGATCGCTGCCGCCACCCACTATTCCGAATCCGCCGTGAAGAAGCATGTCTCACGCCTCATCACCATCTTCGGCGCCAGCACGCGCCTGAACCTGGTGGCCAAGATTCTGGGCGGCGCTGGCTCTTAGGCCCGACTCAACTCTGCTCGATTAACGGGCTTCTCCCCCAAATGGCGGAGGCAAAAGATTGCCTGCTTAGGCGATGTTTCTCATGCCCCTGATCAATATCGTCAGAGGTATGAACACCGTATTCACTGCTCGAGACATCACCGTCTCCTTCGCCGGACATGAGGTTGTCCACGGCGCGAACCTCACGGCATCGCCCGGACGGATCATCGCTTTGCTTGGTCCAAACGGCGCCGGCAAATCCACCACGCTCCGGGCTGCCCTCGGCTTGGTGAAAGCCACCGGAACGAAGCACATCAATGGCACCATCGGGCTGCTCCTCGACGATGGCGGCCTCGTTACCAGTCTCACTGGGCGTCAGCATCTTCAAGCAATGGCGAGGCTATATGGCGTCGATAAGTATCGAGTGCAAGAGGTTTTAGAGCTTGTCGATATGTCGCACCGCTGCGACCGGCAGCTCAAAACTTACTCGTTAGGCATGAAACGGCGTATAGCGCTAGCGGGAGCTCTGTTACAAGATCCCGACATCATCATCTTGGACGAACCGTCCTCTGGTCTTGATCCTGACGGCATTCGTTGGCTGGGCGAAGTCTTGTGTGCGGAAGCTTCCCGTGGGAAGGCAATTATCATGGCAACCCATCATCTGGCTGAAGCGGCCGCAATCGCCCACGACGTAGTCATCATTTCTCGTGGTCACACCACATTCACAGGCGTTCTCAGTGAAATCCCTGACCTTGAAGCCACCTACTTCGCCCACGCTACGAAAGGCTAGACATGAAATCCGAGTTTTATACCCTTCGCCACCTCCCGAACGTGCTGATCGTCGCCATACTCGCAGTTATGATGGCGGGCATCAGCGCTGTCCTGCAGTGGGCACTTCCGTTCCTTTTGAAAATTGACCCGCCACAAGTCGGTGACAGTCCAACAGGCCAACAAGTACAGGCGCTTATCGACGGCTCCGACCCCACGACGTCCAGTTTCCAATTGGCCGCCCTCGATATCACAGGTTCTGGCCAGTCCACAGGCATTTCAATCTTCCTCATCGCCATTGTTGCACTCACAATCACTGCAGCTAGCTACCCATTTTCCAGTGGTGCAGTGGTGTGGAAGGTGGTTGGCGCTGGTTCGCGTATGAAATGGGTGCGTTCTTTGATCGCGGCTGTACTTACCGTCCTCCTAGTATGCGTGGCAGCGTGCGTTCTTAACTCACTGATCGCACTAGTTGCGGCTCCGATGAATGATGTTTCTCTGGTTGCTTCTGCTTCTAATGTCGCTGTCGTGTGGCTGCGAGGCAGCTTGGCCGTGCTACTACTGACCCTCGCGATCATCGGTGTCGTATTAGCCATACGGAGGATCGGTCCAGCCATCGGCGTTATTGTCGCAGTGTTGATGGCAGGAGTGATCTTAGGAACTATCGGCGTCATGGCCGGGTGGGAACCGTATCTTTACAGTTGGCTTCCTTCTTCTGCTGTGTCAATTGCTGGTGGACAGGGGGCAACGCAGACTATGAATCCATGGGTAGGTATTGCTGTACTTGCCGGCTGGTCGGTTGTGAGCATGGGACTTGGGCTCACCCGCTTTTACAGGGCAAATCTTTAACATGGACTTCATGAATCGCCTTTCAGCCAGAGACATCGCTCTCGCTGTCATCGTTCTATCCCTTGACCTCGTTGGGTTCCTAGTGGCTAGCTCGATGGAACCAACCCCCTTCAATACCGCATTGTCTCCAGCGCAGTTCTGGCTGATTCTTGTTGCCATCATTACCAAAGGCATCCTCCTGCTTTGGCGCCGTAAATTTCCCTTAAGCGTTCTACTCGGGATTTCTGCTACTGAGCTTCTGTGGTCCCTCTACTGTCTCGTCACCGCAGACCACAGCCTCGGCTACAACGGTATCGCTGCCTCGGTGGCTGCGTTTTCGCTAGCGCTGCACACGAAGTCAAAAACTCGCGACTCTATTTCCCTCATTATCTCGGGTCTCATTGTCGGCACCCTCCGCGCCATTGCCATGCCACCGCTGGGAGGAATCGAGCCTCCGCTTTTTACTCTGCTCACAGCCTTGGGCTGGCTGCTCCCCCTCATAGTGTTCTTTGCTATTGGACTCGCTGTCCGCAATAACCGTGAGCTCACCGCATCCCTCGCCCGCCAAGCAGAACTCGCTGAGGAAAACGCCATTGTCGAAGAGCGCGCCCGCATTGCGCGGGAGCTTCACGACACCACCGCCCATCACCTCTCAGCCATCGCCATCCAAGCTCAAGCCGCACAGGCATGCATCGATGTCAACCCCACCGCTGCCAAAGAGCATCTCCAACACGTGACCTCGTCGACGACGAAGGCACTCCAGGATGTCCGCGCGACCGTTAGCAAGCTTTCGGTTTCCGATGCCGAAATACACCGCATCCCTCAGCCGACAAATCTGTCTGCGCTAATTTCGGAGGTTCGCGCTCTAGGGCAGGCAGTAACGTTTTCGGACACCTCCCACTTGTCGGAGGGCGAGTTGATCGCGGCTTATCGAATCACCCAAGAAGCTCTGACAAATGCCCGCAAGCATGCAACAGGCGCGCCTGTTGATGTCATGCTGAGCGATGATGAACTGCGGATAATCACCCGCGGCACTTTCACACATAGCCCCACGGGCCGTGGCACCATCAGCATCCAAGAGCGCGCCCGAGCTGTCGGTGCAACCGCTTTCAATGAACCTACCGAAGATGGTTGGCTGGTGCTCATTACCTGGAGGAAGCCATGATTCGAGTCTTGTTAGTTGATGACCAACCTCTGATCAGACAGGGATTAAAGGCAATCTTCGAGGCCACCGGTGAGATCAAAGTTGTGGCTGAGGCAGCTTCCGGGAATGAGGCGATAGCAGCTGCAAAGGCTCGCGACATTGATGTGGTGTGCCTCGATATCCGCATGCCTGACGGGGACGGGATCTATGCAACCACGGAGATTAACAAGCAAGACAATCCCCCAGCAGTCATCGTGATCACCACCTTTGACCTAGACGAATACGTCTTTGGTGCCCTCGAAGCCGGTGCCTGTGGCGTCATGCTGAAAGACTCCCCAATGATCGACCTCATCCAAGGCGTCAAACACGCGGCCTCAGGTGAAGGCATGGTCGACGCTGCGGTTACTAAAAGGGTGATTGCGGAATTTGGTCGGCGGAAAGCGCGGGCCACGGTAGATTCAGCCCTACTCACGCCGCGCGAACTCGATTGCGTACGGGCCCTGGGCAAAGGATTGACCAACATCGAAATCGGGCGCGAGCTGTATTTGGAGCCCTCTACGGTCAAGACTCATTTGTCATCTGCGATGGCCAAAGTTGGAGCTAGTTCGCGAGTACAGCTCGTGATCTGGGCCTTTCGCGCAGGAGTGGTGAGCTAACGAGGGGGCGCAGTTCCCAACACCACCTCGCAGCCGGAGCACTGTTAACACCTTGGGTACAAAGTTATCCACAGGGTGGGGATAACTCTGTGGAGAACGAATTCCACAGCCTTTCTCCACACCCTGTGGATAAGTGTTTTCACGCTTCCCACAGCCCGCACAAAAACTTCGAACACAACCTAATACGCTGCTGATCTGCGGTTATCTTGGCCCACACGTTCGGTAAATTACAAAAATGTAGTTATCCACAATGTGGATAACTTATGTGGAATTCTTTCGCACAGAGGTTTTGGTGGATAACACGCCCGAGTTATCCCCAAAGCCCAGCTCGCAGCGCCGCTGCAACAGCAGCTATCGCCCCGATAAGCCATATCCCCAGCCAACGCAGCCACGTGCGTTGGCGAAAGAGGAATGGCGCCAACAGCAGTCCTGTGAGCAAACCGCCCAAGTGCCCCCACACGGAGACGTTCTCCGCCACAAAGCTGTAGATAACGTTTGCTACGACCAAGACGATGGGCGCGCGCAGGTCTAAACCGCGGCTGCGGTACACACCAATGAGTAGACCCATGAGCGCAAAGAGAGCACCGGAGGCGCCCACCGTGGGTGTCCCGAAATCCATCCACAGCACCGCGGCGGAAGAGCCCACAATGGAGATGAGATAGGCCGCCACGTACAGCGCGCTGCCCAGGGCGCGTTCTACTTCCCTACCCACAAAGAACAGCATCACCATGTTGACCAAGAGGTGCCCGGCGTCGAGATGCATAAAGCCCGCGGTAATGACAGTTGTGGGGTGCTCGGACACTTCAGGGCCCCACAGCGTCCAGTCTTGGGCCAGCAAGCTGCGATAGTAGGGCGTCGAGAGGGTCTTGGCCTGGATGGCCGTGACCAACCATGCCCCAATGCACAGCACCATGAGCACCATGGTGACTGGCGCTGATTTCAGATAGTTCTTCACACGGACTCCTAAAACAACGAGCCCGCCACCACATCACGTGGCAGCGGGCTCAGATGAAAAGCTAAGAACGCTTAGGCGATCTCGATGGACTCGATGACAACGTCCTCAGCCGGACGGTCCATGCGGTCGGTGGAGACCTTCGCAATCTTGGACACGACTTCCTGGGAAGCCGCGTCGGTGACCTCACCGAAGATGGTGTGGTGGTTGTTCAGGTGCGGGGTCGGCGCCACGGTGATGAAGAATTGGGAGCCGTTGGTGCCCGGGCCGGCATTCGCCATGGCCAGCAGGAACGGGCGGTCAAACTGCAGCTCCGGGTGGAACTCATCCTGGAACTGGTAGCCGGGGCCGCCACGGCCGGTGCCGGTCGGGTCGCCGCCCTGGATCATGAACTGGTCGATGACGCGGTGGAAAATAGCGCCATCGTAGAACGGGCCGGACTGCTCGCCCTTGGCGTTCTGGGTGGTGTAGTCCTTCTCGCCCTTAGCCAGGCCGATGAAGTTCTCAACGGTTACCGGTGCGTGGTTACCGAACAGGTCGATAACAATGTCACCGTAGTTGGTGTGCATCGTTGCAGTTGCGGTCTTCTGAGTCATGCCAGCCATTGTATGGAAATTTCCACCATTTCGTTGTTCCGCCGCGACGCTGTCAGCGATCTGCGTAGGGTTGCAAGCATGATTCGCGCCGTTCTCTTCGATCTCGATGACACCCTCATGGACCACACCGCCGCGATGCATGCGGCCGTCGAGGAGTGGCTGCCGGGCGGGCACCATGAGCGCTTCGCGGAGATCGAGCGCAAGTGGTTCGCCGCCTACGAGCGCGGCGAGGTCACCCACCAGGGCCAGCGCGTGGAGCGCTGCCGCGAATTCTTGGGCCGTCCAGAGATGACGGAGCAGGAGGCGCTGGCGGAATATGCCAAGTATTTGGCCGCGTATGAAAAGCACTGGCAGGCGCTTGGCGACGCCCTCCCCGCCCTCCAGCACGTCCTATCCCTGGGCCTCAAGGTCGGCATTCTGACGAACGGTGCGCGGGACATGCAGGAGGCAAAACTACGGGCGGGCGGGCTCGACCTGCCAGACGTCGAGCTCTTTCCCACCGTGGAAATGGCTAAGCCAAAACCGCACCGAGAGGCCTACCTCGAGGCTTGTCGGCGCCTAGAGGTAGAGCCTGGCTCCACGCTCATGATTGGTGATTCGGTGGCTAATGACGTCGAGGGTGCACGTGCAGCGGGGCTCAAGGCACTGCACTTCGATAGGGCCGGAAACGGAGACATCGCCGCGCTCAGTGAGCTGACGGCGATGAACGGTTTAAATCTTTGGATTTAAACCTAGAGGCTAGAGCGGACCTCGTCGCGGGCGAGGACCATATTGCGCAGGGAAGCCTCGGTCTCCTCGTAGCCGCGGGTCTTCAGGCCGCAGTCCGGGTTGACCCACAGGCGCTCCACAGGCACGTTCTTCAGAGCGGCGCGGATGAGCTCGGCCATTTCCGCCACGGACGGGATGCGCGGGGAGTGGATGTCGTAGATGCCCGGGCCGATCTCGGAGTGGAACTTCTCATCGATGTCCTCGAGCAGCTCCATGCGGGAGCGGGCGGCCTCGATGGAGGTGACATCGGCGTCGAGGCCGGCGACGGCGTCAATGATCTGGCCGAACTCCGAGTAGCAGAGGTGCGTGTGGATCTGGGTTTCAGGCTTCGCCTGCAAGGAAACCACTCGGAAGGAGCGCACGGCCCAGTCGAGGTAGGCCTTGCGGTCCTTCTCGCGCAGCGGCAACAGCTCACGCAGGGCGGGCTCATCGATCTGGATGATGTCGATGCCGGCCTCTTCGAGGTCGCGGACTTCGTCGGCCAGCGCCACGCCGAGCTGGTCGGCGGAGACGGACTGCTGGACGTCATCGCGCACGAAGGACCAGGCCAGAATGGTCACCGGGCCGGTGAGCATGCCCTTGACGTGCTTCTCGGACAGGGACTGCGCGAACTTCGCCCACTCGGTGGTCATAGCCTTCGGGCGGGAGATGTCACCAACCACGATCGGCGGACGGGTGCAGCGGGAGCCGTAGGACTGGACCCAGCCGTTCTCGGTGACGACGAAGCCGTCGAGAAGCTCGGCGAAGTACTGCACCATGTCGTTGCGCTCCGGCTCGCCGTGGACCAGGACATCAAGGCCTAGGCGCTCCTGGAGCTCGATGACGGACTTCACCTCGTTGCGCAGGGCCTCGGTGTAGTCGGCGTCGGAGAGCTCACCCTTGCGGTGCGCGGCGCGGGCGGCGCGGATCTCAGAGGTCTGTGGGAAGGAACCGATGGTGGTGGTCGGCAGCTGCGGCAGGCCGAGGGCCTCCTGTGCCTTGTTGCGCTCAGCGAACTCCGGCTGGCGCTGGACCTGGCCCTCCGGCAGCTGCGCGGTGCGCTCCTGCACGGCCTGGTTGTGGATGCGGGAGGACTCGGCGCGGGTGCGCACGGCGCGGTCGGCCTGCGCGTATGCCTCCGGGGCGTCGAGCGGGCCGGCGGCGAGTGCGACGACCTCGCGGACCTTCTCGTCGGCGAAGGCGAACCAGGTGGCAACGTCGACCGGCAGGGAGGTCTCCGCCTCGACGGTGTGCGGGACGTGCTGCAGGGACACGGAGGTGGTTACGGTGACGCCTTCGCCCAGGGTCTCGAGCTTTTCGCGCAGGTCGCGCAGGTTGGCGGCCCAGACGTTGCGGCCGTCGACGAGGCCGGCGGCGAGGTGGGTGGCTTCGGCAAGCTTAGCGACGCGCTCGAGGTAGGAATTGTCCAGCGCCAAGGTGCCCACCGAGAGATCCACCTGGACCGCTTCCGGCTTGAGCTCAGCGATGACGTCAAGGCCAGCATTGAGGGAACCATAGGGCGTGGTCAGGTAGACCTGCGGGCGCTTCTCCGCGCTAAGGATGCGGCCATAAGCGCTCTTGAGCGCGGCGGCGAGGGTGGCGTCGTCAGCCGCGGCGAGGTCAGCGACCAGGGCCGGCTCAACGAGCTGGAGCCACTCCACGTTGGCGTCGGCAAGCTGCTCCAGCACGGTGAGGTAGGAGTCCACGAACTCATCGAGGCGGTCGAGCGGCTGCTTGGTGGCGCCCTCGGCCTGCTTGGACAGGGCCAGCAGGGTCACGGGGCCAACGAGGACCGGGCGCACGGTGTGGCCTGCGGCGCGAGCCTCCTCGACGATCTTGAGCACGCGCTGGGGGCGGGCACTAAAGGTCTGGTCATCGCTGATTTCAGGGACGATGTAGTGGTAGTTGGTGTCGAACCACTTGGTCATCTCCAGCGGCGCGGTGTCCTTGTTGCCGCGGGCCAAGGTGAATTCGTCATCGAGGCTCTCGCCCTGGGCAGCGCCCACGGTCAGCGCGGTCTCGAGGACGTGGTCGTAGTACGCAACGTCCGCCGGGATGGCGTAATCCTCAGTGAGACCCAGCTCCTTGAGGCGGGCGTAGGTATCGAGGCGCAGGGAGTGCGCGGCGGATTCGAAGGTCTCGGCATCAATCTTGCCGGACCAGTAGGACTCCAGCGCGCGCTTAAGCTCACGATGGGCACCTACGCGGGGATAGCCCTCAATCGTTGCCTTGGGAAATGGTGCGGTCATGGGGTAACTCCAATTCGATGTAGCAGGTCAGTCGTAATGTCTGGATTGTTATGCGTGTAGATGTGCAGCCCGTCGGCGCCGGCGTTCATCACCGATTTCGCCAGGGAGGCCGTAAGCTGCATCCCGATTTCTTTCTCTTCCTCGGGGGAAGTCGCTGCCGCGAGCTGATCGAGCACCTGCGGTGGCCCGTCCAGCCCGGACAGCTGGCACATTCGCTCCACCCGAGCACGGCTAGTCATCGGCATGATCCCGGGGATGAGCGGAATGCGCACGCCCGCCAGCCGGGCGCGTTGGGCGAAGCGGACGTAATCCTCCGCGTCAAAGAAGAGCTGGGTGATGGCGAAGTCAGCGCCGAGGCGTTGCTTGGCCAGGAGAACGTCGATGTCCTCGTCCGCCGTGGCGGACTCGGCGTGACCGTTGGGGTAGCAAGCCACGCCCACGGCCAAGCGCCCAGCGGCCAAGCGCGCCACGCGGGCGGATTCCCAGCGGCGGATGAGCCGGACGAGGGAGTCGGCGTGCGGCAAGTGGCCTTCGGGCATCCCGCCCTCGGGCAGGTCGCCGCGAAGCGCGAGGAGGCCGCGCACGCCGGCGTCGACGAGCGTGTCGATCCAGCCAACGAGCTCTTCCTCCGTGCCGGCAGTACAAGCCAGGTGCGCCAGGGGACGCATCGCGGTATCGCGCGAAATCTTCTCAATGAAGGCCGCGGTTCCCTCCAGCCACCCGGAGCGCTGGGAGCTGGTGACGGCGATGTAATCGGGGTTATATGCGGCAAGCGTGTCGAGCAAACGGTCAATCTTTTTGGCGTCCGCATCGTGGCGCGGTGGGATCACCTCGAAGGAGAGAGCGGTGCGCTGTGGTCGCTTAGGCGTATCTTCGCTGATTTGGTCTAGTGGCGCGGATGCGGAGAGTCGCGGGGACATGCTCACCTCCTCTGCAGGTTATCGTGGTCGGTCATCTGTGCTGTTGGTGGAAAACGTACCAAGCTGTCCATTTTGAGCGAAAGCATTTAGGAAATGGTCATACCTTTCCAACCCAGCCAGCTGCACCGTTGCCCAAACCTGTGGTGAATAAAAAGGCCACTGTTCCGTACAAAGCTGTCTATTTTCTTTGAACCGCTCTCTACTTTCGTCCCGTGGTGGCAGGACGTAGCTGCCGCCACTACGCTGAAAGGGAGTATCCAGCGCTAACGCGGACACACATGTGCAGTGTCCCGTCCGGCGCAGACAACCACTCCATAAACAGTTACCCACCGAGCAATCGCCTCAAGCATTGACGTAAAGGAGCATCTCTCCCGATGAACCCCACCGCACTGTCCACAGCAATTAGCGCCACCTCCGCCCTGGTGGAGCGCCTCAAGGAACGCCGCGATGAAAAGGCTCGCGAGGCCTACTCCGTCCTGGAGACCGCCGCCGCCCGCATGGAAGAGCGCGATGACGAGTGGTTCCCGGAGGCACGCCGCGAAGCCGGTGCCGTGACCAAGGCCGCGCATGCCCGCCTCGAGCGCACCCTCGAACAGCTCAAGGAGCGCAGCGAGGAAGCAACCGAGAAGCTCTCCGCTGCCGCCGCAGACGCCCAGGACAAGGCCACCAAGAAGTGGGAGAAGACCCAGAGGCAGGCTGAAAAGAAGGCCACCAAGGCCCGCAAGCAGGCCAAGAAGAAGGCTTCCAAGGCTGAGAAGAAGGCACAGAAGCAAAGCGCCCAGCTGCAGAAGAAGGCCCGCGCCATCAGCGGCAAGGATAAGAAGAAGGGCTCGAAGATCTGGCTGATCTCCGCGCTGGTTGCCGCCATTGCTGCCATCGGCGGTGGCATCTACTACTTCTTCACCCAGAAGAAGGAGAAGGAATCCGCCGTCCCGCCGCGCGTTGAGGACTTCTCTTCCCCGTCCGCACCGCAGGGTTCCACCTTGGTCTACACCTCCACCACCGAGGATGACGCCAAGAAGGAGTCCGACTTGGCCGAGGAAGGCGTCGTCGAGCGCGATGAAGAGCTGCTGGGTTCCCTCGATGAGCAGCTGGCCAAGCACCGCGAGGAAGAAACCGCCATCCAGGACGCCGTCGAGACCGAGATTGAGGTCAGCAACGCCGACAAGAAGGATGCCGACACCTCCCGCATCACCGATGATCACGAGTCCGAGGGCAAGCACCGCCTCCAGACCGAGGACGAGAACTAACCCCCCAACCTTGGGGGTGTGCATTTCGTTGCCTTGATCTCACTGCGTTGCCCCCGCGCGCCCGACCTGCTTGAATTGAAGGCTAATCGGCATCGATCCTCATAGATCGGTGCCCGCGCGCTGTTTTGCGCGGGAAGCCCTATCAACAGCAGGCAAGGAGATCAGACATGAGCTTTGAGTCGCTCGTAGTCAAGCTCAAGAACGGGGAGACCTTTTATTTCCCCGCAGGTGCCGTGAGCGGCGATCCGTCCACCCGCGTGGACAACCTGCGCTTTGCCATTGAAAACGGCACGCAGTTTAGCTCCGTCGATGATTATGGAGTCGACCGCGAGTTCAACGGCTATGACGTGGAAAATTACCACCTAGCTTAAGTTCCCACAGTGAGTCACCGATCGTAATCTGAATCACTCATCCATCCTTTTTTGCGCTATAGGATGAGTCTTTATGACTCACTATCCACGCATGCGGACGTGGTCGTGGTATCTCCCCGATGAGCCACCTTCCGGCGAGGTTTCCCTCACCGAGACCACCAACTTCTCCCGCCCAGCTAAAGCCACGTGGCGTCTGCTCGGCGCCCAGCGCACCGGCGTTATCGGCATCTTCGTTGCCACCCTCATCAACGCGCCGCTGGGCGCGTTGGTCTCCGTCATCGTCGGCCAGACCACGCAGTATGCCTTCTCCGAGCCTTCCTGGCGCACCGTAGCGCTGCCGCTTGCGGCCACGGCGATCCTCCTCTTCATCGCCTATATCTGCGAGGCCACGGCGGATGCCTTCACAGACTTATCCCAAGCCCGCACCACCCATACGCTGCGCCTTAACCTGCTGGATAAGTTGCTGAGCGCTTCCACTGCAGGCATTAGCCCCGGCCGGCTGCTCAACACGATGGATGAGGATTCGCACTACATCGGCCAACTCAAGCAGATCCTCAACTTCCCACTGGTCATGGTGGGCTACCTCTTGGGCGCGGTGGTCAGCCTGGCCCCGATTTCCTGGCAGGTCTCAGCTGTGCTGCTGATTGGTGCACTCGCCACCGCGCTGGCCTCCTGGGCCACCACGAAGCCGCTGACGAGGATCGCCGCGCGCCGCCGCCAGTTGGAGAACACCGCGCTTTCACTCGCCACGGACTTTGCTCAAGGCTCCCGGGTCATCAAAGGCCTCGGCGCCAAGGACATCGCGCGCCAACGTTTTTCTGACGCCGCCCAGAACTCCTTGGGTGCCATGCTCCGCGAGGCCAAGCTGTCCTCCCTCATGGCCTGGCTGCGCCAGATGGTTCCCGCGTCCTTTGCCGTGGGCATTCTTGCCTGGACCTCCTGGGAAACCTTCGAGGGCCGCATCGCCCCCGGCGGGATGATGGCGATCACCATGCTCGTCCCGCCCGCGCTCACCGCGCTGGGTGTGTCTCTCGGCCTGCTCACGGAGAACTGGGCGCGGGCGCGTGCCTCCGTGGAGCGCGTCGGCGAGCTGCTCGGACAGCTTTCTTCCAACACCACCGAGGCCGCCGGCACGCCGATTGACCTCTCCCCCGGCTTGCACGTGTGGATGCCTATCAGCACAGAGGGGCGCAGCACCGTGGACTCTTGGGTGCGCTACCTCCATGAGCACGGCGCCTTGTGCCCGCCACACCGCATCTCCGTGTTGGAGGGCACCCTGCAGGACAACGTCGATCCGCTCCGCAGTGCTAGCGCTACGCAGCTTCACGACGCCCTCCACGCCTCCGCCTGCGAGGATATTGTTATCCGCCTCGGTGGGCTTGGTCCCAACGGCGAGCTACCCACCGCGCCCATCGGTGAGGCCGGCCTCAACCTCTCCGGCGGCCAGCGCCAGCGCGTCGCGCTTGCCCGCGCGCTCGCCCTCGACCCCGATGTCCTCGTGCTGGACAACCCCACGACGGGACTGGATTCGTTGACCCTGGCGGACGTCGCCAAGCGCGTGCGTGAACTGCGCGCCGGCAAGACCACCGTGATCATTACATCCGCCTCCACGTGGGCCGCCAACGCCGATGAGGTGGTGGAGCTATGAGCCAGCAGGATCGCGCGGATGCCCTTGCACCTGCCTCCCCGCGGGAGTGTCTCCGTTTTCTGAAGACCCTGCCCAGTGCGCCCAGTCGGCTTGGCATCGCCCTTTTCTTCGGACTGTTTACCGTTACGGTCATCATGATGAACCTGGTCTCCCAGGTGCTTGGCCGCGTCGTGGACATCATCCAGGGCGTGGAGATCCCCATCCTTGGCACGGGGCGCGCAGCCATGGTGGGCGCGCTCGTTGTTATCGCGGTGGGCTTCCTCGTGGAGGTCACCGGCCGCACAGTGGGCCGCTTGTTGGTTACCTCCACTACCCGCCGTCTCTCGGTAGATCTGCGCACCTCAGCGCTGGATTCCGCCCTCGGCGCCCCCGTGCCCGCCGTCATGGAATTGGGCACCGGTAACATCATCACGCGCCTATCCAAGGACATCGACACCGTCGTCATGACCATCTCCATGATGGGTGACCGCCTCGTGCTCACGCTCTTCATGCTGCCGCTGACCGCGCTCATGATGATCTTCATTCACCCCGCTTATGCGCTGCTTTTCATCGCGGTAAGTTGTCTGCTCTACCCCTTCATCCGCGGCACCATGCGGGATATCCCCGCCGTGGCCAACGAGGTGTCCTCGGTGGAGGCCTACCGCAACAACGTGCTGCTGGACACGATTCGCGCCCTGGAGACCCTCCGCCAGTTCTCCCTGAAGGATTGGGCGCATGCACGCATGGAGCGCTATTCCTGGGACACGGTACAGGCCTGGGGCGACAAGGTGCCGCTCATCAACCGCATCCTGGGCCAAGGCGCCCTGGCCTTCGCGGTGTTGCTGCTGGGCTCCGTCCTCATGTCCGTGCCGATGGTGATGTGGGAATGGTTGACACCTGGCGAGGCCACCGCCGCCGTGCTGCTGGTCATGCGGTTGGAGATCCACGTGTTCAACATCCTCTTCTTCGCCGGCGAGATCCAGCATTCCGTGACGTCCCTCGGCCGCGCGGTGGCCCTGGCCACCTTGGACAACAGCGCTGGTACGAAGGAGCTCAAGGACACTCCCCGGCTACACGACGCCCCCACCATCACCATCGAGCACCTTTCCTACGCCTACCCCGGCGGGGCACGCGTGCTTGACGACGTCTCCCTGACCCTCACCGCCGGCACCACCACCGCCCTGGTGGGTACCTCCGGTGCGGGTAAATCCACGCTCGCCGCCCTCGTGGCGGGCCTGCAGTACCCATCGGCGGGGAACATCAGCCTCGATGGCATCGATACCGCCTCAGTGCCCAATACGTGGATTACAGAGCACGTCGCGCTCATTACCCAAGAAGTCCATCTCTTCTCCGGCACCTTGCGCGAGGACCTGCTCCTGGCCAAACCTGACGCCAGCGATGAGGAGCTGTGGCATGCGCTCAACACGGTGGGCCTGGATGAGCAGTCGCGTTGGCTGCCCCAAGGCCTCGATACGCTCATTGGTGCGGGTAATGAAGAGATCGGTGCTGAAGCCGAGCAACAGCTTTCCCTGGCCCGCATGATCCTGCGCCAGCCGCCGGTGCTCATCATGGATGAGGCCACCTCCGAGGCCGGCTCCGAACACGCCGAGGTTCTCGAGCACGCTGCCAAGGCAGTCACGAGGGGCCGCACCGCGCTCGTCGTTGCCCACCGCCTGGACCAGGCTCGCGAGGCCGACCGCATCATCGTCATGGAACAGGGTCAGATCGTCGAGGATGGCACCCACGCCGAGCTGATGAACCTGGGCGGGCGCTATGCCTCGGCCTATGCCCAGTGGGAGCACGGCTCATAGGTGGTGCACGCCGCGTCCTACCATGGAAGCTATGCATCTTCTTTCCCTTACTGAAGCTGACCGCACCTACCTCGCCCGCATCAATTTCCTCGCCGATACCTTCGGCGATGAGCACAAGGAGCTTCCTGCGGGTTTCGAGGAAGGCTTTGACTACTACCTCGGCGGTTGGGAGCCTTCCCGCGGAGGTTTCATCGCCTGGGAGGGCCACGTCCCTGCCGGTGGCGTGTGGCTGAATTGGGGCACAGCTGAGCGCCATGGTTTTGGCCACGTTATTGAAGGCATCCCGGAGCTTGCTCTAGCTGTGGAACCTCGCTTCCGCAGCCAAGGAGTGGGCACCATGCTTATCGACGCCGCCACCGAACTCGCCCGCGAGATGAGCGCCCCAGGTATCTCGCTGTCGGTGGCTAAAGATAATGACCGCGCCCACCGTCTCTACCTGCACCTTGGCTTCGAGCCGGTGGGTGAAAGAGGCGGCCACATCGTCCTGGTCAAGCGCTTTAAGGATGTCGACTAAGCCAACCGGAAAAGCACGGAAAAGTTAAAGGGCGCTCACTGTGTGAGCGCCCTGTGGAGCATAGGGGAATCGAACCCCTGACCTTTGCATTGCGAACGCAACGCTCTACCAACTGAGCTAATGCCCCAATACCTGTAGAGCGTACTCCTCTCGGTAAAAGCAACGAAATCACCCCTATTACGGGCCTAGCGAAACCTCAGGAGTTAACTTCTTTCACTCTAGTTGCGTGTCACTAGGGATAATCCACCTTCACCGGACAGACAATAAAGCGTCTTAAGAAAGTCTGTGGAAGGTTGTCATGCGCCGAAAAAGTGTTCTTGTCCGCTCCCTCATCGCCCTTGCAGCAGCCACGGCCCTGCCTGGCACCGCTGCTGCCGTGGAGCTTCCCCAGCCGGTGATTCAACAGCCGAAGTTGCCACAGCTCGCCGACGTCCAGAAGGACCTTAAGCAACTGGAACAGGACGCCTACGACGCACTTCCCAAGGAGCTTCAAAACAGTCCTGTCTTTGCCGGCTCCTCGCGGCCAGCTGAGAAGCCCGCACAATCCGGCAAGCAGCAGTCGCAGTCGGTTGCTGATTCCACCTGCTCCAACTGCGTGGCTATCACCTATGACGATGGCCCCGGCGAGTTGACCGCTCAGCTCCTCGACACCCTGAAGGCCAAGGACGCCCACGCCAGCTTCATGGTCTTAGCCCCTAGTGCCACCGTGCACCCGGAGCTGCTGCGCCGCATGAAGGCTGAGGGCCACACCGTGGGAAGCCACACCGCATCCCACCGTGAGCTCAACAAGCTCTCCCCCAGCGACGTAGACGGCGAGATCAAGGCCGGGGCCGCCGCCATCAAGGCAGCAACGGGCGAGAGCCCTCGGTGGATGCGTCCCCCGTACGGTGCCACCAACGGCACTGTGGATGCCGCTGCGAGGGCTAACGGCCAGGCACAAGCCCTCTGGTCCGTCGACACCGTGGATTGGAAGGACCGCAATGCTGAGCACGTCTGCGAGGCCGCAGTCAGCGGGGCGCAGCCCGGCTCCATCGTCCTCATGCACGACATTCACGCCACAACCGTAGGCGCCGCAGACTGCGTCATCGACGGACTGCGCGCGAAGGGCCTCGAGCCAGTCAGCCTCGACCGCCTCATCCCCAATCCCGAGCCCGGCAGGCAGTACTTCAGGCGATAGTGCACGAAACAGCCAATTAGGTAACTCAAACCGTCAGCAATATGCGGTTCACTTGCCCCTTAGCTGCTAGGTAAGACTTGGTAGCTTTAAACAGCTAAGTCTAAAGGTAGATCCGCGATGTCTCTCAGTCGATTACCTTCTAACAAGGTGCGCATGAGTTCCTTAGCATCGTCTGAACCTACCTCTGAGACTGCTTGTTGAAGTTCAGGCAGCATTACGTGGTAGACCATGTCTACATCACCTGTGCCGAGCGCCAAGGACGCAATACGGCTCATTGTTGGTTCAGCAGTCACAGCAACAATGTGGGGTGCTCGGCCTTTGCGATTGCGTATGAGGTTTAAAGCTTCAGAGCGGGTGTTTTGGGAGCGGTCTGAGCGCATAGTGAACTTGCAAGAGACCACGGCATGTATGAATCCGGGTGTTTCACCGTTGGAAGCACGGAAAGGGGACAGCAGTGCTTGTTCTTTATCAACAATCGGCAAGTCTGAGTTAATAACATTATCGGAGGCTGCACTGCGGATAACTACAACATCAGGAGATATGACGTAGCTATTTCCGAGCGCAGCGCCAAGTTCCGGATGCTGCTTTACGGCTTCGGCAAGTTCAGCCAAGTGACGATACGGCTCATAACGGGCAAGATGGTCTTGACGTCTAGAGTTACCTAAATTTTGAACCATCCAATCCCCGGGACGAACTGTTTGCATATAAGGAAATGTCGCTGCTAGGAACCTTTGCACAGCTTTTTCAAAATTTGCCCCCGTCGATTGTCCGGCGCCCTTACCTTGAACTAAAGGAACATTGAGCTGACGCGCAATGTGTGCCGAAAGTACTTTACTGGCGCGCTGACCTCTATCAGCATTGGAAGCGATACTTTCTCCACTTGGCGTTTCAGTGAGAGCCAACACGCCCGAATCAATTAATTGCTGGTGAAACTGTTTACGTGCAGCTGTAATTAAGGCTGGTTGAGTCATAGTTAGAACCTTAGTGAATCTGGTACGCGAGTTGGTTCAGCAGCGTAAACACCATCAGGTAGTGGTTCTTTATTTAATGCCGCAGCGATCCGCGAGCCGACGGCCTCAGCCACAGGGGGTGGGAAAGCATTACCGACCTGCCGCCATTGCGCGGTCTTCTTCCCCTGCCAAATCCAGTTTTGAGGGAATCCCTGAATCACGCCGCCCATCTGAACAGTGAGACGTGGTAAGTCCTTGTCGAGGTTAGTTGGGAAATCTTCTTCAGGAGCAGTCTCGGCAATTGAAGTTCCTTTTACTCCGAGTTCTTTCCAAGCAGCTTTGGCTCTTGTGGGTCCAACATCGGGGCCGCCGTGCTTCTTGGACCCTCCAACCAGAGTTGGCGCTACCTTGTTCGCCTTTTTAGCCCACTCTGCGGCACCTGTCCAACCATTTTGTCCCATAAGTATTTCTAAAGCTTCGCCCACGGTCTTCCATTGCCAGTTCGCTGGCGGCCAGAAGAAGTAGGGAGCGTATTCTTCTTTGACTGCGACCAGAATAAACCGCGGCCGAAGCTGGGGAACTCCATAGTCAGCAGCTTGAAGCAGCTTCCAAAAGACGCTGTACCCCATTTGCTCCAGACGAGTGATGATGCGAGCACGATATTCTTCAAACCGCTTTTGCCCTAGGCCCTTAACGTTTTCCAGCATTACAGCGCGTGGATCTATCTGCTTGATCATTTCCAAAGCGCGGGGAAAGAGGTCACGTTCATCGTCTTCACCAAGTTGCTGTCCTGCGATAGAGAAGGGCGGGCATGGGACACCACCAGCAAAGAGATCCGCTCCTACATAAGGCTCAGGATCGAATTCGAGGACATCTGCTTCAACAACATTCCAATGCGGTCGGTTAACGCGAAGGGTTTGAACGGCAAACTCGTCAATCTCTACTGCAACCAAATGCTCAAAACCAGCGTTTTCGAGACCCAAAGCTTGACCGCCGGCGCCAGCGCAGATTTCAACAGAAGTTAACGAGTTATGCACGCCGCTGATTGTACATAGCCCACCGGACGTTCAAGAGAGCAATGACGCGAATAAGGCAAGGAGGTCGAATGCATGTTTGAATTAAGATGGGTGCTGGAGCAATTGGTAGCTCACTGCTCATGCCAAACTCGCGAAGCAAAGGTCAGCAGCCCTCGATTCATATAAACGGCTCTAGGGTTCTTTTCTTCCCCTTGCTCACCCAGCCGGCTGCTCGAGAGAGTCTCCGGCATATGGTGGCGAAGCCTGCTTATCCCGGAGCCCATCGAGCCACACGAAATGTCTCTTAAGCCCTTTAGGGGCCTAAACGACAAAACGTGGCCTAAACGCTTTAGGGGGTTAGGTCGCCCCCTAAAGCGGGTCAAGGAGCCAACGCAAAAGGCGCCCAGCGTTTCCGCCGAGCGCCTTCCACTTATGCTGTGGAGCATAGGAGAATCGAACTCCTGACCTTCTGCTTGCAAAGCAGATGCTCTACCAATTGAGCTAATGCCCCATTGTTCCGTGGTGGGCCTAGCTGGAATCGAACCAGCGACCTCATCGTTATCAGCGATGCGCTCTAACCGACTGAGCTATAGGCCCTTGACCGGAACGAGTAGTTACTCTACATAGGACCGGCGATCTATTACAAATCGCCTGGTCATATGTAGTTTTTCTCGGTGATATTCGCTAGTTATACGGTTCGTCTTGCAGTCGAATCTTGAATCCGCCGAATACGTCCACGATGGCGTTATAGATTACCGCCATGATGGGCGCCAGGATGGTCATCAGCACAGCGATGATGGCACCAAACAGAGCGGCCGCAGAGACGACCAATCCGAAGGAGACCTCAAAGCCGCCGCCAACACCGCCGACGAGGCTATTGAAGGAATCCCAGATGCCCGCCTGGTCAAGGCCGACGTACAACAAGCACACGGCAATGAGCCAGGCAACGAGGCCGACGAGGGACATGGCCAAGCCAACGCGGAACGCCGACATGGGCGAAATCCGGGCTAGGTGAAGCTCTCGTCCAATCATGGGTTACTCCTCGTCCTTATCGGCATCCTTGCTGTCAGCTTCGTCCTGCTGGGAGTCTTCCCCAAGCTTGAGGTGCTCAGGCTTGACGTCCTCCACGGACTTCTCGCCCTTGGCTACTGCCTGGGCGTCTTCCTCACCATCATCCTCAACGTTGCGGTCAATGGCCAGCAGCTCGACGTCGTCAGCCAGGTTGACCAAACGCACGCCCATGGTGGCGCGGGAGCTCGGGCGAATCTGGTTTACCTCGGTGCGGACAACACCGCCGGCGGAGGTAATGGCGAAGATCTCGTCGTCCTCGTCCACGGAGATTGCCGCAATGAGCTTGCCGCGCTTCGGGGTGTACTTGAAGGTCATCACGCCCAGGCCGCCGCGGCCCTGCGGGGTGTACTCTTCGATGGCCGTGCGCTTGCCGTAGCCGCCGGAGGTGGCAACCAGGAGGAACTGACCGTCGTTAACCACAGACATGGACAGCAGCTGGTCATCGCCGCGGAAGCGCATACCCTTCACGCCGGCGGTAGCGCGGCCCATCGGGCGGAGCTGGTCGTCGTCGGCAGTAAAGCGAATGGCCTGGCCCTGCTCAGAGGTGAGCAGGATGTCATCGCCCTCGTTGACCAGCTGGGCACCGATCAGCGCATCGCCCTCGTTGAGGTTGATGGCGATGAGCCCAGCGGAACGTGCGGATTCGTAGTCGGTGAGGCGGGACTTCTTCACGCGGCCCTGCTGGGTAGCAAGCACCAGGTAAGGAGCGTCTTCATAGGACTGAATCTGGATGACCTGGGCGATCTTCTCCTCCGGCTGGAACTCCAGCAGGTTGGCCACGTGCTGGCCGCGGGCGGTGCGGCCGGCCTCCGGAAGCTCATAGGCCTTGAGGCGGTAGACGCGGCCGAAGTTGGTGAAGAACAGGATCCAGTCGTGCGTGGAGCAGACGAAGAAGTTCTTGACAATATCGTCCTGCTTGAGCTCCGCGCCGCGCACGCCCTTGCCGCCGCGCTTCTGTGCCTTGTAAGCATCCACCTTGGTGCGCTTAGCGTAGCCAGTAGCGGTGATGGTGACAACGACGTTCTCGCGGGCAATGAGGTCCTCATCGGACACGTCACCGGAAGCGGCGACGATCTGGGTACGGCGCTCATCGCCGTACTTTTCGACGATCTCCTCCAGCTCATCGTGGACGATCTGACGCTGGCGCTCCTCGCGGGCCAGGATGTCCTTGAGGTCCGCGATGATCTCCTCGATCTCCGCCAACTCATCAATGATCTTTTGACGTTCCAGGGCGGCCAGGCGGCGCAGACGCATCGCCAGGATGGCGTCTGCCTGGATCTCGTCGACGCCGAGAAGCTGCATCAGGCCGTCACGCGCCTCTTCCACCGTCGGGGAACGGCGGATGAGCGCGATGACCTCATCGAGCATGTCGAGTGCCTTAACCAAGCCGCGCAAGATGTGGGCGCGCTTCTCGGCCTCATCCAGGCGGAACTGGGTACGGCGGACGATGACCTCGATCTGGTGTGCAACGTAGTAGCCCAGCATCTGATCGAGACGCAGGGTGCGCGGCACGCCATCGACGATGGAGAGCATGTTGGCACCGAAGGAGGTCTGCAGCTGGGAGTGCTTGTACAGGTTATTGAGCACCACGCGGGCCACAGCATCACGCTTGAGGGTGACCACGATGCGCATGCCCACGCGGTCAGAGGACTCGTCCTCAATCTTGGCGATTCCTGCAATCTTGCCGTTGACCACAGACTCCGCGATGTTGGAGATCATGTTGTCCGGGTTGACCTGGTAAGGCAGCTCAGTGATAACGATGGTCTGGCGGTTGCCCACCTCCTCAATGGAGGTCACGCCGCGCATGCGGATGGAGCCGCGACCAGTGGTGTAGGCATCCTTGATGCCCTGCTCACTAACAATGAGGCCCGCAGTCGGGAAATCCGGGCCCTTAACACGCTCCATGCAGGCAGCCAAGGCTTCTTCCTCAGAAGCATTCGGGTTATCCAGCAGCCAGTAAATAGCCTCCGCCAACTCGTTGAGGTTGTGCGGCGGGATATTGGTGGCCATACCGACGGCGATACCGCCGGAGCCGTTCATCAACAGGTTCGGAACGCGGGAGGGCAGGATGGTCGGTTCCTGCGTCTTGCCGTCATAGTTCGGCGCGAAGTCGACGGTGTTTTCGCGGATATCACGCACCATCTCCATCGCCAGCGGCGTCATACGGCACTCGGTATAACGCATAGCTGCCGGGCCGTCATTACCGCGGGAGCCGAAGTTACCTTGGCCGTCGACCAGCGGGTAGCGCATGTTCCACGGCTGGGCTAGGCGCACGAGTGTGTCGTAGATAGCGGAGTCACCGTGCGGGTGGAACTGGCCCATCGTGTCCGAGACTGGGCGGGCGGACTTTACGTAGCCGCGATCCGGGCGGTAACCGGAGTCATACATGGCGTAGAGGATGCGGCGGTGAACCGGCTTGAGGCCGTCGCGCACCTCCGGCAGGGCGCGGCCGACGATGACGGACATGGCGTAGTCGATGTAGCTCGACTCCATCTCCTCATTGATGTCAATTGGTTGGATGCGATCGAAAAGATCACCGTTATTGTCGCTCATAACGCCCTATCCTACCTTCTAGGGCCGTATAAGGCCGTTTGTGGCACAGCTGTGGTATCACGATGATACCATGTCCTCTATGGCTATGACGCTGCGCCTGACCCCGGACCAAGACCATGCGCTGACCTTGTTGGCTTCCGCGCAAGGAACCTCCAAGCACGAGGCGGTGGTCCGCGCCGTTGTTGCGGCGGCTGCGCGAACCCTCACCGATGCCGCCGTACAGGATACCGCGCGCCGGCTGCTGCCTGGGCGTTCAGAATTAGAAGCGGAGATCCGCCAGGCCCGAGGCGCACGCCAGTGAACGTGGAACAACTGCTCCTCGTCGCCCGTGAGTTTTGCCGGGCCCATCGGGTACGGATTAGTAATTTCGCCGCACTAGCCGCCGCGGCCGCCGCGAGCACGGCCACCATTGAGGGAATTGCCGTTCATGGCAACCGCGATGCGGCGGCGGAATCACTGGAGACGGTCTTGCGTTCTGTCCCCGCGCTCAGCGGAAAGAATGAAGAATTCGCGCGATTTTGCGCCGAGGTCTATCTTTCTGTTGCAGAAGTTATGTAAGTTAAACATGATAAAGAAGTCTCTATTCCCTTGTAGGAAGGAATCCCCCTATGCCCTCGAAGTCTTTGAAGAAGTTCCTCGCCGCCGGTGTCGTGGCCACCACCCTCGCCACCGCCGCAACGCCAGCTGCGAGCGCTAAGACCGCCGACAATGACTGGCAGAAAAACCTCAACCCCGACTTCGAGCAGGGCGAAGCCGGCTCCTCCCTCACCGGCTCCACGCCGATCGACATGACGCTCATCATCGGCGGTAGCATCGCCGCCGCAGCGGCACTGCTCAAGCTAGTAGTGGATAACGTCCCGGCGCTGCGCGCCCAAGCAGATGAGTTTGCCGCCCAGATCGGGATGGCCGGGTCCTCCGGTTCTTCTGAAAACAACCGCCTCTACGAAGGTGGCCTCGACTTCGACCTCGAGCGCCTGGCCCGCACCAACGGCTTCCCGGAGATTGCTGACCAGCTCGCCGCACTCAAGGCAGGCTCCACCGCACCGGCACAGTAAGCTCGCCTGTATGACAAACCTCACCCAGCTTCTCCAATCCCCTACCCGCAACGCCGTAGTGGCGGACTTGGCCACGGCCGCCGATGACACCGTCTCTTCGCTCTCCGGCATTTCCGGAATGGCCTTCAAAGGCGCTTTAGGCGCTGCCAAGAAGGCAGATTCTAAGGTCTTGTCCAAGGGAATCAACCACATGCTTCCGGAACTACTCAATAGCCTGGATTCCTACTGGAAGGAATTCGAAGGCTCTGAGCAGTCCGACTTCGGCACCTACCTGGAAGGGCGCAGCGCTGAGATTACCGCCGCCATCATGGCAACCGCGGACAAGGCCGCGGAGAATGTGAACGCGCCTGGCATCGCCCGCACCTACAAGTCACTGCGCGGCAAGGCCTCCTCGATCCTGGAGCCCAACGTCGCGACCATCGGCCGCGTTCTGCAGCGCCATATGGGTACTGTTTAAACGCCTGCTTGGCGACGAAATAAGACCAGCACCTCATATGAGGTGCTGGTCTTTGCGGGTTTTGGGCTAGCGTTTAGACGTCGAGGAAGCGTACGTCCTTCGCGCGGCGGGTAATGAAGGAGCGGCGAGCAGACACGTCATCACCCATGAGGATGGAGAAGAGCTCGTCGGCGCGCTGGGCGTCCTCCAGATCCACACGGCGAAGCACGCGGGTGGTCGGATCCAGGGTGGTCTCCCACAACTCGGAGGCGTTCATCTCACCCAGACCCTTGTAGCGCTGAATGCCGTCATCCTTGTTGATCTTGCGTCCCTGCTCCAAGCCCTCAGCAAGCAGCTTGTCGCGCTCGGCGTCAGAGAAGGCATAGCCCGGCTGGCCCTTGCCCCACTTCAGCTTGTACAGCGGCGGGTTAGCCAGGAAGACGTGGCCATCCTCAACCAGCTGCGGCATGAAACGGAAGAGCAGGGTCAGCAGCAGCGTAGCGATGTGCTGGCCGTCCACGTCAGCATCGGCCATGAGCACGATCTTGTCATAGCGCAGCTTGGAAATGTCGAATTCTTCGTGGATGCCGGTGCCCAGGGCCGTGATGATGGCCTGAACCTCAGCGTTCTTGAGCACCTTGTCCATGCGGGCCTTTTCCACGTTGAGGATCTTGCCGCGCAGCGGCAGGATGGCCTGGAACATGGAATCGCGGCCGCCCTTGGCGGAACCACCTGCGGAGTCACCCTCCACGATGTAGAGCTCAGAAAGCTTCGAGTCCTTGGAACGGCAATCCGCCAACTTACCCGGAAGGCCACCGAGGTCACCGGCGGACTTACGGCGTACCAATTCGCGCGCCTTTCGCGCCGCCACGCGGGCGTGCGCAGAGGACACGGCCTTGTTGATGATGACCTTGGCCTCAGCCGGGTTGGCATCGAACCAATCGTTGAGGTGCTCGTTAACGGAACGCTGGACAAATCCTCGAATCTCCGAGTTACCCAGCTTCGTCTTGGTCTGGCCTTCGAACTGCGGATCCCCAACCTTGACGGAAATGACGGCGGCAAGGCCTTCGCGGCAATCTTCGCCGGAAAGGTTGCCATCCTTTTCCTTGAGGAGCTTGTGCTCCTTGGCATAGCGGTTCATCAGGGAGGTCAGCGCCGCGCGGAAGCCTTCCTCGTGCGTTCCGCCTTCGTGAGTATTAATGGTGTTGGCGAAGGTGTGGACGGACTGCTTGTAGCCCTGGTTCCACTGCAGCGCGATTTCCACCTCATGGTCCTCACCCTTAACGTCGAAGGCAACGATGGTGGGGTGGATGGCGGTCTTGTTCTTGTTGAGGTGCTCAACATAGTCCTGCAGACCGTTTGGGTAGTGGTAGGTGACTTCCTTCTTCTTTTTCTTGGACGCCTGGTCTTCGTCACCGTCGGCAGCCTCAGTGGACTCCCCCTTCTCATCCAGGCTGCTCAGGCTCACTGGGGCATCGCCAGCCTCGGCGATCTCCTCTAGTTCGGCCTGCTCCTTAGAGATGGCGCGCTCATCGCGCAGCACGATGGTCAGGCCCTTGTTCAGGAAGGCCATCTCCTGCAGGCGGCGAGCGATCGTGTCGTAATTAAACTCGACGGTCTCAAAGATCTCCGGGTCCGGCCAGAAGCGGATGGTGGTTCCGGTACCGCGAGCATTATCGCCTTCCACGAGTTCATCCGGGATGGCATTGTTGAAGTTCTGGTACCAGTGCTTGCCGTCGCGCTTGATATCTGCCTCGACGCGGGTGGACAAAGCATTGACCACGGAGATACCCACGCCGTGGAGGCCGCCGGAAACGGCATAGGATTCGGAGTCGAACTTACCGCCGGCATGCAGCTGGGTCATGACCACCTGGACGGTGGGAACGCCAGAGGCGTGCATCTCCACCGGGATACCACGGCCGTTATCGATAACTTCGATGCCGCCGTCTTCGCGGAGGGTGACGATGACCTTGTCGGCAAAGCCCGCCATCGCCTCATCGACGGAGTTGTCAACGATCTCCCAGATCAGGTGGTGCAGGCCACGGGCACCAGTGGAACCGATGTACATGCCGGGGCGCTTACGGACGGCTTCGAGGCCCTCCAGAATTGTGATTGACCCCGCATCATATGCGTGTTGTTCAGCCACGGATTCGTGTTCTCCTTTTGGCTAGAGCTAAATCTAAGACTCTAGCCATTCTACACTGTGTCCCCCCACGCAAGGGCACTGCACGCCCGTGAGAGCCCCAAATTTGCGTGAATTTCGCGGTCACCCAAAATCAGCCGTACGTATCTTGCGAACCTTGCGGCTTGACCCATTGGCGGCCCTCATAGTTGCGGTGCTGCTTGGGGCCCTGAATGTGCAGCTTAACCACCACGTCCGGGCCGAGGCGATCTCCAATCTTCTGCAAAATGGGGCGCTGCAGGTAGCGCAACTCGGTGGCCCAGCTGGAAGAATCACACGCCACGTAGACAACCTGCTCTTTGATGGTGAGCGGTTGCGTGTGCGCGGCGATGCGCTCGCCGACGAGGTTTTCCCAATTACCCATGACCCAACCATGAGCCAATTCGTGTTCCCAGCCGCGTTTGCCAATCTCTCGTTGAATCTGTGCGCCGAGGCTAGGGATCTCGAGGCTGCGGCGCCGGCGGCGGCCATCGGGTCCGCTGGGCCGGCCACGCCGATACGGCGTTGGCTGTTGCTCCGAAGGAGTCGGCGTCAGGTTCATCTTGGGAGCCGGCTTGTTTAGCTTCGGCGGATTCTTGGAATTACTTCGCGTGCGCTCGAAGAGCGCCTTGACCGGATCGAAGTCCTGCTCAGTCATCCTCGTCACCGCCCGCCGTATACGGAGTGATCTCGGAGATTCGGCCCTCGTCGGTGTCGCGCACTGTGACCGTAAAGCGTTCAATGGGCTGCAAATTTCCAGGCAAATCCTCATCCACCGCCGCAGTAATGAGCACCTGCTCCGCACCCGCGGCGAGGTGAACGAGCTTTTCGCGCCTTTTCGCATCGAGCTCGGCGAAGACATCATCAAGGATGAGAATCGGATCAGTGCCGTCTTGGCGCAGCAGGTTGAACTCCGCCAGCCGCAAGGAGATGGCATAGGACCAGGTCTCGCCGTGGCTGGCAAAGCCCTTGGCGGGGCTCGTGCCAAGGTTGAGCACCAGATCGTCGCGGTGCGGGCCAACGAGCGAGATGCCGCGTTCGATCTCTCGTTGACGCTTCGTGGCAAGCTCGGTGAGCATCATGGCCTCGATAACCTCGCGGTCTGAGATGTCCACGGTGGATTTGTAGTCAATGGCGGCCGGTCGCGACTCCGGGGCGAGCCCGGCATAAGCGGCGGGAATGTGCTCGCGGAGTTCGTCGACAAGCGCTAGGCGTGCCTGAATCACCTGCGCGCCGAGGGAAGACAGCTGCGTATCCCACACGTCGAGAGTGGCCAGCGCCGAGGCACCGTCACTGTCGCTGTAGCCCCGGCGCAAGCTTGGCGACGCCGACTTCAACAAGGCATTGCGCTGCTTCAGGACCTTGTCATAATCAGCTTTCACTCCCGCCAGGCGTGGCGTGCGGGAGGCAATGATGTCATCCAAATACTGGCGGCGTGCTGCAGGTTCGCCGCGCACGAGGGACAAATCCTCCGGGGAAAACAACACGGTTTTCACCACGCCAAGTAACTCGCGCGGGGACTTCAGGCGCGTGCGGTTGATCTGCGCCTGGTTGGCCGCGTGGGGTTTGATGAGCAAGTGCGCGGTGAGCTCTCTGCCCTGGTTCACCGCGGTGGCGGAGATGCGGGCATTGTGCGCGCCGTGGCGCACGAGGGGGGCATCGTGGGCCACACGGTGCGAAGAAAGATGCGCGGTATACCCGATGGCCTCGACGATATTGGTCTTTCCGAAACCGTTGCGGCCGACAAACAGGGTGATCCCCGGCTTGAGGTTGAGGGTGAGCTCGGGCCAGGAGCGGAAGTCCCTGACATCGAGATCGCGAATATACATATGGCCTAGCCTGGCAAGCGCACCGGCATCAAGAGGTAAGTGAAGTCAGTCTCCGGGGTAGGAAAAGAGCCGTCTTCGTTGGCCGCCGGCAGCTCTTCCGGCTCCGGAATCATGATTGCCGGGCGCGAAGGTTCGGTAAATCCAAAGACCACGCGGTCCGTGTGGACCACGGCCAAACCATCCTTAAGGTAGGACGGGTTGAAGGCGATGACGAAGTCCTCACGGCCGTTGAAAGCACAAGGCAAGGACTCGCTGGCGCGGCCGGAATCAGCACCGGCTGCCAAGGTCACCTCGCCCTCGCGGAATTCCATGCGGATCTGCGCATTGCGATCCGTCAACAACGAGACGCGGCGAATGGCTTCCTGGAGCGGAGCAACCTCAATGCTGGCCATAGCGCTGTGGGTCTTGGGCAGCAAGGGTGCAACGTTGGGGAAATCCGCGTCCAGCATGCGGGTGGTGGTCTCGCGGTTATCCGCATGCAGGCCGAACAGGCCTTCCGCAGCGATGTTCTCACCAGTGCCCACGGCGATTTCAACCGGGATGTTGAGGTGCGTGTCCAAGGAACGGCCGGTCTCCTGCAACGTCTTGGCCGGGACGAGGAGCTTGGCCTGGACGTCAGGAGATACCGGCTCCCACTCGAAGGTGCGCATGGCCAGGCGGAAGCGGTCCGTTGCCGTCATTTCCACGTGAGAACCATTGATGTCAATGTGCACGCCGGTGAGCATCGGCAGCGTGTCATCCTTGCCGGCCGCGGCAACGACCTGGCTGATGGCTTCGACGAAGAGCTGCGGGTTAATGGTGCCGGTGACCTCCGGCAGGACAGGGAGTTGGGGGTAATCATCCAGCGGGATGAGCGGCAGCTCGAAGCGCGAAGAACCACAGGTCAACAGAACCTTGTTATCCTCCTGCGTCATCTCGATTTCCTTGTTGGGCAAGGAAGCAACGATGTCAGAGAGCAACTTACCGGCCACTGCGATGCGTCCCGGCTCATCCACCATGCCGGCGATGCGCACGCGGGTGGAAACCTCGTAGTCGAAGCCGGTGAATTCCAAACCATTGTCATCCGCGGTGATCAGCATGGCGCGCAGTACTGGTTGGGTGACCTTCGAAGGAAGGCTGCGCGCGACCCACGCTACGGCGTTAGCGAGATCATCTTTGGCAACGCGAAATGACACGGACTGCTCCATGATGGTGAGACGCTCCTCTAGTTGCGGATGGAAGATTCTTGCAAGCTCACTCCAACTTACAGGATCGGTGCCGAAGCACAGGATTTTGTCATTCACCTTCCGTGCTTTGCGATTCAAGCGCGCGACCGTGCAGGGCGCCGACGAATCACACACATCCTTTTTCTTCTTGGTTAGGGAGAAAACAAAATAGAAGTAGTAATAAGCGCTGTGGGATCTGTGGACAACCCGCTAAAAGCCAAGCTCTTCACGGTGAAACGATCTGTGAGTCAGGGTGTGGGATCACTGTGATCAAATGACAAGAAATGTGAGTAACTGGGTCGGGGTCAAAGTTATCCACAATTCATCCCCAGATCTGTCTGCGCTGATCACAGAGTTAATCACAAGGGCGATGACCCTTCTGATCTGCTGTGGAAGAAGAAAACGTGATAAGGATCTACAAATTACAACAATGAAATTACACAGCTGTGAATAACGGTGTGGATAACTTTTGGGTGGATAGCAAAGACGCCCCTACCCACGCCCGCGGGGAGGAAATTGCGGGAGGTGGGCAGGGGCGTCGCCAAGCGCTGCGTGGTGCTAGCGCTGGTTGTGGTTCTTCACGCGTTGGGTTAGGGCCTGGATCTCGTCGTACGTGTTGCGGTTCTCAGTCATCTCCTTACGGATCTTGCGGTCCGCATAGATGACGGTGGTGTGGTCCTTGCCGCCGAATTGATCACCAATCTTCGGCAGGGAAAGCTCTGTGAGCTCGCGGCACAGATACATGGCCAGCTGGCGGGCGTGGGCGACGGCGCGCTTCTTACCAGAACCGCGCAGGGTATCCACGTCGATGTCGAAGTAATCCGCTGTGACCTCGATGATGGCCGCCGCGGTGATCTGGCGATCCGCAGAGTCCGGGGCTAGATCATGCAGGGCAATCTCCGCCATCTCCAAACTGATCGGTTCATTGACCAGGGAAGAATACGCAGAAACACGGATGAGCGCGCCCTCCAGCTCGCGGATCGAGGATTCGAAGCGAGAGGCGATGAGCTCGAGGACCGAGCGATCGACGTCGGTGCCGTCCGCGGAGGCCTTCTTCATGAGGATGGCGATGCGCGTTTCCAGGTCTGGCGGCTGAATATCCGTAATCAGTCCTCCCTCGAAGCGTGTGCGCAGGCGATCCTCCAGCGTGGTCAGCTGTTTCGGAGGGCGATCGGAGGACAAAATGATCTGTTTATTGGCCTGGTGCAGCGCATTGAAGGTGTGGAAGAACTCCTCCTGCGTGGACTCCTTGCCCTCTAGAAACTGGATGTCATCGACCATGAGGATGTCCAGGTTGCGGTAGCGGCGCTTGAAGGATTCCTGGCGGTCATCACGCAGGGAATTGATGTAGTCGTTGGTAAATTCCTCCGAGGAGACGTACTTCACGCGCAGGCCCGGATGCAGGACCTGGGCGTAATTACCGGCCGCGTGCAGCAGGTGGGTTTTGCCCAAGCCGGAGCCGCCCCAAATGAAGAGAGGGTTATAGGCGCGGGCGGGGTTTTCGGCCACGGCCACGGCGGCGCCGTTGGCAAAACGGTTGGAGGACCCGATGACGAAGTTTTCAAAAGTGTGCTTCGGGTTGAGGGACTTTTCGCGGTTCGGGTTGTGCGCCGGTTCCTCGCGCGGGATGCGCGGCCCGGTTGCCTCGGGGTAGCCGTTCGGAACGCCGCTCTGCTGATCGCTGTAGTGCTGTGCCAACTCATCCAAGCTAGCCGGAGAATGCGCGGTGTCCCAGGAGCGCGGTTGATGGTGGCTTGGCGTCTCTGGCTGGGCAGATGGAGTGGGCGGCATGGGCTGCTGGAAACCCTGTGCCTGGTGCCCCATGCCGTGCTCGGGCGCCTCGGTTTGGATGGGGCGCTGGGGTGCGGGCGCTTCTGGCGCTTCTTCGTGAGCCGGCTGCGGCGGCGCCGCAATGGTCACGGCCAAAGAACAAGGGCGCCCCATATGCTGCGACAAGGTGCGGGTGATGTACTCCCCCAGCTCGGCCTCGATGACATTCTTGGCGTTCTCGTGCGGGGCGGCGATCAGCGCGTAGCCATCACCGATCATGATGGGTTCTACAAGTTGAAGATTGAGGCGCTGGCTATGGGAGAAATTGGGTACGTCCGAACTTGGTTGTTCGGACTGAGCCAGTAAATCACTGACCACAGCTTTCCAGCTGGCCCGGAGGGCTGCTTGCGGATCAGACAAAACGCCTACCTTCTGTGTAGTCACAGTTCACGCGGTGTCATCGGCCGGGGCCGGCCACACCTACTCGGTTCCCTGAAGAAGAGGCTTTGGGAGCTGAGTATTTACTGCGTGACTGTGGGTTGGGGATCGGGGATGGACGGATGGATGAGGAGAGATACAGGATGAGAAATCACATGAAGTTGTAATTTCCACCGAAGATTCCACACGATGTTTTGGTGTGTAACCTCGGAATCCACAAAGTTATCCACAAGTGTGGATAGGTGGTTTATCCACAGCCTATCTCATAGCTGTGGATAACTGTACATCGGCTCCTCAATGCAGTTAACCTGCATAAACAGCAAAAGTCTCAAGTCTTCATTGAGAGTTATCCACACCCTGTGGGTGACTGTGGAATTCGATTCCTCAGTTGTACCGCGTTATGGGGGCGCTGTCTAACGCACTTTTATGCGCGCTCGGCACGGTGGCGCCAAGCGCGGCGCAAGAACGGCGAGAGGGGGCACTTGTCGCGCAGCATGTGGGCAAAAAGTGGCGTTCTAGCTGCGGATAAAAACATCTTTGTAATTTCGGGGACACCCAGTGTGTCGATTTGTTTCGCGCACTATCTGTCACGTAACCTGTGATGGTCTATCGCAACAGTGCATGGTGCACATGTTGCATGTGGGAATGCCTCGCCACGCCTCACGGCGCTTCACGTGCGAAGCCACATCCCCACGTACACCATTCATCAGTGGATGTTTATGCCCACCGCCCTCACCGGCGTGTGGCTGTGCCATCCACCAACAACTTCAAGGAGTTAATCGTGGCAAAGGGTAAGCGTACCTTCCAGCCGAACAACCGTCGTCGCGCTCGTAAGCACGGCTTCCGTACCCGCATGAGCACCCGCGCCGGCCGCGCCATCGTCGCCGCTCGTCGCAAGAAGGGTCGCGCTAAGCTCACCGCTTAATTCATGCTTCCAGCCCAGCACAAGCTCACGTCCCCGAGGCAATTTCGGAGGACCATCAAGGGCGGGCGCCGGGCGGGCACGCGCACTGTCGTCGTGCATTTGCGCTTTAACGACGGTGAAGACGACATCGCGGCCACTGGGCCGCGGTTCGGCCTCATCGTGTCGAAGGCCGTCGGGAATGCCGTGGTTCGCCACCGCACCTCCCGGCGGCTTCGTCATGTGTGCATGTCCCTCATGCGCGATGGCGTCAACGGGACAGTATTGCCCGCCAATGTTGACATTGTTATCCGCGCCTTGCCCGCTAGCGGTAGTGCCACCAGTGAGCGCCTTGAGCGTGATATCCGCAAAGCACTAAGCACATGGGATATCTGAACTCTCAAGGAGAGGAGATTCCTGAAGCCCGCGGGTTCGGGAGAGTCCTAGTTCACGGGGTGCGCTTCTACCAAAAGCACTTGTCAGGCCTTAAGATGGTCTCCACCTGTCGTTTTGAACCGACGTGCAGTGCCTATGCTCTCGAAGCCATCTCCATCCATGGAGCCTTCAAGGGGACGGGCATGGCCCTCGCCAGGTTATGCAAGTGCGGTCCCTGGCACCCGGGCGGGTTTGATCCGGTACCGACCAAACAACAACTGAGGTAAACAACTCTCGTGCTTAATTTCATTTATTGGCCAATTTCAGCCGTCCTGTGGTTCTGGCATTGGCTCTTGAGCTTCGTCCTTGATTCCGCATGGGGCGGAACCTGGATCATCGCCATCGTTCTTCTGACATGGACGCTCAAGGCCATCATGGTCAAGCCGACCATCACGCAGCTGCGCTCTTCACGCAAGATGCAGGAGATCCAGCCGCAAATTCAGGAACTGCGCACCAAGTACGCCAATGACCAGACCAAGGCTGCCCAAGAGATGCAGCGCATCTACAAGGAAGTCGGCGTTCGTCCGGTGGCGGGCTGTCTGCCGATGTTCGCGCAGATCCCCATGTTCATTGGTCTGTTCCACGTGCTGCGTTCCTTCGACCGCACCGTTGCCGTCGCCGGTGGCGTGGGCCACCCGGCGGGTGAAGCAATGTCGGAGGAGATGAACGCCTCCATTGCGAACTACATCTTCGAACCTGAGCTGGTGAAGCAGTTCGTAGACGCCAAGATCTTCGGTGTCCCGCTCGTGGCCAACCTGAGCCTCAACTCCGGTCTGGAGATTGTTAAGGAAACCACCACCGCACAGGCGGCCTTCATCATCGTGCCGCTCATCGCCATCATTGCGACGCTGACCCACTTCAACGCCCGCATGACGCTGAACCGTCAGGAGGCGCGCCGCGCGGCCGGCAAGACCGCTACCCCGCAGGGTCAGAACGCGGAGATGATGCAGCAGCAGATGGCCATGATGAACAAGATGATGCTGTGGTTTATGCCGGCAATGCTGGTGTTCTCCGGCTTCATCTGGCCCATCGGCTTGCTCTTCTACATGCTGGCCAACACCGTGTGGACCTTCTTCCAAACTCGCATCGTCTACGCCAAGATGGACCGCGAGGAAGAAGAAGAGGCAGCTGCCAAGGCTGAGCTCAAGCGCACTTCTGCCCCGAAGCCGGGCGCACGCAAGAAGGATCACCGCTCTAAGAAACAGCGCCGCAAGAACAACTAGAACGTAACCCAGGAGTTTTCACAGTGACTGAATCTGTGTCCGACACTGTGCCACTGGACCCGTCTGACGTCTTCGGATCGCGTCTGCCGCTCGCGCAGAAATACCACGATTCGCTGGCTACGGACGGGTCCACCCGTGGTTTTATAGGTCCCCGCGAGGTCCCGCGCCTGTGGGAGCGCCACCTCATTAACTGCGCCGTGGTCGCGGAGGTAATGCCGCAGGGCGCCACGCTTATCGACGTCGGCAGTGGCGCCGGCTTGCCCGGCATCCCGCTCGCCATCGCGCGCCCTGACCTGACAATCACCCTCATCGAGCCGCTGCTGAAGCGCTCCACTTACCTCAACGAGGTCGTCGACCTGCTGGGCCTCGATAACGTCACCGTCATCCGCGGCCGCGCCGAGGAAGGCCCGGTGAAGAAGGCCGTTAAGGGTGCCGACATCGTGACCTCCCGCGCGGTGGCCCCGTTGGGCAAGCTGGCCAAGTGGTCCCTGCCGCTGGTTCGCAAGGGCGGAGAGATGATCGCTCTCAAGGGTTCCTCGGTGCACGAGGAGCTGGAGCGCGACGCAGCCGACATCAAGCGCGCCGGTGGCGGAAAAGCCGAGGTCATGACCATCCACGGCACCACCATTATCCGTGTCCCGCGCGTGAACTAAAGTAGACGGCATGACTCATCCTCGTCTTATCACCATCGCGAACCAGAAGGGTGGCGTGGGTAAAACCACCTCCGCCGTCAACCTTGCCGCCGCGCTCGCTGAGGCCGGCAAGAAGGTCCTGGTGATCGACTTGGACCCGCAGGGCAATGCCTCCACCGCGGTGGGCGCGGAGCACACCTCCGGCACCAAATCCAGCTATGAGGTTTTGTTGGGTGACTGCAGCGCGGAGGATGCGATGCAGCACTCCCCCGACGATGAAAACCTCTACTGCATCCCCGCCACCATCGACCTCGCCGGCGCGGAGATTGAAATGGTCTCCCTGGTTCGCCGCGAGTTTCGCCTGTATGACGCCCTGCACAACGGCTTCCTCGAAGAGCATGGCTTTGAGTACGTTTTTATTGACTGCCCACCATCTCTAGGCTTGCTCACCATCAATGCGATGACGTGCGCAGAAGAGGTCATTATTCCCATCCAGTGTGAGTACTACGCCCTGGAGGGCGTGGGCCAGCTGCTGGGAAATATCTCCATGATCCGTGAGCACCTCAACGAGGATCTGCACATCTCCGGCGTGCTGCTCACCATGTTCGACGCCCGCACCAAGCTGGCAGAGCAGGTGGCCAATGAAGTGCGCGAGCAGTTCGGCGCCGTCGTCTTAGGCAACGTCATCCCGCGCTCCGTTCGCGTTTCGGAGGCGCCGGGTTATGGTAAGACGGTTATCGCTTATGACCCGTCGTCGACAGGCGCCCGCGCCTACGCCGCCGCCGCACGCGAGTTGGATAAGCGCGGGGACTACACGCCGCACCCCACCACGGGTGCCATTGGCGTGAGCCCAGAGATTTTCGCGGAATTGGAAGGATAGGACACCGTGGCAGATAAGAAGGCAGACCACAAGCCGGAGCAGCGCCAGGGCGGTTTGGGCAAGGGCTTGGCCGCGCTCATCCCGTCCGGCCCGGGTGCGCCCTCCCGCAAGCCACGCTTGGGAGATTCCGCCGCAGATATCATTCTCGGTGCGTCCACCGGCGCTCCTAAGGATGCCGGCACGAAAAGGGTGCAGGGTGCGCCCACTATCCAGCAATCCTCGGGTTCGAAGAAGCGTCAGGCCAAGCCTTCGGTGATTGGTGCGACTTACCGTGAGATTTCCGTCGGTGACATCATGCCCAACCCGAAGCAGCCGCGTACTGTCTTCGACGAGGATGACCTGGCCGAGCTGGTCCACTCCATCAAGGAATTCGGTCTGTTGCAGCCGGTCGTGGTCCGGCCTTCCGAGGAGGGCGGCTTCGAGCTCATCATGGGTGAGCGCCGCTGGCGCGCCTCTTCCAAGGCGGGCCTGGCCACCATCCCGGCTATCGTCCGCGATACCAAGGATGATGACCTCCTGCGGGACGCTCTGCTGGAGAATATCCACCGCGTGCAGCTCAACCCGTTGGAAGAAGCACACGCCTATCAGCAGCTTCTTGAAGAATTTGGGGTTACCCAAAATGAGTTGGCTGACCGCATTGGTCGCTCGCGCCCGCAGGTGACCAACATGATCCGCCTGCTCAAGCTGCCGGTGGACGTGCAGAAGCGCGTTGCCGCGGGTACGTTATCGGGCGGTCACGCCCGCGCGTTGCTGGGTTTGCCGGATGCAGAGGCCATGGAGCTCATTGCCAATCGCGTCGTGGCCGAGGGCCTTTCTGTGCGAGCCACCGAGGAAGCCGTCACCCTGTACAAGCGCGATGGCAAGCCAGCCGAGCCAACCAAGAAGCCCGCTGCCCCGCAGCCGCAGTTCTTTACGGACTCCGCCGAGCGCTTGGCTGATCGCTTCGACACCAAGGTCACCGTCACCATGGGCAAGCGCAAGGGCAAGATGGTCGTCGAATTCGGTGACCAGGAGGATTTCGAGCGCATCCTAGCGCTCATTGAGGGCAAAGAAGGCAGCTAGCTCGCCATGCTCGTTCAGGCCGTCAAGGAAGGTGTTGCTATCAACCCCTTGGCGGCCCGATCTATTTTTTGGGAGCTGAAAACCACGGTCGCTGACCCTGCATTTGAAAAGGAGGCATGGATCAGCGCCACCCTGCTGCGCTGCGGCGAGTGCGGTTTTACCGTGGGCGATGAGGCCACGCTCCTCTTCTGTCCGCCTGAGCTTGCCCCCGGTGTGGCCAAGCTGCCCACTTCCCCCGTCTCGGAGGATGCGGTCCTGGTGACTTCGCTATTTGTAAAGCCGCACCGCGCGGCGAAGGGCTTGGAAGCAGTGCTTCTCGACGCCACCATCATGCACCTCACCTCACGCGAGGCTAGCGCCGTTGAGGCCTTTGGCTTTCGTGATGCCCGCCAGGCCGAAGAGCTCCTCCGCGAGAAACCCGCTCGCATAGGCCTATTACCTGTGGAGACGCTGGAGTCCGCCGGTTTCATGGTGGTGCGCGATCACCCTATTACCCCGCGCCTGCGCCTCGAGCTTCCACCGGCTTTCGACCTGCTGACCGCAGCCGCGGTGGAGGACCTCCTCGCCCGCGCTTTGGCCTAAGCCCTTTAGGAAGAGCGCTCGGCGCGCAGCAGCTCGTCGAAGCGGTAGGTGCCGGTCACGGCGGTATCCTCGTCCAAGAGGTAGAGGCGCTTGACGGAGACGACGATGGCCTCGGCGATGTCATCGCGGCGGTCCGGGTTGGTAAGGATAGCCACGTCCTTGGGGCTGGTCAGGTAACCCAGCACGACCTGCACCACCGGCATCTGCGTCAGGCGCAACAACGCCCACGTGCGGCCGTGGTTGCGGCAGTTACCCAGCTCGGTACGGGCAACGATCTCACGCTGGATGAAGCCGGAGAGCGTCTCACCGATGAGGGAAGAGTTGCCGGATTCCGACCCAAAGTAGAAGGTGGCTACGCCGTTGGCCTTCTCCGTGGGGTATTCATCGCAGGCCAGTGAAATAACCAGGTTGGCGTCGAATGCATTGGCCATGTCTGCGCGGTCACGGATCGATGGGTCATCGTTGCGCGGGCGGGAGATGATGGTCTCCATGCCGGCGGCGATCATGCGCCCGGCAACACGCTCGGCCAAGTCCCAGAGGATCTCCTCTTCCGTGATGTTGCCGAAGCGTCCCCTGACCGTGCGGCCCTTGTTGAGGCCACCCAGGCTGGGGTCGATCACAACGCGCTTGCCGGCCAGCTTTGGCCCGGCATTGCGCACGCGCTCGCGTTCCTGGATATTGTGCGCCGAGCCGCCAGTGATACGCCGACCCAGCAGGTTGAGGGCGTTAATGGTGGCAGGGCCACAGATCCCGTCACTGCGCAGGCCAGAGTTGAGTTGGTATTCCGCCAGCGCCGCGTAGGTGCGGGCACCGAAATGGCCATCGATGCGTTCTTGGTAGAAGCCAAGCTCCTGCAGTTGTTCTTGGAGCTGTGCTACGTCATCGCCCACCTGCACGTTGCCCGGTTCATAGGCCAGAACGCGGGCGCCCAGCGTGTAGGAAGCCTGGCGCAGCTCGCGCAGAGTGAGGTCATCAATATCGCCGCTAGGCACGATGCCGCGGGATTGCTGGAAGGCCTTGAGGACCTCGGCCAAATTGTTATCAAAGTGCTTATCGGCTTCGGAGTACTTTTGCTTCTTCCAGTCGGACAAAGTCCCCTGGTAGTCAGTCATCAGGCCGAGGCGGGCAAGGGTTGCGCGTGCTTCGGCGACCCGAACGCTCTGGTCACCTACACGTAAAACGCGATTCACACCTACCCCTTTCGTGATCAAGGAGGCGCACCGCAGTGCGCCATCAACGAGTTAAAGAATACCAGTTAGAGCTGTTTCTTTATCTGCGCCACGATGTCGGCCTTGGAACGCAGGCCGACGAACTCGTCGACCTTCTCACCATTCTTGAAAATCAGCACGGATGGGATCGACATGATCTGGAACATGGCACCCAGGGTGCGCTCCTCGTCCACGTTGACCTTGACCACGGAGACGTCATCATCGAGTTCTTCGGCGACCTCTTCGAGAATCGGGGACAACTTCTTGCACGGCCCACACCATTCAGCCCAGAAGTCCACGACGACGGGCTTGCCTGCCTCCACGACGTCCGCGCGGAAGGAATCAGTAGTGACGTTCTTAATGTTGCTCATGTGACTATTAACGGTTATCGGCGAGGAAATGTTCCGCATCAATGGCCGCGCGGCAGCCGGAGCCAGCCGCGGTGATGGCCTGCTGGTAGTGGTCATCCACCAAGTCGCCGCAGGCGAAGACACCGGGCAGCGAGGTCTTAGTCGAAGGCTGCTCCACGACAACGTAGCCAGCCTCATTGGTGGCCACCTGGCCCTCGAGGAAGCCGGAGCGCGGGTCATGGCCAATCGCCACAAACATGGCGGTGACATCGAGTTCGCTGGTTTCGCCGGTTAGGGCGTTCTTGACCTCCAGGCCGCCAACCTTGCCGTCCTTATCCAGGACGCGCTCAACGGTGGTATTGGTCAGCCACTTGATCTGTGGGTTCTCCTTGGCGCGCTCCAGCATGATCTTGGAGGCGCGGAAGTTCTCGGAGCGGTGGATGATCGTTACGGTTTCGGCGAACTTGGTGAGGAAGGTGGCCTCCTCCATGGCGGAATCGCCGCCGCCGACGACGGCAATGTTGTGGCCCTTGAAGAAGAAGCCATCGCAGGTGGCGCAGGCGGACACGCCGCGCCCAGCGAGCTCGGATTCACCCGGAATGCCCAGGTAGCGCGGCGCTGCACCGGTGGCGAGGATGACGGTGCGGGCCTCAAAGACCTCGTCACCGACGTGCAGCTTCTTCACCTCGCCCTCGAGCTCGACGGAATCGACAACCTCCATGCGCAGGTCCGCACCGAAGCGGATGGCCTGGGCGCGCATTTCTTCCATGAGCTCGGGGCCCATGATGCCCTTCTGGAAGCCCGGGTAGTTCTCCACCTCGGTGGTGTTCATGAGTTCGCCGCCGTATTCAAAGCCCTCGAAGACGATGGGATTGAGCTCGGCACGTGCTGCGTAGAGTGCTGCGGTGTAGCCGGCGGGGCCGGAGCCGACGATGGCGACATCGTGGATGGTCACAAAAAACTCCCTTGAGACGACAATTCCGATCAAGAATCAGATTCTACTCGGCCTCAGTCTATCGCCGCACGCAGCACTTGCCGAGCCCGGGCTCGCCGCGATTTCACCGTGCCTGGCGCAACGCCCTGCACTTTGGCCACCGCATCGATGGGATAGCCTGCTACGTCGGTCAGGTACAGCGCTTCTCGCTGGTCCTGGCGCAACGTCTCCATCGCTTGGGCCACCGTGATGCGTTCCGCCAAGTTCTCACTGGGATTGTGCGCGAGTGCGTAGTTGCGGTCATCCTCAATGATCTCTGCATCCAGGGAGGCGTTCTCCCGGTTGGAGCGATGGTTGAGGAAGTCATAGCCGGAGTTCATCACCAGCCTGTGCAGCCATGTGCTCAGCGTGGCATCGTGCCGGTAGGAGGCCATGTTGCAGCTGGCCTTGAGCAGTGCCTCCTGCACGATGTCCTGCGCATCATCATCGTTGCGCGTATAGCGCCGCGCCATGGCCGTCAGGCGCGCACGGTGCTTCTCGACGATTGCCGAAAAGGCCTTAGTATCTCCGCCAATGAAGGCGTCGACGAGTTCACGATCGGTCGGCTGAGCTGACAAGAAGAATCCCCCCGGAAACTTGAGCAATGACACATGGGTCAACACAGTCCCTTGGCCGAAGCCGATGGTGTGTGATTGTCCCCCGTTAATGTGCTTGTGAGTTTACGGGAAGATTCTGCAGTCCGCTACGCGCCGCGTCTACTGCGCCGCACGCACGCGTTGCGCGCGACGCAGCGCATCCTGGCATTCCAGCAGCACGCGGCGCAGCGCCCGAGGGCGTTCGCTGCTCAGGAACTCGCTGGTGGCGGCGTCGGCCATCGCGAGATCCGGGTAAAGCCCGCGCACGAGGCGGTTAGCAATCTCGATGGGGTGCTCCTCCCAGAGCTTCGCCAGAGAGTCGAAATACTCCTGGGCAAAGGCCTCGGTGAGGTGGGCCGAGCACGGGGCGTTAAACGCCGCGAGCAGGGAATCCACCTCCGCGTTGGAGTACTTACCCGGCGTGCGTACGAGATCGAAGACTTCGCGCTTGAGCTCGGCAGATGGGAAAGCGTGGGAGGCGCCCAGGTAGGCGGCGGCACCGGTGAGCGTGTTATCGCGCTCCTTCTCCGCCTCCAGCTCATCGGAGTTCACGGCATCGCGGGCGGCCAAGGCGCGGAGGATGGCCCAGCGGATGTCCGGGTCGAGGGCGAGGCCGTCGAGGGAGCCGTCGTAAAGCGCGCGCAGACGTGGCGTGCCGGATTCTGCTGGGTTGGCCGCGAAGGCCTGGATGGCGGCGCGGGCGACGGTGAGCTGCGCATCGGAGCCTGCCGGCGCCTGCTGCAGAACCTCCCAGAGGCGCTCGGCATAATCGGCGCGAATCTCTTCGCGGTCATCCTCGCTCACGAAGTGGTCGATGGCATAGCGGGCATTGGCAAAGGCTGTGGTCAGAAGCGTCGGGTTGGACTCCGCCGGGGCGTGGTTGAGCACCGTGTCCAGGTAGGAACGCACTGGCCACTCGCCATCGCGGGTGAGATTCCACAGGGAAGTCCAGATGACCGCGCGGGAAAGCTCATCCGGAACTTCAGACAGGCGCGTGCGAATGGTCTCCAAGGAGGTCTCGTCGAAGCGGACCTTGGCGTAGGTGTGGTCGCCGTCGTTAAGCAGCAGCAACGCCGGCGCCTGCAGCCCCGATGCCTCATCGAGGATGGTGCGCTCGCCCTCCAGATCGACGTCGAGGGTGGCGTACTTGTTCAGGGAGTCATCGAAGAGTGCCACGTTGAGGCGGTGCGGGCGCGTGGTGTCCTCGGCTTCCACCGCGATGGCGAGCTCGTGGATCTTATCGCCGTCCGTGTGCAGCTCCGGGGTGAGCGTGTCCGGGCCCCACGTGCGCAGCCAGGCTGTGGACCAGGCGTCCAGGTCGCGGTCGGTGTGCTTCTTCAGCGCCGTGAGCAGGTCCTCGAAGGTGGCGGCAGCAAAGGCGTGCTCCTGGAAGTAGTCGCGCGCGCCGGCGTAGAAGTTCTCCCGGCCCACGTAGTGCACCAGCTGCTTGAGCACCGCTGCACCCTTGGCATAAGTAATGCCGTCGAAGTTCTGGCGCGCGGCATCGACGTCCGGGATCTCGGCCTTGATCGGGTGCGTGGTGGGCAGCTGATCCTGCAGGTACGCCCAGTTCTTTCGTTGCCCGGCGAAGTTCACCCACGCCTCGGTGTATTCGGTGGCGTGGACCGAGGAATCCGCGCCCATGAACTCCGCGAAGGACTCCTTGAGCCACAGGTCATCCCACCACTGCGGGGTGACCAGATCACCGAACCACATGTGCGACATCTCGTGCAGGATGGTGTTCGTGCGCCCGGCATGCTGCGCGCGGGTGGCGGCAGAACGGAAGAGGTAATGCTCCGTAAAGGTCACGAGGCCGGGGTTCTCCATGGCGCCCAGGTTGTATTCCGGAACGAAGATGGAATCATACTTGGCCCACGGGTACGGGTAGCCAAAACTGCTGTGGAAGAAGTCCATGCCTTGTGCTGTGACCTGCAGGATTTCATCATCCAGGTATTCGGCCATGGAGGCGCGGGCAAAGGCGCGCAGCTCCACTTCCAAGGAGCCATCGGGGGCGGTCCAGGTGCTGTGCTTCTCGACGTACGGCCCCGCCGCAAACGCCGTCAAATACGTCGACAGCAGAGGGGTCGGCGCGAAGTGTGCCACTTCCCCGCTATCCGTCTTCTCGCGGCTGATCTCCGGTTGATTGCTGAGCAGCTGCCAGCCTTCCGGGCCGGTGAGGTGCACCTCGTAGCTGGCCTTGAGATCCGGCTGGTCAAAGCAGGGGAAGATGCGGCGGGCATCGGATGGCTCGAGGTGCGAGTAGAGGTAGGTGGTGTCATCGGCCTGGTCGTGCATGCGGTGCAGGCCCTGGCCGGTGCGGGAGTAATAGGAGGAGCCGGTGATCTCCACGGTGAGTTCCTCCCCCACTGGAAGGTTGCTCAGGTAGACCCGTCCACCGTCGAAGGTGTTCTCCACCTCCTTGTCGTTGACGCGCACTGCGTGCACGGCCTTGCCCAAGTAATCCACGAAGGTCTCGGGCTTAGTGGTGGTGAACGTAATACGTGAGGTGACCTCGTAGGAGTCGGCGTCGGTTGGCGCGCTCGTGACGTCGAGGTGCAGATCGTAGGTGCTCAAACGCAGCGCGGTGCTGCGGGCGGTGGCTTCTGCATGGGTGAGGTTTGCGGTAGTCATGCGCTACATCTTAAACGTCGCTGCGGTGCGTATCACAGGTAAGCTGCCCGGAGTTGTTTATTACTCGGTTGTGGCGCCTTAGTCGTCAAAAAGTTGTTGCCCGTAGTGCCGAAATGGGCACTACGGGCAACAACTAAAAACTACTTCTCAAGGCGAGGTATCACGCCTGACGGCCTACTGCTTGATGGCAGAAACCTCGAGCTCGATCTTGATCTCCTCGGAGACGAGCACGCCGCCGGTCTTCAGCGGAGCGTTGAAGTCGATGCCGAAGTCGGTGCGGTTAATGGAGGTCTTAGCCTCGAAGCCAAGGCGGGTGTTGCCGAAGGGATCCTCGGCCACGCCGGTCTCTTCTACCTTGAAATCAACGGACTTGGTGGTGCCCTTGATGGTGAGGTCACCGGTGACGGTGCCCTCACCCTCGTCGTTAACGTCGAACTTGGTCGCGGTGAAGGTCATCTCCGGGAACTTCTCTACGTCGAAGAAGTCCTCATTCTTTACGTGTGCATCGCGATCAGCGTTCTTGGTATCGATGGACGCCGTCTTCACCGTGGCGGTGGCGGCGGAGTCAGTAATGTTCTCCCCTACGGTCAGGGTGCCTTCGAACTCGTTGAAGTTGCCGCGCACCTTGGTGATCATGGCGTGGCGGGCAACAAAGCCGATAGTGGTGTGTGCCGGGTCCAGTGCGTACGTTCCTGCGGTGATAGTCATGGGTTCCTCGTTTCTTCTAGGTTTCTCTAGATTGTTGACGTGACAACAAGAATTATACGCTCCTTCACTTATCTGTCAAGGGAAGAAATTGCAAGAACACTAAAGCCCCAGACCTGCTACCCGAAACCTGCAGGTGGGCGTCGTCAAGCGCGTGGCGCGTCTGAGTCAGCGAGCAGGGAGTTTCGGGATCGAGGTCTGGGGAAATGCGTGAGGTGGTGGGTTAGTTGGTTGGGATGCCCACCAGGGTGGCCTCCTTCAGTGTGACGGAGCCGGACTTGGGCATGTCGGTGAAGACGATGAGGGCGCCGTCGAAGGCCACGGGCTTCTCCTTGAGCTCGATGTCTTGGCGCGCGTTGGTTAGCGTGCCGTGTGCGAGCTCGGTGAGCTTGCCGGAGTCAGGATCCGTGGGGTCAAAATCTTTGGTATTAACGCCATAGACTTCGTACTTGGCGCCGGTGGACTTGCTCTGCTGAAGCGGTAGCGCGCGGAGTTGCGTGGGCTTGTCAATGCTGAGCAGGAGTCCAGTGTCTGCCTTCTTCGTGGACCATGAACCAGATACTTCCTTGCCCTCCGGAACGGAGGTGGTCTTGACGTCCTTCAGGAGCACCGGCGGCACGTTGGGGAATGAGGTTTCAGTCGTCGATTCGCTCTTCGTCACCACTGGGGAAGTCTTTTCATTTCCCACATGAGACAGGATCCACACGCTGAGCGCGGCCATTGCCACGACGAAGAGGGTGGCCAGCGCGCCTAGGACGATGATGCCGGAGCCAGAGTAACCGCGGCCGCCGAAGCCCGGTGCGGGGCTCGGGTCCTCCTTGCGCGGGGTCTCCTCGACTGGAATCTGGAGGGTCTCCTCGCCCTCGTCGCCATCGCCGGCGAAGGCCGCCAAGCGGTTGGCGATGTCCTCGAGATCGGAGTCCTGGCCCTCCTCGGCGTCGGCAGCAATCTCCTGTAGCACCTCCGGTGTCGGACTGGTGGACTCCACGAGGAGCGAGATGGCGGAGGCCAGCGCCGAGCGGTCAGTCTCCTCATCGTTGCTGTGCAGCACCGCGGGGAAGGCCAGGGTGGCAATGCCCTCAGTGGAAATGCGGATGCGGTTGCGGTTCTCAATTCCCAGCACGAGGCCCGCCGCGTGGGCAGCAGCCGTGGTGCGCACCAGCGGGACTAAGGCGTGGGCGACGGCGCGCGGATCGAGGTCCTCATCCTCCGAGACCGTCTTCAGGGAGGTGCCCTCCACCCAGTCCGCCACGACGAGGCAGCCCTGGCGGTAGGACAGGATGTCGATGTTCTCCGCCATGGCATCCAGTTCCATCTCAGCCAGGCGGCGCGTGGCGCGGGAGACTTCGGCGGAGCGGCGGGCGGCTACCGCCGGGGTGGCCGGTGCCATCGGGGCCTCGCCCGTGGTGTCCACGAATGTCAGCGATACCAGGCGGCCGGTGGCCTGCTCGCGGGCCTTCCAGAAGCGGGTACCCGCGGCAGAGCCGTAGTCCTTGAGAAGGCGGAAGCGGCCATCGGAGACCGGGGCGCCCGGCACCAAGCGCGGCCCGCGGACAATACCGGCGGACATCGGCGGCGGTACCGGCGAGGAGTTGAAGGCATCCACGCTGAAGATCGGCTGGATCTCCAGCTGCTCTGGGGCCTCGACCTCGATGGCCTCGGCATGCTCGATCTTGATGATGCGGGACATGCCGGGGATGCGCTGCAGCTGGCGGCCAAGGTTGATGACTTCCGGCAAGCCCGAGCGCGAAAGCACGATGCCGGTAACAGCCACGAAGATGAGGCCCGCCACGGCAAGCTTCAGCAGGTACACGAACGGCGGCACCTGCTCCGGGAGCACGAGGTTGATGACGTAATTGATGACGAAGGCCACCACGAGGCCCACGAGGGAGGCCAGCACTGACCAGATAGTCGTCGCGATAACCGCGCGACCGCCCAGGCTGCCCAGCTTTCGCTTGAGCAGGAAGCCGCCGATCACCGCGCCGGCCACGAAGCCGAAGCCATTGGCAGTGCCCAGAAGGACGACCACGCGGTCGGGGGAATCCGCCACGTGTGGGGCAAGCAGGGAGAGCACCGACTTGGTCAGCGTGATGCCGGCGATAATAAACGTCGGCGTCCACGCTTCCTCACGGGCGTAGAACACGCGCAGGTGCAGCAGCACGAGGGCGTATGGGATGAGGGTAAAGGCAGAGAAGCTCAGCGTGAGGCCGAGTACCTCGGCCGCCTTGGCGTTGAAGGCGCCGTACTGGAAAAGGCCGCGGGCGATCGGGATGCCGAATCCCGTCATGAAGATGACGATCGGAATCAGGGCGATAAACGTCAGCTTCGTGCCCAGCGTGAGATCCCGGACCACGGCCTTGACGTCACCGTCCGCGGCGTTGCGGGACAGGCGCGGCATAATTGCGGTGAGCAGCGTGACGCCAATGACGCCATAGGGTACCTGCAGGAGAAGCCATGCCTGCTGGTAGATAAACGGCGCTTCTTTGTCCGCATGGGCCGCCACGCGGGAGGTGATGACGTAACCCAGCTGGGAAACCGCTACGTAGGCCACGATGGCCATGGCCATCCCGCCGAATTGCTTGAGGCGGTCATCCAGGCCCCACAGCGGCTTGAGGTTAATGCCCGCCTTCTTGAGATAAGGGAAAAGGATGAGGCATTGCACCACCACACCGGCCGTGGTACCTAGGGCTAGGAGCAGCACGTGCCGGTCTGTGATCGGCGAAGGCGCATCGGGATGCAAGCTGCCCGGGAGCAGCTGGTAGGCCACGAGCACCGTGATCGAGATGATGTTATTGACCACCGGTGCCCACGCGCCTGGCCCAAAGATGCTCTTGGTGTTGAGCACCGCTTGGAAGAGCGCGAAAAGCCCGTAGAAGAAGATCTGCGGCAGCAGCAAGTAGGCAAAGGAGGTGGCCTGCACGGCATTGACCTCGCCGTCCTCCGGCAACATCATGCGCGTTAACTGCGGGGCAAAGATGCAGGAAAGCACCGTGATCGTGGCCAGCAGGGAGAAGGCCAGCGTGAAGAGGCGCCGGACAAAGTCCTCGCCACGGTCAGCGTCTTCCTTTTCCGCGCGCACCAGCACGGGCACCACGAGCGAGGTCAGCACCGCGCCCAGCACGATCTCCGTGATGAGGTTGGGCAGCTGGTTCGCCGTGGTGAAGGCGGAGGAAATAGCCGGGCCGAGCGACGAGCCGATGAGCACGTTGCGGATGAATCCCGTGATGCGGGAAATCATCGTCGCAATGGCCATGGAGCCGGTTGCGCGAACGACGGCGCCGTCGGAGTTCTTTTCGCCGGAGGGCTCACTCGAGGCAGCGGCTGCCTTGCCCTTCAGTCCCGAGCGGTCCTCGAGTTCGTCGTCGACAGCAACGACGCCACTCGGCGCGCGCTTTTCCGGTACCGGCGCCGGCGGCGAAGGCGTGACAATGCGTCGGCGGGCACCAGACTTAGGTTCATGTGTCATTGAGAAAACTATCCGTGAGACTTCTTTTTCTTCCGCTTACCCAGACGGAACAGGGCAGCTAGGATGAGGGCGAGCGCGGCGATTGCGCCGACTCCATAGACGCTAACGATACCGGCACGCGTCTGCACCGTGATATCGATTGGATCCGATATGAGGTGCTCAGATGGTGTTGCAAGCCATAGGCGCAACGACATCTGGTCAACGTTGCTGGGCAGGTCAGCGGTCATGGACACGGTAATAGATCCCTTGGCTGGGATGTGAATCAAGTCCTGCGTGTTCAACGTGGCGCCGTCGGGGGCGTCGTAGGCTAGGTGGGCGTCGACAGGCAGCGGCAGGCCGTTCTCCGCCACGATGAGCAGCGGTGATGACTCCGAAACGCGGGTAAAGACGTTGCCCGGCGGGATGAGCGCCACGGAGGCGCGAAGCTCGCGGAGCATATCCGCGTTTTTCTCCAGCCGGGCGCGGCTCTGCTCCACCGAGGATGGAAAACCGTGGAGGCTGGAGCGGTCGGTAGCGCTGAGCGCCGTGAGGAGATCGCGGCGCAGGGGTGCCGTGAAGTTATAGCGCGTCATGGCGATACCGGGATCGTTGACCATGATGGACATCAGCTCATCGGTATAGCGCGCCTGCTGTGTTACCTGTGTGATCTCGGCGTCGTGGAAGGCTGCGGGATCTGGGTAGGGACTTCCGGGGTTGCCGCTGCCGGGCTCGATGGGCAGGGCGGCAACGGGACGGGGCTCGAGGCGCCCGGAATTGAGCAGGCGCTGCGCTGCTTCCATCACCGCGCGCGCGGCGGCAGGGTCCTGGAAGTTCGGCAGCTTGGCCACGGTCTCCTCTTGCGCGGACGCCACGCTTATCGATGCCCCCGCCGTCAGCGCCCTCGCCTGCTCCGAATCCATCGAAAAGTCGTAGCGCAGCTCCGGGTTGGAGTACCCAGTGGTCTGCGGCTTAGAACCGGTCTGGGCCAAGAGGGCTCCGAGGGAGGCATCAAAGGTGGCGGCCTCGCCGGCCCACTCGGAATTATCCGCCAGCAACAGAGGGACGGGCATCGCGTGCTCGCTTGTCCCTGAGGCAGGCGCGGTCAGTGGCGTGCTGAGCGGGGCGCCGAGGACGCGTTCGATGGTGTCAGCGCCCTGCTCGACGGCCTCGTGGGTGAGCCACTCGTTTCCTACCTGGGCCACGGCATCGGTGTCTGCGTTAGCCCACGGCATGAGCATGCGGCAGTCCACCTTTTTCAATTTCTCCAGCCACGCGGCGGCGTCTTGGGCGCCCGCGCCCGGCTTGCCGCGATTGGAATCGGTGCTGCTAAACCAGGAATCGCGAAGGCGCGTGGGGTGTTTGGCAGTGGAGGGGCGGGTCTCGTTGACGGTGTAGCCGGCGGACATGCGGTCGGCGGCGTCGACGAGCGCGGGGTCCAGGGCCACGCAGCCTGAACCGTGCAGATCATGCTGCAGGTAGGCGTCGAGCAGCTGATCGAGGCGCCCGCCCGGTGAGAGCTGTTCAGCGAGCTGCTCGCTTTCTAAGATGAGCTCTTCGCCGCCGGTATCCCCCGGCACGACGTCGACCTGGGCGGTGAGGGGATAGATCAGTGAGAACTCGTGTTTGCCGTCGTCTTCTGCGTCGGGCGTCGGATCCTGATTTCCGCCCCTGAAATCCAGGATTGTCCGCTCTTCTGCAAAACTCGCGGCCTGGCCGTCGCGGGTGCCGGTGAGCGTAAATAGGAGCGGGTAGGCGCCGGGATCGGTGATGGCCAGCGTGGAGTCATCTCCCAACGCGGTGGGAACCTGAACGGTTACGTCGCGACTCTCCCCCGGCTCCAGTGCTCCTGCGCCGAGCGAAGCCCCATAATAAGGAAAGGACCCAGCTGCTAGCTGCTGGCGAGCCTGCGACGTTGACTCCACGGCGTCGCTGCGCCGGGAGGTTATTTGCAAATCATCAACGGCGCTCTCGGTTGGGTTGTGGATGCGCAGCTGGACTTTAAGCGTCTCACCTACTCGCGCCTCCGTCGCGCTGAGCAAGCTGAGTTCGAGCTCATCGGGGCCGCGGGAGCCGAGCCAATAGTGGGAGTCGTTGCTCTCGGCGTCGGGAGTTTGTGCCTGGGCCACGGGGACGGCGCAGCCCACCGCCAGCGCCGTGATGGCAACCGCTGCGCGCCAACTCACCGCGGAGTCGCCTTTCCTGCGGCAGCTTCCTTTCGCGCGAGATCAGGGAGGAGGTCGTGGGCGATGCGGGCCAGCTTGCGCTCGTCCGCATAGGCAAGGTGCTCGATGAGCTCGGAGACCGGGATCCAGGAGACCTCGGTGACCTCCGGATCCTCGTCATTCATGATGCCGTCCACGAAACGCAGCAGGTGGTGGTGCACGGTCTTGTGAATGCGCACGCCATCGGAGACGAACCAATAATCAATCATGCCCAGGTCCGCGAAGACCTTGCCGTGGATTCCGGTCTCCTCCCATACTTCGCGCTCGGCGGTGAGTTCCTTGGCCTCGCCGTTTTCCACATGGCCCTTGGGCATGGACCACAGCAGGCGCCCGCGGCGGTCCAACCTGCCGATGAGTGCCACATAGATCTGGGACAGGTCGACGTTGCCGTCTTCGTCGACGGCCTCCGCCAATCCGGACACGACGAGTCCGCCTGCGGACGTCTCATCCCGCGTGGTCATGCGGTTGGTGGACGTGCGCTGGGGGCGTCCCGTGCGGTGGTTCCGGTGGCCCGCGCCCCGCCGGCGGCGGCGCTTGGACCCTGGCGTGTTCTTAGTCATCCCTGCTAATCGTAGTAGACTTCGATCCGTGAATTTTCAGGACACTCAGCTAATCGGCGTTCTTGCTCGCGCGGACGCCACCGTCGCCCAGCTCAGTGGCCTCCTCAGTGGCCTGGTGGAACGCTTCGCGCTTCACGACGCCCCCCTCTACCTCGTCGGCGGCTCCGTCCGCGATGCCCTGCTCGGCCGCCTGGGCAATGACCTCGACTTCACCACCCCGGCCCGGCCCGACGTGGTGTATTCGATTCTGGAGGAGTGGGCGGAAACCGTGTGGGATACCGGCATCGACTTCGGTACTGTCTCGGCGGCTTATAAGGGCCAGCAGATTGAGATCACCACCTTCCGCTCTGATAGCTACGACGGCGATTCCCGCAACCCCGAGGTGGTCTACGGTGACACGCTCGAGGGCGATCTCGTGCGCCGCGATTTCAAGGTCAACGCCATGGCCATCGAGCTGCGCCCGGACGGTACCCGCGAATTCCACGATCCAATGGGCGGACTCGATGACCTGGCGAATCGCATCCTCGATACCCCGGATGCGCCGGAGATTTCCTTCCACGATGATCCTCTTCGCATGCTCCGCGCTGCGCGATTCGCGGCGCAGTTGGAGTTTGACGTCGCCCAGCGCGTGCGCGATGCCATGACAGACATGGCCGCTGAAATCCAGCGCATCACCGTGGAGCGCGTGCAGGTGGAGCTCAACAAGCTCATCTGCGGCACCGCGCCCTGGAAGGGTATTGACCTGCTCGTTGACTCAGGTATTGCGGACTATGTGTTTCCGGAGATCCCGGCATTGCGCATGGCCCCCGACGAGCACGCGCAGCACAAGGACGTGTACGCGCACTCGCTCACCGTGTTGCGCCAGGCCATGGAGCAGGAAGAGGACGGCCCCGACCTGATCCTGCGGTGGGCTGCCCTGCTTCATGACATTGGCAAGCCGGATACCCGCGACACTACCGACGGCAAGGTCAGCTTCCACCACCACGAGGTTGTTGGTGCGAAGCTCACCCGCAAGCGCCTGCGCAAGCTGAAGTTCCCCAAGGCCACGACCGAAGATATCGGCCAGCTGGTCTACCTGCACATGCGTTTCCACGGTTTCGGCGATGGTCAGTGGACCGATTCCGCCGTGCGCCGCTATGTCACCGATGCCGGCGATCTTCTCCCGCGCCTGCACAAACTTGTGCGCGCCGATTGCACCACCCGCAATGAGCGCAAGGCCCGCCGCCTCCAGCGCACGTATGACCAGCTGGAGGAACGCATCGCGGATATCGCGGCCAAGGAAGACCTCGCTCGCGTACGCCCTGATCTCGACGGCAACGAGATCATGGAGATCCTCGGCCTTGAACCCGGCCCGGAGGTCGGCCAGGCCTGGTCTTACCTCAAGGAGCTGCGCCTCGAAGAAGGCCCCTTGGAGCGCGAAGTTGCTATTGCGAAGCTGCGCGAGTGGTGGAATTCTAGATAGGGATGTACGCAGACAGACTTTTCAACGCCCTTGAGCGCAATGATCCCGCCCCTGGCCAGCTCCTCGTGGCGGCTCCCGACGTCCTCGCGCCCCAGTACAATCGCTCCGTCATCCTCATCACCGAGCAACATGCCGGGCGCACGTATGGAGTGGATCTGACCAAGCGTTCCGAGGTCGCGGTCTTCAACGTCATGCCGGAGTGGCTGCCTGTGGTGGCTAAGCCGCAGGCCCTCTACATCGGTGGTCCGCACGACCAGCAGGCTGCCATTGGCGTGGCGCTGACCAAGCAGGGCGTCGACATCGAGAAACAGCCTTCGTTGAGCCGTCTCGCCCCACGTGTGGCACTCGTCGATCTGCGCGTGGGTCCCGATGTCGTCACCGAACTGGTGGAAGGTATGCGCTTTTTCGCCGGTCATTTCGAGTGGGGACCGGGCGAACTCGATGAGGAAATCGATCGCGGTGAGTGGTACGTGGCCCCTGCGCTGCCCCAGGACGTGGTCTCCTCCGGATCGACAGATACGTGGTCAGACGTCATGCGCCGCCAAGCTATGCCCCTGCCGTTGTTTGCCACCTTCCCGCGCTATATCGATGAAGATAATTAGAGTTCCTCTCTACCCTCTGCGCTAACATCTCTGCCATGCGTGCGGAGATCATCAAGGCAATACGGACCTGCATGCCCATCGCCGTGGGGGTGGTGCCGCTGGGCCTCGCCTTCGGCGTGCTCATGGTCCAGACCGGTTTCGACTGGTGGTGGACCCCCATCTTTTCCATCGTTATTTACGCTGGTTCGATGGAATTCCTCGCCATTTCCATGGTGACCGGCGGCGTGACGCCCGCCGTTGCCGCGGTGACGGGTTTCATGGTGAACTTCCGCCACATCTTCTACGGGTTAACCTTTCCGCGCGATGAGATTCGGAATCGTTTCGGCCGCGCCTATTCCACGTACGCGCTGACCGACGAATCCTATGCCGTCCTTTCTGCCTTCCCCCGAAACTCGCAGCCGAGCGGCGTCTTCGTCTTCACCGTGCAGCTTTTCTGCCAGGTGCTGTGGGTTGTCTCGGGCATCATTGGTGCGCTGGCAGGCCAGGCTATTCCGCCCTCGGTGAAGGGTCTGGATTTCGCCCTCGTCGCCTTGTTCATTGTCCTGGCGATTGATTCCTTCCAGAACAACAAGGATTATTCGCTTCCGCTGTCCGCGGCGGTCCTGGGTGTCCTCGCGGGCTGTCTGTTTCCAGGGCAGCTACTCATGGTGGCGCTGAGCGCCTATTTCCTGCTCTTGGTGGTGCGCTACCTCTCTCCTCGTGTCGACAGCGCGATGATTCTACGCAGGGAGTCCTAATGCCAGCTGGAGTAACCCTGCTCAGCATCCTCGCCGTGCTTATCCCCGTCGGGGTGGTGACGGTTGTTTTGCGCTGGCTTCCTTTCGCCTTTGTGAAGGCCCTAAAGGATAGCCAATTCATTAGCATGCTGGGCTTCACTATGCCCGTGGGCGTGATGACGGTCCTGGTGGTCTACACCTTGTTTAGTCAGACCCAAGACACGGGAAGCTTTGTGGCTCCCCTTGTAGGCGCCGCGGCTACTGCTCTGCTGCACCTGTGGCGCCGCAACTCCGGGTTGTCCATCTTCGGAGGCACCGCCGTGTACATGCTGTTGGTGAACGTGGTGCTTTAAAAGTCCCCGTACAGGGCGATGGCCTCTGTCCACAGGGAGTGGAACTGGAAGGCGTCGATAAGCTCGGCATTGATGTCGGGGAATGCGTCGTAGGTGTCGGGGTGTGGAACCACGCGCTGTGGGACCTCGGCATTGCCCACTGAGGTCTCCGGTGTTGCAGCGCCGACGATAGAGTCATTCGGGGCGAGGGCGATCATGCGCAGCATGGAGCAGGCCTCAGCGTTGATTTCCTCAAGCTCCGCGATGTGTGTGGCGGTTCCGACCTCCGGGATGGTCATGGTGGTGCGAACATAAAGCTTTTTCATGTGCTCTCACTCTACCCGGGCGTAGCGAGCCGCCATAGACGCGCAGATCATTAATTGGACCTGGTGGTAAATCATGAGGGGAAGGATGAGCAGCCCCAACGAGGTGCCGCCGGAGGCAAAAATCACCGAGGCCATGGGCAATCCGGTGGCCAGGGATTTCTTTGACCCGCAGAACTGAATAGCAATGGTGTCTTCCCTGTCGAACCCCAGCTTCTGGCTGACCACCTTGGTGAACCAGAGCATGAAGAAGACGAATGCTGTTGAGAAGACAATCTGGAATAGGATTTGCCACACGCTAATCGACGCCCAGATCCCGTCCACCATTCCCTTAGAAAAGGCCGCATAGACGACCATCGCGATGGAGCCTCGGTCCACCACTTTCGTGGCTTTGCTTGCCGCGAGTTTTCCCACCCATTTTCTGGTGAGCTGGCCGAGCACGAAAGGTAGGAGCAGAAGAACAGAAATCTCAAAGAAAACGGAGCTATCGATGTGAATCCCATCGCCGGCCCCTATGAGTGCCATGACGAGCAATGGCGTAAGCAGAACTCCAGCGAGGTTTGACGCAGACGCAGAGACGATTGCCCCGGGAACATTTCCGCGGGCGATCGAGGTAAAGGCTACGGACGATTGCACTGTGGACGGTACAAGCGTGAGGTAGAGAATTCCCAAGTAAAGATCGTTTGGGATGAACGCGGTGAGCGGGCGCAGCGCGAGGCCGATGACCGGGTAGACCACAAAGGTAAACGCCAGAATAGTGAGGTGGAGCTTCCAGTGTTTGATCCCGTTGATGGCTTCGCGCGTTGAGAGTCGGGCGCCGTAGAGAAAGAAGAGAAGAGCGATCGCTATATTCGTGAGGACATCGAAGCTGTCTGCAAAGCTTCCCCGCGCGGGAAAAACAATAGCGATTGCGACGGCGCACAGGATGAGGACGATGAGGGGGTCGAGTCTTTTTAGGCGCTCAATCATAGAAGAGAGTCTAGACGCCCCTCACGGTTTCACGTGAAACATCTTTTCAAACCCCCTGAGCCTCCGGGGGTATCCATTAGGCGGAGACGTTTTTGACTGTTCCCCCGTTGTTTTCCACTCCGTACTCAGTGAGCGGTTTAGGGCTGGGGCCGCCGGTGACTTCGCCGCTGCTGAGGTCAAAGCTTGAGTAGTGGCTCGTGCATGTGGCGGTCAAGCCTTCAATCTTCGTGATGAGGGATCCCTGGTGCGGGCAGGTCTGCGAATATGCCTTGAACTCTCCCTCGGTGGGTTGAGCGAAGATCACCTTGTCCACAATGATGGCGGAGCCAACGGGGATTTCCGTCGCTGCGACTTCCGCGGAAGGTTCCTTACCGCAGGCGGCGAGGTAGGCCCCAGCAAAGGTGGTCGCAGTACCGAGCAGGAAAAGGCGGCGTGAACACGTAGTCATGTGGATTACTCTATCTGATTCGTTGGCTGTGTAGGGAGAGGACAATGTGCTGTTAGCTAAGTTTGCCGTCCCACACGGGAAGCTCCTCTTCCCTGCTGCCGCTGAAATCGTAGGCACCGTATGATGTGCCGACATCGCTATAGATCGTCCCAGCTTCGTTGTGTGCTCCGCGACGTTCTCCGGCGAGTGCATACGTGGCCCCCGCGCCGAGGATGCTGAGGCTGAGCGCTGTTGCAGCGACGAGCCGTAGCGCTTTAGTTTTGGTGCTCGTGGTCATGAACACGATCGTGCGCCGTCCGACTCCTGTTGTCACGTCACACTGCCGTGTTCCCACGTAATTTATGTTTAGCTCTCAGCGCTCGCACAGGACAAAGAAAGGTGGCCACACCAATCATCGGGTCTACCCGGTGTTGAGCTAGCCACCTAAAATATAGTTTGTGATGAAATAATATGGGGACTTCTGTCTGCCCAGATTACGTCACTGTGCTTAAAAAGTCGCTCTAGTCTCGGCCCGTCTTGTCGGCGTGTTGTGCTGCGGCACGGATCGCGGAGACGTCGACAGCCGGCGCCTCTCCCCCGCAGCCGCCGTCGCCACAGTTGCAGGAATCGCCGCAACCATCGTCGTCTTTATGGGCTTGGTCCCACAGGTAGGCCGCGCGGGCACCCATGTTGGAGCCGATGGAGAGCGCGAGGATAGCTACGACGGCTGTGAGTGCGGGGATTAGCCACATCCAACCTTCGGCGCGAAGCGCGATAACGCCACCGAAAACGAGAGCGATGCCTCCCAGGAACCAGAACGGGCCCGCAATAGCGTGGGCGTTGTCCCATGCCTCCCGGGTTTTGCGGATCTCCGCGAGACGCAATCCAACAACACTGTTGCCGGGGAGTTTACGGAGTGTGGCAAGGCCGCCGACGATGATGAGGACCGCGGCAAGGATGAGGAAGATGATTCCGACTACGAGCATGCGTCTAAGTCTATCCCGCCTCCTAGCTAGCGAGAAAGCTGGTTCAATTTATTCGTTTCGTGCTGTAATATACATTTCGTGTCGCTTGGTAGATAAATAAGCGTTTATCGCCGGGCGAGAAACTCGTAGTGGTATCAACCATAGAAAAGACTCAATCATGACATTCAAGAGTGTTCTCAATTCTCTGCTGTTCAAGATTATCGTAGCGATAGTCTTGGGCATCATAGTTAGCCAATTCGCCCCCGAGTGGTTCGGCAGGGCCTTCGCAACATACAACGGACTGTTCTCGAATTTTCTTGGCTTCTTCATCCCCATTCTGATTCTTGCTCTCGTGGCACCGGCAATCGCGGGCCTCGGGCGCGGTGCCGGCAAGTGGCTGGGTATTACTGCCGGAATTGCGTATGGTTCCACTATCGTGGCGGGCCTCGTTGCCTACGGTTTGACCCAGGTCCTGTACCCCACGTTGCTGGGTGGGCAGACGCTCAACACTGATGTGGCTGACATCGATGCCGGAGCGCTCGAGCCCTACTTCACCGTTGAGATGCCGGCTCCATTCGAAGTTATGACGGCGCTGCTGTTGTCCTTCTGCGTTGGCGTGGCGATGACCACTGTGAAATCCGACAACCTTTACGCGATTACTAAAGAATTTGAGAACGTCGTCATCAAGGTGATCTGGGGCTTTGTGATTCCCCTCCTGCCGTTCTATATCTTCGGCATGTTCCTCTCCTTGGGTATGAATGGCAATATCGGGACGGTCCTCGTTGCCTTCGCCAAGGTTCTCTTGCTTGCGGTCCTCATGACGCTGGTTTACCTGGTGCTTCAATACATCATTGCCGGCGCAATCGCGGGTAAGAATCCATTCCGCGCATTGAAGAACATGGCACCGGCCTACTTCACCGCGTTGGGTACTTCCTCTTCGGCGGCGACGATTCCGGTGACATTGGACGCCACGTTGAAGAACGGTATTACCAAGCCCGTTGCTGGCTTTGTCATCCCCCTCTGTGCGACCATTCACCTGTCAGGTTCGATGATCAAGCTGACGTTGTACGCCTTCGCGATTGTGTACATGGCTGATGGTATGGAAGCAGATTTGGGTAAGGCCTTGGGCTTCATCCTGCTTCTTGGAATCATGATGATCGCGGCCCCCGGTGTTCCGGGCGGTGCCGTGATGGTTGCCGTTGGTCTGTTGCAATCCAATATGGGCTTTGATGATTCGATGGTGGCACTGATGATTGCCGCTTACATCGCTATCGATTCCGTGGGTACGGCCGCGAACGTTACTGGCGACGGCGCCATCGCCATGATTGTCGACCGTTTCGCTCGCAATAAGATTGTTGGGTTGGAGGCCGAGGCCGACGCCTCTGCTGCCGACGAGGAGCTGAGCAAAGCTTAGGTTTCAAGCTTAGGTTTCACGTGAAACCCTGAGAGCTTCCCCCTCCCCTAGCTTGCGTTCCATTTCTGGTCTATACGTCTAGACCAATCAATTGGAAGGTTGGCTGCGGGAGGGGGATTTTTGTATGCCTTGTTGCCGACGTCGCGGGCCGCTCGGTTGCGCTAGGGGTTACCGAAAACTTCGACGAAAGCCGAAATAACTCTTGTGGAACGAGCTTAGAATATGTATTCTAAAGGTGGGAGTGGGGGAAGCAATTATCCGGCTAATTTAGGGATGCAGCTCCCCATGGGAATCACAATAAATTCTTCAACCTCGCTACCTACTGCGTATTTTTCTCACTCAAACCCGCATGATCCAGAATGTATGGCGGGTCAACTCATGCGAAGAATAGAGTATGAGTTTTGGTCACGTGTCCAGCCACCGCTCAACGCAGATTCAGACACTGCATTTATGACCCTGGGCCAAAAGACGGGAAAGTCTCCGGCACATGTGGCGCGGAATGTCATGGGGCTTATTCGTCTCAGTGAATTGCCGAAGGTGAAGGCGATGCAAGACTCTGAATACCTACTCGATATGCAAGCCTTGGTTGCTATTGATCAAGTACTGGCAAAGCTGGGCAACCCTATTCCTTCAGTTATCTCAGAGATCGATAGTCAATTGGCGGCGTGGCTAACACCGACTAAACCCAACCAGGTCTTTCCCAGCGCAGAAAAGATTCGGCGCAAGGTGCGCGACATCGCTAAGGTCTTGGATGATTCGATCGCGTTCCGGGATAAGCGGAAGAACCGGTATTCACTCCTCACCCGGGGAGAACGTGCCTCGATCGAGTTAGAGGTCGATAGTAACGTCGGCGTCGTAATCCACGAGACAATCAAGCTGGCCGCAAAAGAACATGACGTCTCAATGGCGGATGCCTTAGTTCTCCTCATTACGGGCAAGATTCAGCCGGAGGCTGGAAAAGTTGTTGTGCATGAATTCAAAGCCACTGACGTGGAGGGAGCGCCGGTCTATGTTCAGGGACACGGCTGGACCGGTGAAGGAGTGCCGGCGTCGAGAACTGTGACGAGAGACTTTAGTGCAGCACCAGAACCGTGCGAAGGCTACCAGCCCTCAGATGTCACGCGAAAGTATGTCGAGGGGCGCGACGGGACCTGCCGGGCGCCTGGCTGTAATCGACCGGCGTGGACATGTCAATTGGACCACAGGATTAACTACGCCGACGGTGGCCCTACGCACCCATCTAACCTGGTTGCCCTTTGTCAGCACCACCACAACATGAAAACTGACGGACGGGCTTTCTATATCCTGGACCCAGTTACTGGTGATGTTGTCTGGTTGTTCGAGGACGGCACCTGGGCGGTGACTGAAGCAACCGGTCCTCTGGCCCCGGCATCTAAGGTGTGGGCACGAACCGTCGCGGAAGACTTCATTGCTCACCGGCGGAAGATGCACGAAGAGGCCAAAGCCTTGAAGGTTGAGCTTGATGGCGGAGAGTTGGTCGAAGTCTTCGACAGGACGGACCCGGCGGATCGCTACTCGAACGCATCCGATGATATCCCCTTCTGAGGGCCAAGAGACTATCGCTGTTGGGGATTAGGGAATTAAGGAGGCTTTGGAAGGCACAGAAGGCGGCATTATTATTGATTGCTGGCTACAACGACGGTAGCCGATGGGCTTGTGCATATGGAACACGCGCTGTTTCACGTGAAACGACCCCTTCCATCGTGACGCGTGGTGGCGCACGACGTGATGGAAGAGGCCGAGGTGGGTCAGGATTGTTCGGGAAAGCGCTTAGCCAACGGCACGCTTGGTAGCAGCCTTCATCTTGGATACGAAGTCGGTGACTGCAGAGGCGAGTCCGTCGGTGGGCTTGTTGTTCTCGTCGAGGTGAGCGTCGACAATCTTCGTTAAAGCAGATCCGGTGATGGCCCCAGCTGCGCCAGCGGAGATGGCATCGGCGACATGCTGAGGGGTTGAGATCCCAAAGCCAAGGAGAATCGGTGCCCCACCAAAGCGTTTCACGTTGTTCACTACATCAACGAGCCCGCGGGTTTCCGATTCCTTCTCGGTGCCGGTGACGCCGTCGCGAGAGATTGCGTAAATGTAGCCCCTCGAGTATTGAGCCACGCCCTGGAGGGTCTGCTCCGAGGCTTGTGCCGGGGCGATGAAGATCGGGTCAATGCCGGCCTTGTCGGCGGCGGCGACGAAAGGTGCGCCTTCGCGGACGGGGACGTCGGGAAGCAAGATGCTATCAGCACCCGCTTCTTGAAACTCGGAGTAGAAGGTCTCCAACCCACGAGTGAAGGGAACATTGCCATAGATGAGCATGCCAATCGGAAGGTCTGGGAATTCGGCTCGAATCTGGCGGATTTGGGCGATGGCGGAATCAACCGTTGCCCCTCCTTCGAGCGCGCGGATGTGTGAGGCCTGAATGGTGGGACCGTCGGCAACAGGGTCCGAAAAGGGGACGCCGAGTTCGAGCGCATCGGCCCCGCCGGCGACGGCCGCGCGAACGATGTCGAGGGCAGTGTCTGGGTCGGGATCGCTCAACATGATGAAGGGAACGAAGGCCCCTTCATTGCGGGCGGCAAGGTTGGAGAAGAGTTTCTCGTATCGGCTCATTACTTGTCCTCCGTGATCTTGAATTCGGGGTGCGCGTCGAGGGTGCGGCGGACGTGGTCGATGTCTTTGTCGCCGCGCCCGGAAAGGGAAACGAGAATGGTGATGTCCTCATCTTTGCGCTTAAGCGCATAGGCCAGGGCGTGTGAGGATTCAAGGGCGGGAATGATGCCTTCGCGGCGGCTGAGGATCTGGAACGCTTCAAGTGCCTCCGCGTCGGTGATGCCGACATAGGTGGCGCGGCCCGTCTGCGCCAGGTGAGCATGCTGTGGACCGACGCCGGGGTAATCGAGGCCAGCGGAGATGGAATAGGACTCCTCTACTTGACCGTCGGCATTTCGCATGAGGTAGGAGCGGGCGCCGTGGAGGATGCCAATGGTTCCGTTGTTGATCGTGGCACCGTGGTGTCCGGAATCGAGGCCCTCTCCCCCAGGCTCGGCACCGACGAGTTCGACCGACTCCTCGTCGATGAAATCCGCGAACATGCCGATGGCATTGGAGCCGCCGCCGACGCAGGCGACGACCACGTCGGGAAGCCCGCCCGTGCGCTCAAGCATTTGGGCCTTGGCTTCCTCGGAAATCACCCTGTGGAACTCGCGGACAATCGTGGGGAAAGGATGGGGGCCGGCAGCGGTGCCGAGCAGGTAGTGGGATTCGTGGAACGTTGCGGTCCAATCGCGCAGCGCCTCATTAACGGCATCTTTGAGGGTGCCAGATCCGGAGTCCACGGGAATGACCTTCGCGCCCATGAGCTCCATGCGGTAGACATTGGGCTGTTGCCTCTCGACGTCTTTAGCGCCCATGTAGATGACGCACTCAAGATCGAGCAGCGCGCAGGCGAGCGCAGTCGCGGTCCCGTGCTGGCCCGCGCCGGTCTCAGCGATAATGCGGGTCTTTCCCATGCGCTTGGCCAAGAGCGCTTGGCCAATCACCTGGTTGGTCTTGTGGGCGCCGCCGTGGACGAGGTCCTCCCTCTTGAGGAAAATACGTGCCTTTCCACCGAGCTTGGTCGCCTCGGTGAGAGGGGTGGGACGGCCAAGGTAGTCACGAAGATAGCCGGACAGTTCTTTGCGGAAGGCGGGATCGTTTTGCGCTTCGACGAAGGCCTTCTCGAGTTGGTCGAGTGCGGGAATGAGAGACTCGGGAACAAATTGTCCGCCGAACTCGCCGAAATACGCGGGAAGGAGGGTTTCCCTGGCGTCCTGTGGGTTAGTCATGGTGTTCCTTTTGGGTAGGTTTGGGTTAAGGGTTAATACGTAAAGTGACGAATGGTGTTGAAGGCCGTAGCGATGAGGGCGGTGTCCTTCCTGCCGTTAACTTCCACGCCGGAGTTGATGTCCAGTCCGGCTGTGCCAACGCCTAGCGCATCGTGAAGGTTGTCGGGTTTAAGGCCACCCGCGAGAAGTGCCTTTTCTTTGACGTTGTCGGGAATTGTTGACCAATCGAAGGAGTTACCCGTACCGCCGGCGCCAGAGTCGAGGATGAGCATGTCGGAGGCGTCGGCAAGCGCAGTGGCGAGCTCCGGGCCGTGCGGCGCTGTCATATCGATGGCGCGCCATACCTGCCGCTCCCCCGCTACCGCGCGGACAGACTCTATGAGTTGAAGTTCGGCGGATGTGCTTCCCTGGTAAGGGGCGTGGATCTGCAGGGCGGAGATGCCGTCGAAAGCGAGCTCCTCCCAGCCAGTGGTGCGGCGAGAGACCGCGACGTAGCTGAGATCGGGTTCGTGGGCGATGATGTCGAGCGCGGTTTCACGTGAAACATTGCGCGGCGATGCCTCTTCGAAGATAAGCCCGCCGTAGACTGCGCCGGCGGCGCGGGCGGCCTGAGCTGCAGACCACGCCGTAAGTCCGCAGACCTTATTGTGGCCATAGACAAGCTCGCGTGCAGCACGATCGATATCAGGCGTACCCGTGAGTTGGGAGCCGACAAGGAATGCGTTGGCATGAGACCCAAGGCGGCGCACAGTCTGATTGTTGCGGATGCCGGATTCCGAAACCACAACTTTGCCGGAGGGCACAAAGCGAGACAGGCGCTCGGACCGGGTGAGATCGATGCTGAGGTCGTGGAGGTTGCGGTTGTTAATGCCAATGACGTCCACGCCAAAGGCAGTGGCGCGCTCGACTTCGTCCTCAGTGATCGCCTCGGTGAGAACGTCGAGCCCAAGGGAATCTGCCAAATGTTTGAGCTCTGCATAGGTTTCATCGTCGACGATGGACATCATGAGCAGTATGGCGTCGGCGCCAAAGTAACGCGCGGCATACACCTGGATCGGATCGATAATGAAGTCTTTGCACAAGACCGGCAGGTGCGTGGACAGCGCCACGGTCTGCAAATGGTCATAGTCACCACCGAAACGGTCCGGTTCGCAGAGAACAGAGATGGCTGAGGCATAGCGCGAATATACGCGGGCGATGGCTCCCGGTTCATAATGCTCACGGATGAGGCCGAGTGACGGGGACGCGGACTTGCATTCCATGATGAAACGGTTGGTCCCGTTGAGCGCGTCGTAGAAGGAACGCTCGGAGCGCGGGAGAGCCGTGAGGTCCACGTGGGCGAGGCGCTCACGGATGGCTGGTAGATGCGTGCGGCGCTTGGCGACGATCCCCTCAAGCACGGTCGGCAGAGCCATAGTTCGCCTCCTCGTGCTTCTTCAGCCATGCGGCCACGGTGCCGTCCTGGATGAGTTGGTTGGCGTGCGCGACGCCCTCTTGGATGGAGTCGGTCGTGCCATTGAGATAGAACATCGCACCGGCGGTGGCGACGATCGCGTCGTGATGGGCCGGCTTGCCCGTACCGGCGAAGACCGCCCGGAGGGCCTTCGCGTTTTCTTCCCCGTTGCCGCCGGCAAGGTCGGTCAACTCGTGGCGGGAAATGCCGAGGTCTTCGGGGGTGAGCTCGTAGTGGCTAATGGTGCCGTCGCGAAGCTCCCAGACCTGGGTGGTGCCGTGAACGGCAATCTCATCGGTGCCAGCACCGTGGACCACGAGCGCGCGGGTGCGGCCGAGGTCCTTGAAGACCTCAGCGATGAGCTGGCCTTGCTCGGGGTTGGCTATGCCCATGATTTGGAACTCCGGGCGGCCGGGGCTCAGGAGCGGGCCCATGGTGTTGAAGAGAGTGGAGACGCCGAGGCCCTTGCGCACCGGTTGCACGTGGGCAACGGCAGGGTTGTAGGCCGGCGCAAAGAGGAAGGTGAAATTGGATGCCTCGAGCTGGCGGACTGCGCGCTCGGGATCGAGATCAAGCGGGATGCCGAGGGCTTCCAGGACGTCGGCTGAGCCAGACTTGGAGGAGACAGAGCGGTTGCCGTGCTTGACCATCTTGACCCCGCCGGCGGAGGCGACCAGCGATGCACCGGTGGTGACGTTGATGGTGTTGGCGCCGTCACCACCGGTTCCCGCGGTGTCCATGAGCCCCTTGCCAGTGACAGGGAAAGGCCGGCCGGCCTTGATGAAAGCGCGTGCCGCGCCGGCGACATCAGCGAAGGTCTCTCCGCGGGTGCGGATGTGGGTCAGGAGAGCGGCGATATGGATATCGTCATACTCCCCTACCGTCAGTGGGGTGAAGACCTCGATGGCTTGCTCCAAGGTCGGCTCTTGGATGTCGAGGAAGGCTTGCAATGTCGTCAGTGCCTTATTGTCAGTCATTACTTGGATCCTTCAATGGTGGGGTGAATAGAAAGTTGATTAATACACCGCTCGATCATGATTGGTCCCGTCGGCGTGAGGAGTGATTCTGGGTGGAACTGGAGGCCGAGAGCCATGCCGTCGAGTGTTTCTGCGGCCATGGTGACGGGACCAATGGCGGTCTCGGTCTCGGCGAGACTGCGCATCTGGGCGGGAACGTTCGCGCAACCTAAGGAGTGGTAACGCGCAACGGGGACGAGGCGCCCAACATAGTTCGGGTTATCGGGCTCGGAATCGGTGGTGAGACCCTGAAAGAGAGGGTGGCTGGCGCCGGCGTCGGTCAGCGTCATGGGTACGGAAGAACCGTGGACTGGGCCGCAGGGCTCGACGGTGCCGCCGAAGTGATCAAGGAGCGCCTGGAAGCCCAGGCAGATACCGAGCATGGGGATGCGGCCGAGGGTGGCGTCGATAAGCTGCATCATCGATCCGGCGTCGCGGGGATGACCCGGGCCGGGCGAGAGGATGATGATATCGGGCTGGGCGGCGAGGACCTCCTCCACGGGCACGATGTTGCGGAAGACGGTGGTGTTATAGCCGGCGAGGGCGTCGACGAGGTTGTAGACGAAGGAATCGTGGTTATCGATGAGGACGACGTGCGGATTCATCGGATGACCTCCAGAGATGCGTTGTGTGCCTGGGCGATGGCGCTGAGCACCGCGTAGGCTTTATGTACCGTTTCATCGGCCTCGGATTGGGGGACGGAATCGCGCACGACGCCCGCGCCGGCCTGGACGACGGCCGTGCCATCCTTGACGTAGGCGGAACGGATGACGATGCAGTTATCCATCGAGCCATCACCGCGCAGGTAGCCGATTGCTCCGCCGAAGGAGCCGCGGCGAGTACCTTCGGTTTCGCGGATGAGCTCCATGGCGCGCAGCTTCGGAGCGCCGGTGAGCGTGCCCATATTCATGCAGGCTCGGTAGGCGTCGAGGGCGTCGAAATCCTCGTGCAGCGTGGCGACGACCCTGGAAACCAGGTGCATGACGCGCGAGTAGCGGTCCACCTGGAGCAGGTCGGCGACCCTTCGGGTGCCGGGAACGGCGACGCGGGCGAGGTCGTTGCGGGCTAAGTCCACGAGCATGATGTGCTCCGAGACTTCTTTGGAGTCGGTGCGCATCTCCAGTTCATTGCGGATATCCAGCTCGTGAGTGGCACCGCGCGGCCGAGTGCCGGCAACCGGGTAGAGCTGAACCTTTCGGTCAGAGGCCGTGTACTTCAGGTTGGACTCAGGGGATGCACCAAAAAGCTCGTGTTCCTCCCCGCGCAGGTAGAACATGTACGGCGAGGGGTTGGTCTCGCGCAGCGTGCGGTAGGCAGCGAAGGCATCGGGGCAGTCGAGGCTGAAGGCGCGGGAAGGAACGACCTGATAGATATCGCCGGCATGGACGTTGCCCTGGAGGCGCTCGACGTGGCGGCGGAAAGCAGCGTCATCGATGCTGGCGCGTGCGCTGATGGTCTCGCGCGGTGCCGGGGATTCTGGGGTGACGGGCTCGGTGGCAGCGGCACGGTCGAGCTCCCCTTCGAGCGCGCGCTTGTCGACGCCCCACCCCTCAATCTTTGCTCTCTTGGTGAGGTGGTCCACCGTGAGGACATGCTCGCCGACGAGAAACTCATAATCCGGATACGCGTTTGGGCCGTCCGGTACCGGTGGCAGTTCTTCGAACGTCGCGACGTAGTCGAAGGCGAATCCGCCACCAAGGAACGGGAGGGAATCGCCGGAGTAGAGCTGGCTGAACTGCAACGTGCGCAGAATATCGGCGGTGGAGGTGGCGCGGAGGCGGGCGCGCTCGTCGTGCTCGGTGGGGAGAGCGAAGCGGAAGGTGACGCTGCCTTCTGAGCTGTGGATGATCCGTGATTGGAAGTCCGCGCGGAGTTCGTCGATAAGAAGGTGACCCGATGGTGTCAACGCGGTGGCGGTGGCCTCCTGGCCCCGGCACACCACCTTGAGTGCGGCCTTGGTGATGGCGATGCACGTGAGGTTTTTCTTGGACTCGATGTCCGCGGACTCTAAGAGCAGGGAGTTCTGTGGGGTGGCGAGGGCATAAAAGAGTGCGCTGGCGTCGGATGTGTACCTGACCTCGCGTGTGGCTGTGTACGGCATATTCTGTCTTTCTTTAACGGTTTTGTGTGCTGCCGCGAGCTTCGCAAGAGAGCAAAACGCCGAAAAGCCCGCAGCTGCGGGCCTTAAATATGGGAGAACAACGAGGCCCGCGGGTTACGCGCGCCACCACCAAAGGTTAACTGTGTTCTTCATATCACTGACTCTAACACCGATACCTTCCGCCGTACAGATAATGCACCGGCGGGTACCCCCGTGGTGAGAGAAGGGGCGGGCTGAAGGGACCGATGCGTGAGTGTTTCACGTGAAACCTAGGTGCTGTACTTGGCGGTCCTGACCTCCCTGTGTCCATGAGGGCGGTTTCGGTAAGGCGGCAAAAGGGCCCAGCGCTATGCCGGGCCCTAAGGAGTGCAGCGAGAGTTGAACGTGAATGAGGGACTACTTGAGCTTGATGAGCGCGGAGGAGAAGTAGTCCTCGACCGCTGATGGATCATCGAGTGGGAGGACGGCGCCGACGTACTGGTCCGGGCGAACGATGACGACGGCTCCGTCACGGGAAATGCCGCGGCCTTCAAAGATGTCCTTGTCCCCGGGGAGTGCGTTGAAGACGTTCTCCCAATTCGGAACATTGAACTTGCCGTTGCGGGGGCGGAAGAGAAGAGGGGCGTCGAGAATCTCGTAGTCGTGGTGGTTCGTCTGCTGGTAGATGGCCTTCACATCGAAGTAGGTATTCTCGTCAGCCCCTTCGGGGGTGAACTTGGCCAGGATGGGCCCGACCTTCTTGGCCCACTGGCTCAGCGTGGAGTCCTCGCCGGCCTTGGGGGCATCGGCAAAGGCGTAGATGCGGTAGCGGCCATCCGCGGTGTGCTGGTGGCCCAGGTGCTGAGGGTAGGCGTCGCAGCGGCGCAGGACCTCAAAGGACTTGAAGCGCTTGCCCACCGGGAAGCCGGTAGCAAGGTCTTGGTGCTGGGTAGTGCCGACGATAAGGTTTTCCTCGTATTGCGTCATCATGCCGGCGGCGAACTCCTCCGCGGCAACGTAGTACTTCTCCACTGCCTCCGGATCATCGAGCTCCTCTGTCGGGGTGGCCATGAGGGTCGACCACTCGCGGTCGAAGTTGATGAGGTTCTGGGCGGCCGGCTGGCGCTCACCGTGGTACGTGCTGAGAAGCTCCTTCGGCGCGCGGCCGTCGAGGACGTGGCCGAGCTTCCATCCAATGTTGAAGCCATCCTGCATGGAGACGTTCATGCCCTGTCCCGCCTTTGCCGAGTGGGTATGGCAGGCGTCGCCGGTGAGGAAGACGCGTGGGTCGTCGTCGTTATCGTCGAAGGCGTCGACAAGGCGGTGGCCCACCTCGTAGACGGAATGCCACGCCACCATCTTGACGTCGACGAAATAGGGGGCGTAAATCTCGTTCGCCTTCTCGATGATCTTCTCAATCGGCGTGTTGCGGACCTTGTGGTTGTCATCCTCTGGCACCACGCCGAGATCGACGTACACGCGGCAGAGGTAGCCGCCCTCGCGCGGGATGTGGAGGATAGAACCGGCCTGGGAGTGGATGGCGCACTTGGTGCGCCAGTCCGGGAAATCGGTGTCAACGACAACGTCCATGACACCCCACGCGTGGTTAGCCTGGTCGCCCTTGAGCGAGCGGCCGATGGACTTGCGGACGCGTGACTTAGCGCCATCGCAACCGACGACGTACTTAGCGCGAACGTCGCGCGGGTTGCCGTCGACATCCTCGAGGTGCACCGTCACCGGGTATTCGCCCTCCCCTACCTCTAGGGAGACAAAATTCCAGCCATAGTCCGGGGTGATGCGGCCGGGCGCGCGGTGTGCATAGCGGGCGAAGTAATCCAACACACGGGCCTGGTTGACAATGAGGTGTGGGAATTCGGAGATTCCTTGTTCATCATCAACAGGGCAGGCACCGCGGACAATTTTGGAGCGATCATTCGGATCCGGGTTCCAGAAGGCCATCTCCGTGATTTCATAGGCCTCTTCCGTGATTTCCTTAGCAAAGCCAAAGGCCTGGAAGGTCTCTACGGAACGGGACTGGATGCCGTCGGCCTGGCCGAGCTCGAGGCGATGCGGGCGACGCTCAATGATGCGCGTATTGACGCTGGGAAACATCGCGAGCTGTGCCGCGGCGATCATGCCTGCGGGCCCGGAGCCCACAATGAGAACGTCTATTTCATCTGGAAGTTCAGAAGCGCGATCGACGCCGTACCCGGCGGGCTCGTGCACGCGGGGGTCTTCCGAAACGTAGCCATTGTGGTGGAACTGCACTGTGGACTCCTTAGTCAGCGGTTGTAATGAACGAGAACGAAGGGGTGGTGGGGGTAGCGGCCACTCCCCTACTGCCATGTGAGCTTTGCTCTTGAGGGTGGTGACTCAGTTCAAGGCGTCTCTGAGATGTGAGCTGGGTCTTAGAAGGGAATCATATATGATATGCCCGCCTCGCACAATGGCCCTTGTTAAATCGTGAGGGCTCATGTGGAGGGGCGTCGTCTAGCGCGGGCTGAAGATGAAGTGTCCTCGGGATTGCTCGGCCTCGTGTTCCGCGCCGAGCGCGATTCCCTTGCGCTCACGCAGGATGAAGGTGCAGATGAAGCCGACGATCGAAGCAGATACGAGGTAGCCCGACACCGCAAAAGTGGTACCAGTTGCCTCGACGAGCGAAGCGGCAATCATGGGGGCGAAGGCGCCGCCCAGGACCGAGCCGAGGGCATAGGTGATGGACACACCCGTGGCGCGAATCGAGGCGGGGAATAGTTCTGCGTACATCGCGGATTGCGCGCCGTAGGTCAGGCCCAGGCCCACGGTGAGGAAGAGGAGTGCGCCGTAGAGAAGCCCGAGGCTTCCGGTATTGACCAGTGGGAAGAGGGCGGCAGCGCCGATGCCCTGCAAGATGAATCCCAGGAGGTAGGTATTTCGGCGGCCGATGTAGTCCGAGATGAAACCGGCGAACAAAGTGGTCAAGGCCCACGAGAAGGCAGACACGGTCACGGCGTTGAGGACATCACCGCGGTCGAGTGCGACGGGGCCCTCCGGGTCGGTGGCGTAGCGCTGGATGTAGCCGCCCGTAGTCATGTATCCGACGGTGCCGTTGCCTGCGAAGACGAGCGCGGCGACCAGGACGAGCGGGGTGAACTTCTTAAACAGCGTGCCAATGGGGTTGGTGGCTTCTTCCTCTTCGCGTTCCGCGATCTCCGCGAACACCGGGGACTCGTCGACGCCCATGCGGATGAGGTAGCCCACCAAGACGAGGACGAAGGAGAGGAGGAAGGGAACGCGCCAGCCCCAGTCCATGAAGGCGTCGCCAGGCGCGATGGTGTTCATGATGGACAGCACGCCGGAGGAGAGCAGCAGGCCGGCGGGCACGCCGATCTGGGGGCCTGCGCCGTAGAGGCCGCGCTTGTCAGTCGGGGCGTGTTCCACTGCCATGAGCACCGCGGAGCCCCATTCGCCACCAGCAGAGATGCCCTGGATGATGCGCAAGGTGATGAGGAGAATCGGCGCCCAGATGCCGGCGGTTTCATAGGTTGGCAGAACGCCAATCAGGGTGGTTGCGCCGCCCATGGCGATGAGCGTGACCATGAGGACCACGCGGCGTCCGAAGCGGTCGGCAAAGTGCCCGGCCAGGAAGGCGCCGACCGGGCGGAACAGGAAGGACAAGCCAACGGTCAGGAAGGAGATGATGGTGGCCAGGCCGCCTTCGAGCGGACCGAACATGAGGTGGTTGAACACGAGTCCGGCCACTGCTGCATAGAGGAAGTAGTCGTACCACTCGATGGCGGTACCGATGGTCGTCGCGGCGACGACGCGGCGGCGTTCGGCCGTCGAAATTGTCGGCGTGACAGTTGCGTGCGACATAGTGAGATTCCTTTCGGCATGGGGTGTGCCATATACGGAAAAGCGTGTGAGTTGAACCACTTGCGGTGGTGCCAAGGATAATATACGATCTGGGCAAGGATTTGTTCACAATTAAGGATTCTTCATGGCTGTACCTGAGTTCTTGCCGGTTAAACCGGGCAAAATGATCGCTGTCCATGTGGCCTTTGAGTCCCGCGCGGCACAGCGCGGTCGCTGGCCCAAGACCCCGAGTTACTTCCTCAAGGCGACGAGCACGCTGGCTGAGTCGGACGGGGTAGTCGAGCGCCCCGAAGGAACCGAACTGTTGGCCTTCGAAGGCGAAATCGCACTTATCATCGGCACTCCGGCCCGCAACGTATCCCTCGAGGATGCGTGGAAGCACGTTGCCTACGTGACCGCCTCGAACGACATTGGCCTGTATGACTACAAGGTTCAGGACAAGGGCTCCAATACCCGTTCCAAGTCGCGCGATGGGTACACCCCCATTGGGCCGGAGCTTATCGACGCCCAGGGGATCGACCCCAAGGGCCTTCGCCTGCGCACGTGGGTCAATGGTGAGGTTGTTCAGGAGGGAACCTCGTCCGATGAAGACCTCATCTTCCCTCTCGCCCAGTTTGTTGCCGACCTTTCCCAGCACATGACACTGGAGACTGGTGACATCATCCTCACCGGCACCCCTGCTGGTTCTTCCGTCATCGAGCCTGGTGACGTCGTGGAGGTTGAGGTCGACGTTCCAGGAGGCGTGAGCTCCGGCAAGCTGAAGACCACCGTGAAGGAAGTCCCCGCCTCCTTCGATCCGCAGCTGGGCAATCTGCCCTACGTGGACGATAAGCAGCGCGAGGATGCCTACGGTGACCGCGAATCTGCTGGCCTTCCCCCCAAGGATGAGGGCGGCCTCGACCCGGAGCTTAAGGCTGCTCTGGAGAAGGCCCCCACCGCCGGCTTGTCTGCTCAGCTGCGCAAGCGCGGAATCAACCAATCCGTGATCGAAGGCGTGTACCCGCAAGCCAAGGGAACCAAGATGGTGGGCGTCGCCCGCACCTTGCGCTTCGTGGCCGGCCGTGAGGATCTGTTCAAGTCCCACGGGGGTGGCCTCAACGAGCAGAAGAAGGTCTTCGACACGGTCAAGGAGGGCGAGGTCATCGTCATCGAGGCCCGCCAGGAATCCGGTTCCGGAACGCTCGGTGACATTCTGGCGCTGCGCGCTAAGGTGCGCGGTGCTGCTGGTGTTGTGACCGATGGCGGCGTGCGTGACTACGAGGCCGTCAAGGAGATTGGCCTTCCCGTCTTCACCCAGGGCGCGCACCCCTGCGTTCTCGGACGCAAACACGTTCCGTGGGATAGCGACATCGCCGTCTCCTGCGGTAACGCCACCGTCCTTCCCGGGGACGTCATCGTCGGCGACGATGACGGCGTCGTGGTGATTCCCCGCGACATCGCAGCCGAGGTTGCCGAGGCCGCTCTGGCCAAGGAGCACGAGGATGAATGGGTTGCTTCCCAGGTGGAGACGGGAGCCAGCTTGGATGGCCTCTTCCCGCCGACCGGAGCGAACAAGGAAGCCTACATCGCGTTCCGTGATGGAAAGGCGGGTGGTCAATGACGGAACCCGCAGCACCAGCTGGGGAGAGCAAGTCCCAAAAAGCCTATAACTGGATAAGTGAAAAGATTCGTACTCGCGAGTATGAACCCGGCTACCGCCTCGTGCTGGCAGCAATCGCGGAAGACTTGGGAATCAGCGTGGTCCCTGTCCGCGAAGCCATTCGCCAGCTTGAGGCGGAAGGAATGGTCACATACGAGCGCAACGTCGGTGCCAGCGTTACCACGTATAACCGCGAGGCCTATTACGAATCCATGGACATCGTGGCCACCGTGGAGGCCAACGCCACGGCGCAATCCGCCCCGCATCTTGGCCCAGAGGATATTGCCAAGGCGCGGGAGATTAACCAGCGCATGCGGGAGCTTGATATCCACCACGATCCAGAGGTATTTACCCAGCTCAACAAAGAATTCCATAGCGTTCTCTTTTCCAAGTGTCCGAACGAGAGGCTAAAGAACTTGGTGGTGGACCAATGGAAGCAATTGGAATACCACCGCGTCTCCACCTTTCGGTACGTGCCCGAGAGAGCCCAAGAGTCCACACGAGAACACGAGCAATTGCTCAGCCTCATCGAGGCTGGCGCGGAACCCACCTACATAGAAAAGGTGGCCAGGCAACACAGACTGACCACCCTCAGCACCTATCGCAAGAAAAACGATTAAGGAGTGTAAACCACCCATGGCTACGAACAACGATGCAGCTAAGCCCACCGATCTCCCCGAGAAGATTCTTCACTACATCAACGGCGAGTTCGTCCCGTCGGTAGACGGTGATGAATTCGAGGTCTTGGATCCGGTCACGAACAAGCCCTACATCAAGGCTGCTTCCGGCAAGCCGGAAGACATTGAGAAGGCGGTGGCCGCCGCTAAGGATGCTTTCGAGAACGGCCCGTGGTCCAAGGCCCTGCCGCGCGAGCGCGCCCGCGTCTTGAACAAGATTGCGGACATCGTCGAAACCCGCGCGGACAAGCTTGCCGCGTGGGAATCCTTCGACTCCGGCCTGCCCATCACCCAGGCCAACGGTCAGGCCAAGCGTGCAGCGGAGAACTTCCGCTTCTTCGCAGACCTGATCGTGGCGCAGGCTGACGACGCCTACAAGGTGCCGGGCCGCCAGATCAACTACGTCAACCGCAAGCCGATTGGCGTGGCGGGCTTGATCACCCCGTGGAACACCCCGTTCATGCTGGAGTCTTGGAAGCTGGCACCGGCTATCGCCACCGGTAACTCCGTCGTCCTCAAGCCGGCCGAGTTCACTCCGCTTTCCGCACAGCTGTGGGCAGGAATCTTTGAGGAGGCCGGCCTGCCGAAGGGCGTCTTCAACCTGGTCAACGGTTTCGGTGAGGAAGGCTATGCCGGTGACCCGCTGGTCAAGCACCCGGATGTTCCGCTGATTTCCTTCACCGGCGAGTCCCGCACTGGCCAGATCATCTTTGGTAATGCGGCCCCTCACCTCAAGGGTCTGTCGATGGAGCTGGGCGGCAAGTCCCCCGCCATCGTCTTCAGCGATGCCGACTTGGAGACCGCGATCGATGCCTGCATCTTCGGCGTCTTCTCCCTCAACGGTGAGCGTTGCACCGCCGGCTCCCGCATCCTGGTTCAGCGCGATATCTACGACGAGTTCGTGGAACGCTACACCGCACAGGCCAAGCGCGTGAAGGTGGGCCTGCCTTCCGACCCCACCACCGAGGTCGGCGCTCTGGTCCACCCGGAGCACTACGAGAAGGTCACCTCCTACATCGAGATCGGCAAGCAGGAGGCCACGCTGGCCGCCGGCGGCGAGCGCCCGGAGGGCTTCGAGGAAGGCAACTTTGTTCAGCCGACCGTCTTCGTTGACGTCAAGCCGGACGCCCGCATCTTCCAGGAAGAGATCTTCGGCCCCGTCGTGGCCATCACCCCGTTTGATACCGACGAAGAAGCCCTCGAGCTGGCCAACAACACGAAGTACGGCCTTGCCGCCTATGTGTGGACCTCGGATCTGAAGCGCGCCCACAACTTCGCTCAGAACGTTGAGGCCGGCATGGTGTGGCTCAACTCCAATAACGTCCGTGACCTGCGCACCCCGTTCGGCGGCGTCAAGGCCTCCGGCCTGGGCCACGAGGGCGGCTACCGCTCGATCGACTTCTACACCGACCAGCAGGCCGTTCACATCAACCTGGACAAGGTACACAACCCGGTCTTTGGCAAGCAGGACTAAGCCGTCCACTCTCTACTCCCCCACCACTAACTAACTAAGGAGCCATCATGGCTGACATTCAGGCCCCCGACATTCTGCGTTGTGCCTACATGGAGATCATCGTTACCGATCTCGCTGCCTCCCGTAAGTTCTACGTTGACACCCTCGGTCTCGTCGTGACCGAGGAGAACGAGAACGAAATCTACCTCCGCACTTTCGAGGAGTTCATCCACCACAACCTCGTGCTGCGTCAGGGCCCCGTCGCTGCCGTCGCTGCCTTCTCCTTCCGCGTCCGTTCCCCGGAAGACCTGGACCTTGCGGAGGAGTTCTACAAGGCGCGCGGTTGCGAGGTGCGCCGCAACAAGGATGGCTTTGTCAAGGGCATCGGCGATTCCGTCCGCGTCCAGGATCCGCTGGGCTTCCCGTACGAGTTCTTCTACGAGGTAGAGCACGTCGAGCGTCTTGCCTGGGCATACGACGCCCACATCCCTGGCGCGCTGGTTCGTCTCGACCACTTCAACCAGATCACCCCGGACGTTCCTTCCGCTGTGAAGTACATGGAGGAGCTTGGCTTCCGCACCACCGAGGACATCCGCGATGAGGAGGGAACTGTCTACGCTGCATGGATGCGCCGTAAGCCGACGGTGCATGACACCGCCATGACCGGTGGCGATGGCCCGCGTATGCACCACATCGCATTTGCTACCCATGAGAAGCACAACATCATCGCGATTTGTGACAAGTTGGGTGCGCTGCGCGAGTCCGACCGCATTGAGCGCGGCCCGGGTCGCCACGGTGTCTCCAACGCGTACTACCTGTACCTGCGCGACCCGGACGGCCACCGCGTAGAGATCTACACCCAGGACTACTACACCGGCGACCCGGATAACCCGGTCGTGACCTGGGATGTTCACGATAACCAGCGCCGCGACTGGTGGGGAACCCCGGTTGTTCCTTCTTGGTACCGCGATGGCTCCACGGTCCTCGACCTAGATGGAAACCCGGTGCCGCTGGTTGCCCGTGAGGATGAGTCCGAGCTGGAGGCCACCATTGGCGCGGATGGCTTCTCCTACACCCGCAAGGAAGATGCGGAGGAGATGCCGGAGTGGAAGCAAGGCGAGTACAAGCTGGGACACCAGCTCTAAAACGACCTAAGTACTCAGGTTGATGAACGTGGCCCCGTGGCGTCGAGAAGCAAGCGCACATATCGCGGGGCCGCGTTGTCGTTTCACGTGAAACCTTCAGGTTCAACAAACCTGTTAAACAGAACAAACACGTTCTACAACACCTTAAGGAGCGAAGTACATGCTGGATGAGAAACAGCACATCGCTATCGCAGATGAACTGGCGCAAGCCGAAAAGGACCGCACGATGGTCCCGCTGCTGACTGCCCGTTTCCCGGAGATGAGCATCGAGGATTCCTATGCGGTGCAACGCGAATGGGTACGCCGCGGTGAGGAAAGTGGGCGCCGCCTCGTGGGCCGCAAAATTGGCCTGACCTCAAAGGTCATGCAGGAGGCCACGGGAATCACCGAACCCGATTACGGCGCGATTTTTGAGGACCAAGTCTACGAGAACGGCTCCACCATCGAGCACGCACAGTTCTCCAATGTTCGCATCGAGGTCGAACTGGCCTTCGTGCTCAAGGAAGAGCTGAAGGGGCCGAATTGCAGCATTTTCGACGTGCTGCGCGCGACGGAGTACGTCATCCCGGCGCTGGAGATCCTCTCCTCCCGCATCGAGATGGAGGGCCGCACGATCGTCGACACGATTTCGGATAACGCAGCCCTCGGCGCCATGATCTACGGCGGCAACCCGGTGGATCCCGCGGACGTCGACCTGCGCTGGGTGTCCGCGCTGCTCTATCGCAACGAGTCCATCGAAGATACGGGCGTGGCCGCGGCTGTGCTGAACCACCCGGCCATGGGTGTGGCATGGCTTGCCAATAAGCTCCACGCGCACGGCGATAGCCTGGCCGCCGGCGACATCATCCTGGCCGGTTCCTTCACCAAGCCCATGTGGGTCGAACCGGGCGATACCGTCCACGCAGACTACGGAAAGTTGGGGTCCATCACATGCCGATTCCAGTAAAGTTGCCGCCCACCTTCGCGGACGTCCTCGAGAAGGCCGAGCAGCCACTCGTTGGCGCATGGATTTGTTCTGGCTCGGAGGCCGCGGCAGAGATCATCGCCTCAGCTGGCTTTAGCTGGACGCTGATCGACGGCGAGCACTCGCCCTATGGCCTCGAAACCATCCTCTCCTTGCTGCGCGCCACCGATGCCTATGGCCTGACGCGCGTGGTTCGCGTGCCGGTGAACAACACGGCGCTGATCAAGCAGTACCTGGACCTGGGCGCACAAAACCTCATGGTGCCCATGATTGATACGGCCGAGGAAGCTGAGGCGGCAGTCGCGGCTATGCACTACCCGCCCCGCGGTGTACGCGGAGTCGGCTCGGCTCTGGCCCGCTCCTCGCGGTGGAACGGCGTGGAGGACTACCTCACCAACGCTTCGGACACGGTGAGCCTCACGGTGCAGATCGAGTCTGCGACCGCAGTGGAGAACGTGGAAGACATCGTGGCCGTCGAAGGCGTGGACAACATCTTCGTCGGGCCCTCGGACCTAGCGGCCTCGATGGGGCTTCTGGGCCAGCAGACCCATCCGGATGTACTCGAGGCGGTCAATCACACATTTGAAGCAGTCCGCGCTTCCGGAAAGAAGGTAGGCGTCAACGCTTTCAACCTTGAGCAGGCCCAGAAATATTTAGAATCTGGAGCATCATTTGCCCTGGTTGGGGCTGATGTTCAGCTTCTTTCAGGTGCGGCGCGCCAACTGGCAGACAAATTCTATTTGGGAGGGTAAAAAAGAACCATGAGTGAAAACAACAAGGTCAATATTGACGAGCTGCTGGCCAAGGTTCCGACCGGCTTGCTGATTAACGGTGAGTGGGTGGACGCCTCCGATGGCTCCACCTTCGATGTAGAAAACCCGGCAACCGGTGAGGTTATTGCCACCCTTGCGTCCGCTACTTCTGAGGACGCGAAGAAGGCTATGGATGCCGCCTGCGCCGTGCAGGATGAGTGGGCACGCACGTCTACGCGTGAACGTTCCGACCTGCTGCGCCGCGCCTTTGACCTGGTGCAGGAGCGCAAGGATGAGTTCGCTGCGCTGATGACCCTTGAGATGGGCAAGCCGCTGGCGGAGTCCTATGGTGAGGTCACCTACGGCGCTGAGTACCTGCGCTGGTTTAGTGAGGAAGCCGTACGCAACTACGGCCGCACCTTGCCGGCGCCGGAGGGCACCCTGCGCATGATTACCCGCCGCAAGCCCGTGGGTCCGTGCCTGCTTATTACCCCGTGGAACTTCCCGCTGGCTATGGCTACTCGCAAGATTGCCCCGGCCATCGCCGCTGGTTGCACCATGGTGGTGAAGCCGGCCAAGCTGACGCCGCTGACCACCCAGTACTTCGCACAGACCATGATTGATGCCGGCGTTCCGGCAGGCGTGGTGAACGTGGTCTCCGGTAAGTCGGCCTCTGCCATTTCTGAGCCGATCATGGCGGATTCCCGCCTGCGCAAGATTTCCTTCACCGGCTCTACCCCGGTGGGCAAGACCCTGCTCAAGGCAGCCGCTGACAACGTCCTGCGCACCTCGATGGAGCTGGGCGGCAACGCTCCGTTCATCGTCTTTGAGGACGCTGACATCGACCAGGCCGTTGAGGGTGCAATGGGCGCCAAGATGCGCAACATCGGTGAGGCCTGCACCGCGGCTAACCGTTTCATCGTTCACGAGTCCGTCGCTGATGAGTTTGCGGAGAAGTTCGCCAAGCGCATCGGTGAGCTCAAGGTGGGCAATGGCCTTGATGAGGGCGTTACCTGCGGTCCGCTTGTGGAGAAGAAGGCACTGGATAACATCACCGCGCTTGTCGACGACGCCGTGGCCAAGGGTGCCAAGGTCCTCATCGGTGGCAAGCCGGGCGAGGGCAAGGGCTACTTCTACTCCCCTACTGTTCTCACGAACGTCTCCCGTGATGCCCGCGTTGCCCAGGAGGAGATCTTCGGACCGATCGCTCCGATTCTGACCTTCTCCGATGAGAAGGAAGCCATCGCGCTTGCGAATGACACGGAGTACGGCCTGGCCTCCTACGTGTTCACCGAGGATTCCAACCGTATGTGGCGCGTTGGCGACGGCCTCGAGTTCGGCCTCATGGGCTTCAACGCTGGCGTCATCTCCAACGCCGCCGCCCCGTTCGGTGGCGTCAAGCAGTCCGGCATGGGCCGCGAGGGCGGTGCCGAGGGCATCGAAGAGTACACGTCGCTGCAGTACATTGCCATGCCTAACCCTTATGCGAATGCATAACTAGTGCAATAGCTTCGCGATACTGATGAAGGCCGCCCTACGGGGCGGCTTTCTTTTTCTTCAATCTCTTCTTGGTATGCATTCTGCACATTTAGCCAAAGTGTGTGCGCTATCACTCAAGCCCTGTTGATGTGTCGCAGAATATATTCCAAGTCATCGGCTCACGCGGAGTCGTCTGCACCCAGGGAGGTTTGAATTTGTCTCAAGAAAAAACCAAGAGCTTTGATTACATCGTTGTAGGAGCTGGGTCAGCCGGGTGCGTTATTGCCCGTCGGCTTGTTGACGCGGGAAAGAATGTCGTAGTTCTTGAAGCTGGCGATTATGACGTCAATCCCGACATTGAGAAGGTGCACACCTTGGGACTCCTTTGGGGTTCACCTCAAGACTGGAACTATCGTACGGTTCCTCAATCGTGGGCAGCTGGCCGGAGCCTGCACATTCCCCGCGGAAAGGTAATGGGCGGCTCGCATGCGCTCAATGCCACCATTTGGGTCCGTGGCGCTAAGCAGGACTACGACACATGGGCCTATTTAGGCAATGACGGCTGGTCCTGGGAGGACGTGCTGCCCGTTTTCAAATCGATTGAAAACTACGATGGTGGCGCTTCGGAGGTCCGTGGAAGCGAGGGATTGCTTGATGTAATGGAGAATTACACTCGTCACCCGCTTCAAAATGACCTTTTCCAAGCAGCTCAGGAAGCGGGTATTCCACTTAACGAGGATTACAACTCCGGTGACGTGGAAGGCGTGGGCAAGATTCAGGCAAATGTTCGCAACGGAAACCGCTTCAACACTTGGCACGCGTACCTGAAACCAGTCGAGGATGCACCCAATCTCACCATTATCACAAGCGCGCACGTCCACGGACTGCTCGTTGAAAGTGGTGCCATCCTTGGCGTTAATGTCGAAGTTGCTGGTGAACTTCAGGAGCTTCGTGCTGATGAGACGATTCTTTGTGCGGGTGCGTTGAATTCGCCGGAAATCCTCCTGCGTTCCGGTATTGGGCCGGCAGAAGAACTCGAGGCGTTGGGGATTACCTCGACTCATGATCTTCCTGGCGTAGGCAAGAATCTCCATGATCACTTACTCTCCCCTGTTATCTTCACTACGACGAAGAAGGAAGTACCCGTCCCGGAAGTTCTGCCAGCCGAGGTACACGTGTTTTCAAAGTCGCGTCCTGAGGCTGCCGTCCCTGATACTCAGCCGCTATATTTCTCAATCCCCATGTACAACGAAGGCATGGAGGGGCCAGATAATGGATTTACGCTAATGGGTGGCATTGTTAGGCCTGCCAGTCGCGGTGAGTTGACCCTGACGGGGCCAAATCCCTCGGATCCCATTGCTATTGATTTCGGCGCTTTGTCGGTGCAGGCAGACGTCGATGCATTGGTAGCTTCCGTAAAGCAGTGCCGCGAAGTTGGCCGCCAGCAGGCATTGGCCGAGTGGGGGCCCGAGGAAGTCTACCCAGGTCCAGATGTAGCCGACGAGGATCTTGAGGACTATGTTCGCAGCACCGCTATCACGTATCACCACCAAGTTGGAACTTGCAAGATGGGAATTGACTCGATGGCTGTAGTTGATCCGCGCACTCTTAAGGTCTATGGGCTTGAGGGGATCCGAATCGCCGATGCTTCTGTAATGCCACTCGTGCCGACGGGAAACACTAATGCGCCCTCTATCATGATCGCTGAAAAGGCCGCGACATACTTATTAGGGTGAGGGCTCTTTGCGGCTACATGTGGGCATTGCCTTCGGTGCAAATAGCAGTGTAGCTGCATTAATGAAGGCCAATTTAAATGGGAAAAGTTACTGCGCCTGATTGTATGAACGATACGCACTCGGTGATTCGTGGTACTCCGCCTTGAAGATGCGCGAGAGGTGCGAGGGATCGTGCAGGCCATAGCGGGCGCTGATGTGGCTGATTGATTCTTCGGAGTGCCGCGGGTCCACGAGTTCGCGGCGGATGTGCTCGAGGCGCCTGGTTCTGATGTAGCTGCCGACCGAGAGGCCTTGTTCGGAGAACTTGGCGTGGAGGTGGCGCACCGACACGAAGAGTGCTTGGGCGATGGTGCTGGGGCCTAGGTCCGGGTCGCCCAGGTGCTTCTCGATGTAGGCGGTTGCCTGGTTGAACAACAGTGTGCCCGCTGAGGGTTCATCGGCCACATCGGAGGCGAGGACCGAAACCAACATGGTGAGAGCGGAGCGGACCAAGGCTGTGGCGTGTGGGCCCTTGAGAAGGTCGAGGTTCTTGGCCAGCTGCTCAAAGAGGGGAACCGCCACTGCACCCAGGCCATGTGAGCGTGAGATGGGGTTGGCGGTGAGGCGCTGAATCTGTGCTGGTGAAATGTTGAGGAAGCTCTGTGGGAAGTGCACGATGAGGGTGTTTTGCTCTTCCGGATAGTGCAGAGTGTAGGGCCGCTGGGTCACATACAGAGCCAAGTCCCCTGGGTGCAGCGCACAGGTTCGCCCGTCTTGGCTCATGGTTGAGGATCCGGTGATTTGCAGGCTGAGCTTACAAAAGGGGGCCTCGTTGGCGGCTATCTTGGAGCGATTCACGGTGTGCGGGGAGGTACACATATCGAAGAGGGATATGTCCCCCACTTTCGTTGAGCGCAGCGTGGCGTGAAAGGACGAGGGGTCTTCGGTATCCACGTCGAGTTGGCCAAAAGACTCGGATGACGCCGTGCGCCATGACGCGATATCGAAGTGCTCAACGGCGGAAGTAGACATAAGTGGCATCATATCGTGAGAACTGGCACATTTTTGGACAAATTGTGTGCACTCAGAGTCAATTGATTCAATGTGGTGCAGGTAACATCCTAGGTAAAAGTTTCTTTGGGCCTTGCTCGCGGGGCTCTCGACTGCTTCACAAGGAGATCTCATGACTCAGTTCGCCACCTACGCTGATCTGCTCGACGCCATCACGGATGAAAACGGCCGCGAAATCCTCAATCCCGCCACCGGTGAGGTTGTTGGCCGCGCCCCAGAGAACACCGTTGAGGACCTCAACGCTGCAGTTGAGACCGCACGCGCAGCGCAGAAGGACTTTGCCAAGCTTAGCGACGCTGAGCGTTGCGAACTGCTCACCAAGGCAGCCGCCGCCATCGATGCCCATGCAGAGGTACTCGTGGAGCTGCTCTCCCGTGAGCAGGGCAAGCCGCTCAACGGCCCGAACGCCCGCTTCGAGGTCGGTGCCTGCTCTGGTTGGCTGAATGCTACCGCCTCTTTCGAACACCCCAACTACACCGCCGTCGATGATGACATCACCGCCACCGTCAACTACCGCCCGCTCGGCGTCGTCGGTGCTATCGGCCCGTGGAACTGGCCGATGATGATCACCATCTGGCAGATTGCGCCGGCACTGCGTATGGGTAACGCGGTCGTCGTCAAGCCCTCCGAGTACACCCCGCTCTCGGTGCTGGGTCTGCTTAAGGTAGTCAACTCCGTGCTGCCGGAGGGTGTGCTCCAGGTCGTCAGCGGTGCCGGTGAGGTTGGCGCGGCACTGACCACCCACGAGGGCGTCGACAAGATCATGTTTACCGGTTCCACCGCCACCGGCAAGAAGATCGTGGAGGCCAGCGCCGATAATCTCACCCGCCTCACGCTGGAGCTCGGCGGCAATGACGCCGGTATCGTGCTCGATGACGCCGACCCGAAGGAGATTGCCGGCGATCTCTTCTGGGGTGCATTCATCAACACCGGCCAGACCTGTGCGGCGATGAAGCGCGTGTACGTGCCGGAGTCGCTGTACGACGCCGTCTGCGAGGCCCTCGTCGAGGTAGCCAAGGCCTCCCCGATGGGCGTGGGCCTCGAGGAAGAGAACGTGCTCGGCCCGCTGCAGAACAAGCAGCAGTTCGACATCGTGGACAAGCTCGTCAACGCCGCCAAGGATTCCGGCGCCCGCGTACTGCTGGGCGGCGACCCGGACTATGACGCGCCGGGCTACTTCTACCCCACCACCCTGGTGGCGGACATCGACCCGGATAACCCGCTGGTCGTCGAGGAGCAGTTCGGGCCTGCCCTGCCGATTGTGAAGTACACAGACCTGGATTGGGCCATCGAGCAGGCCAACAAGCTTGACGTGGGCTTGGGCTCCTCCGTGTGGTCCTCCAACCGTGAGCGCGCTCTGGACGTCGCTGCGCAGCTGGAGGCTGGCACCACCTGGATCAACAGCCACGGTGCTGTGGATCCGCGCGTGCCGTTCGGCGGCATCAAGTCCTCCGGCTACGGTGTGGAGTTCGGTACCGAGGGCCTCAAGGGCCTGGCCTACCCGCAGATCATCAACGGCTAAAACCGCCATGGCGCTGCTATTCTTAGCGCCATGAGCACCGCCAAAGTTCCGGAGATCGAGTACGCAGCCTTCGACGCCATGAAGGAGGTTGCGTCCTCGCTGAAAGCTGCCTACCTCACTCGGGCCGCTGAAGCAGGCAACGATGTTGAATCACAATGGTGGATTCGTCAGAATTGGCTGGTAGAGGACATAGTCAGTGGTGTTGATTCAACCGACATTGAAGCCATCCGCGCCGCTGCGGCTCTCTTTGCGCAGCGGCTTGAAGCCCTCTCCTCCGAGCACAAAGCGGCATAGCCTATGCTTTCCGCCGCTGACTTCCCCGTTGATCCGCAGGTCATGGAGCAACGGCTAAAGACTCTGCAAACTAGCTATTTTGGTCGGTCGAATGCTCATGGTCCGGCTGTTCCAGAGGTCATTTATGTGGCGGGGCAGCCAGCGTCAGGCAAATCAACGGCTATTGAATCTGTAAAGAATGGTCACGCGGTCCTTGATTCCGATGAGGTTCGGAAGCTGCACCCCGCCCTCGACGAGATCATGGAGCGCGACCCCCTGCGCATGGACGTGCTCACCAATGGACCGGTGCCCTATTGGATGTCCTCGCTGATTGAGTATGGTCGGCAGCACGGGCACTCTCTCATCATTGAGAACACGCTGTCCAACCCGGAATTCATCGCAGGAGAGATAGCCAAGTTTCGCTCCGCGGGTTTCCGCGTGAGGGTCGTGGGCTTGGCGGTGGCGCAGGAGGTCTCCAGGCTCGGTGTCGTCCAGCGCTACCTGGAGGCGCAGCGCGTGAGCCGCTACCCGCGCTGGACCAATGAGGTTTCCCACACGTCGGGTTTTAAAGCCATCGTCCCAGGACTTCAAGCGATTGCCCCGCTTGTCGACGACCTCGAGATCCGCACCCGCGATGGCCGCACCTTGAGCGGCATCGAGGATATTGAAGCCGAGCGCGCAACCTGGTTCGATTCCCCCGCCATTCGTGCTGACTGGCTGGCCCGCTTCGACAGCTGCGATTTGAGCGGCCTTGAAGCGGAGAAACTCACGCAGAATCTCGTGGCTGATGCAGAGCGTATCCGCAAACTTTAAGGCTGTGCCCGTAGAACTGCGCGCCCGGTAGGCGGTGAGAGCTTCGTGTCAAAGCGGCTGCTGGCGGTCTGCGAGGTCTAGCAGGCTGAGGATGTCGTCTGCGTGGAGTTTAGATTCAACGTGTGATCGACCGCCGATTATCGGGCACGCTGGACTTCAGTTCATCTGTGGTCGAGCGGCCCAGGCGTTGACATTGCATTGCTGCTCGGTGTGGTCGCCCGCAGCCCGAGCGAGTGTCTCGCTCCGGCTGCGATCGCTGTGATGCCGGTCCATGACTGGACATCGCACTGGCCTCTGCTGTCGTCGCTGACGGCGACGACGGTGCCGTCTTCGTGTAAGCCGACGGTGTGTAGGTAGCCGGCAAAGACCCCGGACACGTGTGTCCACCGGGCGACGTCGGTCTGCCCTCGCTGATTGTTGCCAGTTGCGAGGGCTGTGCCGTCGCGTCGAACTGCGATTGTGTGCCAGTCGCCGCATCCGATCTCAGTTGACCATGATCTCGCTGTAGATTGTCCTACGTGGGGGGCATGTGGTGGAGTAAAGATTTTCGACCTGACATCTGGCCGCAAGACAGGAAGGAGCCCGGGACCGGGAGTACGATGCCTAATGATCCTCTCAACCTCGACAAGGCCGGCGAGTGGGCTGGCGTGTGGTGGCTGCCGGAAGCCCCTAGCGAGAAGGTCCCGGGTGTCCTACGGTACGACCCGGAAGATGGTCTCTCTCTGTCGCTGATCGGCACCTTCGAGGATCGGATCTTGACGACGGACTCGTCTGGATGGACTGCTGTTCACGAAGGAACCCGCACCTGGGAAGTCATGCACGGTGTGGCCGAGCTCAGGGAGATCACACTGCTTGGCTGTGTTCCTAGGAGCACCAGAAGGACCATGGGTGCGCGAGTGGCGAGCCCTGATAAGCAGACCGTGACCGCGACGGTCGCCATCATCGGCGCGCATGTCAGCGGTGACGCGGATCCGGCGTTCGCTAGGGCAGAAGTCTCAGTCGAGGATCTGAGTCTCTGGGCGGCGTCTTCTGTGTTCGAAGGATCCCTCGGGGCTCCCGACGGCAAGATCGATGGGACCGGGCGTATCTCGGTGAAGCCGGTCGAGGCGCAATCGGTCGTGGTCGACGACACTGAGTATCGCCTTCAGCACACGCACACGCTTCCATTCTTCGACCAGCGCAAGGGAGGAAGCGTCGGACGTATGCGGGACACGGTGTCCATCTGCGTCGTGCCAGCCGAACCATTCTCTCTGAGTGTTGCTCTGCAGGAGGCGAGCCTGGTGCAGGACCTGATCTCCCTGGCGACGCATCGCGCGGCCGGAGTGATCTGGCTCCGACTGGAAGTTGCCGGGACCGAGTCGCACTTCCCTGATGGCCGCCCGCTGCCGCGCCGACGTGCCGATGTGCTCTACTCACCGGCCGCGCTTGGAAAACACGACGCGAAAGTCGTCGATCACCACCGAATGTTCTTCACCTGCGGCTCGATCCCATTTGAGGAGGTCATGCCCCGATGGTGCGAGGCCCATGGCCGCCTGGAGGCAGCGACAAACATGATCTTGGGCTTGCGCTACGCACCGGCCCGTTTTGTTGAGAACAATCTTCTGACGGCAGTCGATGCTGCCGAGGTGTTGCACCGCAACCTCCGCATCGACGAGAAACCGTTCCCCAACGCGGAGTTCAGGGCGATGCGAGAGGCGATGCTGGCGCAGGTTCCCGATGAGCACCGAAACAGGTTCAAGGGGGCGATCCGCAACGACCCGACCCTCCGTGATCGGCTCCATGCCCTCGCCGCGCGACCCGATCAGGAAGCGATCGCACAGCTCTTACCGGATGTCGACCATTGGGCGAAGTGGACGACGCGCGCCCGCAATGACCTCGCGCACGAGGGCAGAACGCCCAACCATTCCATCGAGGAGCTGATCGCCGTCGTCGAGGTGACGACCGCGGTCGTAATCCTCAACGTCTTGCACGAGCTCGGGTTGCCGGCGGAGCGGCAGCGAGAGATCGTGCGGGAGCACCCGCAACTGAGGGCTACGTTCCGTACCGCTGCCGAATGGCTGGTTCCCTCACCAAACCCTTAGGTGCACTGCGATAGCCGCTACTTCGGAACCTCCGTGACGCTGCTGCCCGGTCGTTTAGTGCGAGACGCGTGTAAGCCTGCTCTATCGCTCGTTCGTTGAGTGCGTCATGGCGGGCGGGCGAGACGACCGGCTGTAAGTGGTGGCAGCGCGTCAGTGCCGCCTGGTGCGGCGGTGAGACGGGAGAATGTCGTCGGCCCTTAAGAACGCGGTGGAGTTCCGCTTCAATGTCAAAGCTCCATGTCGACGTGCTGCCGGGCCCGTTTCCCCCGGAAGCATGTCTGAGACCGTCATGACGCCTGAGACGCTTGCCCTACGCGGGATTCTCGTTGCGCGTCTTGACTAGTTCCAGGTGCTCATCGATCGGTACGGCGCGACCAACCCGAAGTTGTTCGGGTCCGTCGCGCGCGGCACCGCGTCTGCAGGATCGGACATCGACATCCTCGTCGGGATGGACCCTGCGGAGGGACGTCTCCTGATGCGTGCGTCTGGTCTGCTCGAGGAGAGTCGCGCTCTGTTCGGGCGCGATGGCATCGACGTGTTTCCTGCCCAGTTGCTCAGGCACCCGGTATCCGCTTCGACGCTCGCCGAGGCGGTGCCGCTGTGAGTCGCAGTCCGGCGAAGCCGTGAACCATCTTCCCGATGAGATCACCGGCGCGCACCCTGAGATCGTCTGGCCTCAGATTCGGGATTTCCGCAACATCCTGGTGCACCAGTATTTCGGCGTCGACATCGACGTGGTCCGCGATATCGTCGATACTCATCTGCCTCCTCTTGCCTAGGCGCTGCGGTGCCACATCTCTGCTAACTGACGGCGCGGCTCCAAAGGTTATTCGGCTACGGAACGTGGTCGAGTTTAAGTTCAATGTTAGCTAAGGGCCTTATTAAAAGCGTTTGGCAACACGCGCTCCTATTTACCTTCGTATCTCGCGAGACGCTGACGTGGATGGCCTCACCATCGACCGGCAGCGTCAGGACTGTGAAGCCATTGCAAAGCAGCGTGGCTTGGACGTTGGACATAGGACATAACTACGTCGATCAGTCCATTTCCGCGTCAAAGAAGAATGTGGCTCGCCCCGACTACGACGCCATGGTGGCATCCTTTGAACGCGGCGAAATCGACGCGATCATCTGCTGGGACCTCGAACTACCCGCCCCACGTCGGTGGGTAGTCCGATCAGTCGGACAAAACTACTCCCGCACCACAGCGTAATAAGGGGTGCACCTTAAAAACATCCGGAGGTGGGGGTAACTCCCCCTCGTTGCCCAGAGACAAAATACGCCAGTGGCGTCTGTACGACGAGCCGAAGGTAGGACAAATTCCAATCCAGAGAGGTCTTGCACTGTTGCGGTGCGGTTGTCTTCTTTCTCACCGTATTGGACCCTGCGAAATTAATTGGATACGATAGGCCCATGTTGATTTCAGGTTCCGTTTTCATGCGGCCGCTCACCAGCCGCTAAGGCGGTTTTCTCCCTCCCGCAGGTTAGAAACCGCTCCGGTCCTTTAGCCGGGCGGCTATTTGTCATGCCCGGCTCCGTTTCAACTCCAAGGAGCACACCTGATGTCTGCATACGGATACGGCCGTCACGAGCATGGCCAAAATTTTCTCACAGACCACAAGATCATCAACTCCATCGTCGATCTTGTGAAACAAACCTCCGGCCCCATCATTGAGATCGGGCCAGGAAGCGGTGCCCTCACTCACCCGATGGCCCACTTGGGGAGGGCGATAACGGCAGTTGAGGTAGACGCAAAACTAGCTGCCAAACTCACAAAAAAGACCGCCTCGGCGGCGGTCGAAGTGGTCCATGATGATTTCCTTAACTTCCGGTTACCCGCCACTCCCTGCGTCATTGTGGGAAACATTCCCTTTCACCTCACCACTGCCATTCTTCGAAAGTTGTTGCATGCGCCGGCATGGACTGACGCTGTACTCCTCATGCAGTGGGAAGTCGCTCGCCGCCGGGCCGGGGTAGGTGCAAGCACGATGATGACGGCTCAGTGGTCCCCATGGTTCACGTTTCACCTTGGTTCCCGAGTACCAAGGTCTGCTTTCCGGCCACAGCCAAACGTTGACGGGGGGATCTTAGTGATCCGCCGGGTGGGTGACCCGAAGATTCCGATAGAGCAGCGCAAAGCCTTTCAGGCGATGGTGCACACCGTTTTCACTGCCCGGGGACGCGGGATAGGGGAAATTCTCCGAAGGGCAGGGTTGTTTTCATCACGTTCAGAGACACAATCATGGTTGCGCTCGCGAGGAATCGACCCCGCGACCCTACCTCCCAGATTGCACACCAGCGACTGGATCGATCTCTTCCAGGTGACTGGTTCCTCTCTACCTCACCATCGGCCCATTTCACCATCGGGAAGTAGTCAACGACCTCCTCAACGGAAAAATCGAGGCCGGCGGCGGTAATCCCCCCACCACCAAAACCGAAATCCACCAGTAGTAGTGAACGACCCATGTTCGTCTACCGTGAGCCGCGTTATGGCAGTGACGTGTTCTCGTCGGGCACAGTCATAGTTCCCGGCGTTGCCAGCGACAGGGTTCTACACCCAGCAGCGGGACCGATCAAAATCACCCGCACGGGGAACGACCCTGCTGGTGGTTTCGATTTTGATGAAAGCGAGGAGACATAGCCCCTCGCCAACTCCCCGTAGCTGGCGAACAGTAGCTCCTGGCGCTGGCGCTCGTTGGTGAGTTTGCGTGCCACATCGAAAGCCTTATCGACTTCCCGGTCCAAGTTGTTGTGAGCCTTGAGCAGAATTGGGTCCATCGATAACGGGTTGTAGTGCTCCGCGAGTGACCGCTGGGGGTGCCGCTCGCGTGCCCGCAGCACCAACTGTCCAGCGTCGATGATTCGCTGCTGCGCCTTCTCATCTAGTTCACACAGAGCTGGTCCGCAGTTGTAGCTCCCGATGTACTCCGAAAAACGGAAAAAATAAATAGTGGGGATACATCAACCTTCCACTTTCCATTCTTCCGGCTCAGAGTATTGAGGGGTCTGGGACCGGGTCCGTAAACCCTTTATGTTTTTCGCGCACAGCGGTTTTTAGCGACGCACCCTATAGGTTTTCCGCAGAACTTATATGTGTTTCTGTGCACCCCATATGTTGTCTGTTTTAGCGGTATTTCGTTGTTAATTCCGCACGCGCGCATCAAATGGTTATTTATCGACGACACTCCGTCGAGTTCAAGTTCAACGTGTAACGCGAGGCGTTAATGACGTTTCGCGTTATTGGGGGTAGGTTGAAGAGCGCTGTCTCTAACTCGGGTTTTCGTTCGGCCTCGGTCCATTCCGCTACCTCGTGTGAAGAATCTGCAAGCGGTATCGAACCGTTGAACTATTAGGTTCCCCCACAGTTCCCGTGCCTGCACGCATCGAGAAGGACCAGGTGGTGAACTCGAATGACTCGCCTGGTCCAACGTGTGTGCGCTCGGCGCGTGGTTTAACCCTTATAAGACTTGCCGGTCACAGCCTCAGCGTTTCGCTCGTGCAGCCCGCAGGCCGTTCAAGATCACGATTACTTCGGCGACTTCGTGTACCAACACGACGGCGGCCAGGCCCAGTACACCGCTGATCGCCAGTGGCATCAACACGATGATGATGGCCAGAGACAGCACGATGTTTTGGTTGATGATCCTGCTGCCTCGGCGGGCGTGCTGCAGCGCCTGCGGGATCAGCCGGAGGTCGTGGCCAGTGAAGGCGACGTCAGCGGACTCGATCGCGGCGTCAGAGCCGGTTGCTCCCATCGCAATGCCCACCGTTGCGCCCGCCAGTGCCGGCGCGTCGTTGATGCCGTCGCCGATCATCGCCGTCGGCGTCTTGGAGGAGAGTTCGGCGACGATGCTTGCCTTGTCCTCCGGTCGCAGCTCGGCGCGCACGTCGTCGATTCCGGCGATTTCAGCCAGCGCCCGGGCGGTGCGAGTGTTATCGCCGGTGAGCATGCTCACTTCCACGTCGTTGTCGTGCAGGGACTGCACGGCATCGGGCACCTCGGGCCGCAACTCGTCGCGCACCCCGATCGCCCCGGCGAGAGCGTCATCGACGGTGACTAGGACGCAGGTCTGGCCTTCGGACTCCATGCGCTCAACGTCCGCCTTCAGTGGCCCGGCGTCGATCCATCGGGGGCTGCCGACCAGCACCCGTCGGCCTTCGACGGTGCCGCCGATGCCATGACCGGCTTCCTCGCTGATATCCAAGGCGGTGGGCGCTTCGGGCTCCGCTGCCACGATCGCCGCGGCGAGGGGGTGCGTCGATTGCTGCTCAACCGCCGCCGCGAAGGAAAGCACCTGCGCCCGATCGAATCCGTCTGCCGGGACCACTCCGGTAACCTCGGGCTGGTTGCGGGTAAGGGTTCCGGTCTTGTCTACCGCTAGGTGACGGATGCCGCCGAGTCGCTCGAACGCCGCGCCGGACTTGATGACTACTCCGAACTGGCTGGCCGCGCCGATCGCGGCCACGACCGTCAGCGGCACGGAGATTGCCAGCGCGCACGGCGACGCTGCGACCAGGACCACCAGCGCACGGGTGATCCAAGTCTCGGGGTCGCCCAACAGCGAGCCGATCACGCCGACCAGCACCGCCAGGATCATCACCCCGGGCACTAGGGGTTGGGCAATTCGGTCGGCGATCCGGGCGCGGTCACCCTTCTCCGCCTGCGCCTGCTCGACGAGGTCGACGAGTGTGGTCAGCGAGTTGTCCGTTCCAGCTGCGGTCGTCTCGACCTCCAGCACACCGGCGGAGTTGATCGCTCCCGCGGGTACCTCGTCGCCGGGCGCAACCTCCTCCGGAATGGATTCTCCGGTGATCGCTGAGGTGTCAAGGCTGGAGCGTCCGGACCGAATGATGCCGTCCGTGGCGATCCGCTCCCCGGGGCGTACGACCATTAGCTCGCCAACCTCAAGGTCCTTCGCAGCGACCTCGGCCGTCGTACCGTCGCGCAGCACGGTCGCGGTTTGCGGTACCAGCTTCAACAGTGCCCGCAGTCCGCCTTGGGCCCGGTCCATCGCCTTGTCTTCAAGCGCCTCGGCGATCGAGTACAGGAACGCCAGCGCCGCGGCCTCTCCGACGAAACCAAGGATCACCGCGCCGACCGCGCTGATCGTCATAAGCAAGCCAATGCCGAGCTTGCGCTTCGTGACAAGGTTCCGGATCGCTCCAGGTGCGAACGTGTAAGCGCCCAACAGCAGGCCAAGCCAATACAGTACCGTCGCGGGCGTCTCCAAGTCGGACCAGTCCAGCGCCAGTCCTGTAATGAGGGCTACGCCGGAGAAGATCGGTAGCAGTAGCTCGGGGTCCTTCCACCATGGCCGATCGAGCTCTTCGATCTCCGTGGCGGGTTCGTGTTCGCATCCACATGCTGAACTCATGCGTCCGTTCCTTTCTCGCCGCAGCCGGGCACCGAGCACTCGGTGTCGATGCAGGGGGCATTCTCGTCGACGGCCAGCGTCGCGTTGACCAGCGCTTCGAGCGCCGCCGCGAGGTGCGGATCGGCAATTTCGTAGCGGGTCTTACGGCCCTCCGGCTCAGCGACGACGATGCCACAATCGCGTAGGCAGGACAGGTGGTTCGAGACGTTCGAGCGGGTCAGATCCAAGCTTTGCGAAATCTCGGCCGGGTAGCCCGGACCGTCGAGTAGGGTCATCAGGATTCGGGAACGCGTCGGATCAGCCATGGCCCGGCCGAGCCGGTTCATGACGTCGAGGCGCGAAGCAATAGTCAGCATGTGCTGAACAATACAACGTGTGTTGAACTATTCAAAATGCACTGAACTGACGGTTCCGCGAAGGTCCTGCGACCTGCAGGAATTAGTCGATGGGATAGCAGATGACTGATCCTTTGTGGTTCGGCTGCCACCCAACGCGGGAGCGACGTGATCGGCGGGGTCAGTTCAGCATTCGAATCAACGACCAGTGGCGGATCTGTTTTCGGTGGTCCGCCGCGGGGCCAGAGGAGGTTGAGATCGTTGACTACCACTGACAAGCTCCCTCCGGTTCACCCCGGTGAGATCCTCATGGAGGACTTTCTCAAGGAAATGGGGATCACCCAGCACAAGCTCGCCGTCTCCATCGGCGTTCTGCCCCGCCGGATCAACGAAATTGTTCACGGTAAGCGCGCTGTAACCGCTGACACGGCCCTTCGTCCAGCGAAGTTTTTCGAGATGAGCCCCCAGTTCTGGCTCGGGTTACAGGCTCAATATGACTTGGACGTGGCGGAAGACAAGATCCTCTCGGAAATCGAGCGGATTCAACCGGTCCAAGCTGTCTCAGCGTAGCGGTTACCCGAACCAGGTCCGTCTGCGTGAGGATATGCACGCGGATGGTTCGAACTAGAGAATTTGGGGCCGCCGTCGCGTGGACTTGAGTTCCGAGCGCCGCTTTTTCGCTTCGAGACGGCGTCGCACCGAGCTCTGCGTCGGCTTGGTCCTGCGCCGCGGGGGAGGAGGCGGAGCGAGCGCCTCGCGCAAGAGGGCGGCCATGCGTTCGCGTGCCTCGGCGCGGTTGCGTACCTGCAATCGCTGGGTCGATGCGGTAACGGTAAGGACGGTGCCGTCTAGGCGGTGCTCGAGGTTGTGAAGGACGCGGTGACGCAGGGCGTCGGAAAGCGATGAGCACGTAGCGATATCGACGGAAAGCTGCACTTTGCTGTCCGTAGTATTGACGCCTTGGCCGCCTGGTCCCGACGACTTCGCGAACCGCTCCGTCAGGTCGGCGGCGACGATGACCAGACCCCCGGGGATCCCTGGGCCAGGCGCGATGGTCAGGTCGTTCATACCGCCCAGCGTAGTTAGAGTTGTTTCCGGATCAGACCCGCCGTGCGAGATCAGGGTAGTGTACGACCACTCCGTCACCGTCGACCTCCAACTCGACGTCGACTCCCCGTGTTCCGCTTTTGTATCGGACAGTTTCAGCATCGACGGAGCTGTAGTACTGGTCTGATGCGATCACCTGGAGGGACGGCATATCAATCCAAGCCATGATCAGCTGCGTTTTCGGAACCTGAGTCTCAAGCAGCGTCAAGCGACGAATAGGCATTGTGTTGGTGAGAGGGCACAGGCCGAGATCGCAATCGAGTGCGGCTTTCAGGTCGGCTGACTGGACGATACCGGGGGAGGGCAGATCTTCAGGCTGGGCGCCCTCTTCATTGGTTTCCGCCGACCACACGCCTTGTTCGGACCTAAACAGCTCGAGGCTTCGCCCCCATCCGTCGCCTTCAACGTTCACCGACACACGTTCGGTCACCCAGTTCTCCGCGGCGTGCAGCTCCCACGTGGCCTCGTATCCATCGCCGTATTGCACTCCGGAAGCGGTCAAACCGGCTCCTAAAAAATGAACTGCGGCCTCGTTCCGGATGAGGGGAGTCTCGACATGCTCCCACTTATACGTGCGCTCCATGGTGAGGATTTTACAACGCTCGATGGTGCGAAAAGGCAGGTAGCTTTCGATTTAGACCGCGTACCGAGGAGGAGGCTTACCGGCAGAATGGTGTACTTCGTAAGCCCGCGGCGCAGAAGAATTCCATGAATGAGAGCAGGGCCAGCGTGCCCGTTGCCGTCTGCAAAGGGATGAATCGTTTCAAACTGAGCGTGAGCAATTGCGGCCTGGATGAGAGCACCGTGCGAAGCGCCATCGAGGTAAAGACATAAGTCGTCCACGAGGTCATGGACTAGGCCTGGGGGCGCTGGGATGAACTCGGCCCCAATGGGTGTGTGGTTACTTCCACCAATCCAGTTCTGAATAGTGCGAAGACCAGTGGGGATAGAGCCCTTCTCCCCCATCAACTCTCTTTGGAGCTTTTCAAGAAGGCCGATGGAGATGTTGGTTCGGTGGCAAAGCTCTTCTCAATGGAACACAGAACGGTGAGGTTACGCGCAACCTCTTCCGCGCTTTCCTTAAAGCCGCGGACTTCCTCCTTTTGGGCGAGTTCCGCGAGGACAACCTTGTCGACGTTGGGCGCAATACCTTCAATGCGTGAGGAAGAAATCGCCTCAGAACGCATGAGTAAGCGGGCCACAGACTCCAACTGGCCAGAAGCAGCATGACGGTTGAGATCCAAGATCTCTCGCTCGATACGTGCTGCCCGGCTGGTGAGCTCTGGGGAAAACTCCATGCCTTACTTACAAGATGGTCAGGGACATAGACCTAAAAAGGGCCTCCGGCCTTATCGCGCCGGGGAGTGCCGGAGCCTGATTCGGGGATCCAGCTCTCGGTAACGTAGTGAGGCTTGTAGAGGCTATCCATTCGTCAGACAGCAAATGAGTGGTTGGATAACTCTTATCCAACCACTCATTGCGGTTTATGCGCTAGATAAAGCTTAAACATACGGGGTTTCAGGGCCATAATTTGGCCTCAATGAGAATGTCAATGACACCTCAATGGGAAGATCAATGAGAACTCTTGTCATTGAAGAGGAATGAAGTTAGCATTGAGCCGTCATTGTTAACATTGAGGGCGGGTATTCATCGTGAACAATTGGTCCGAGAATCAGCTGAGAGAGCTATTGGCTGAGCTTGAGTTGCGCGGCGGTGATTCAACAACAGTCGAGGTCAAAACCGCTCAAGGGGGCATTCCGGACTCTCTACCGCAGACATTGTGCGCGTTCGCAAACATGCCGAGTGGCGGCCTTATCATTCTCGGTGTCAATGAGAAGGAAGGATTCATTGTCACTGGCATTGAGAATCCTTCGGAGATGGAGGCTGCTCTGGCCTCGCAGGCGCGTCATGCCATCACCCCTCCAGTCACAGTGCATACCGACAGTGTGGCAATAGATGGCACGCATGTCGTGATTGCGGAGGTTACGGGTCTTCCGATTATTGATAAGCCTGCTATCTACAGGGGAGAAGCGTATCTTCGAATGGCTGATGGGGACTACCGTATGAGTGCCTCGGAGCTGCGCATGATGGACGTGGCAAAGCTGCATGCCGAAGAGGCAGTGTCCTATGACACGACGATTGTGGAAGGCACGAGCCTTGCAGACCTAGATAGCGACGTGGTGCAAGATTTCTTGGTTCAGGCGCGGAAAAAGAATCGGCGACTATCGGGACTTACTCAAGATGAGGACGTCTTACGGGCGCTAGCGGTGACGACCGCGACTGGAGAGCTGACGCTTGCTGGCCTGTATGCGCTGGGTTTCTATCCCCAAGGGCATTTTCCCTCCTTAGCAGTAACGGTGGCGCAAAGGCTACCAAATGGTTCGAAGCACGGGCGAGTGTTGGGGTTGGAGACCTTTGAGGGGCCCGTTCCGGTGCTGTTGAACTCGGTAATGGGATGGGTAAGGCAACGTTTAGCCGCCGTACGGCGATATCGAGAGGACGGATCAATGGTGGAAGTTCCTGAACTTCCCCTTCCGGCCATTCGAGAGGCCGTGGCTAATGCATTGGTGCACCGTGATCTTGGGCCAAATACGTTGGGTGCGGGTAAATCGATTGATGTCCGCCTATTACCGGACAAGATGGTTATCTCCAGTCCAGGAGGCCTACGGGATCTGACGGTTGAACAGCTCAAGTCGAGAGATCTGGCGCGCCAGGAGATTAACCAGCGGCTCTATAGACTGTGCCGATATCTCAAAGCAGACGATGGCTCTTTTGTTATTGAGGGCGAAGGCGGCGGCGTGCAGCTCATGCTGGATGCCGCGCGAGAGCAAGGATTACCGGAGCCTGACCTGATAGATTCTGGCGTGCAATTTACGGTGAAGATGTGGCGGCCGGACACTCGTGGAGAGGCCCGTATCTGGGAGCCACTACGCAAGGAGGAATCAGGCACCGGCCCGGAACGACGAGTGGACGCACCAGCGAACGTGGATGGCCTAGGAGTCAACGCCCCGCGCGTAGCGGAGGCGCTGAGTGCGGCGGCACAACCCCTGTCCATTGGTGAAATAGAAACAGCCACAAACCTCACTCGAGCGCAGGTCCGATATGCGCTGAAGTCACTGGTGAAGGCACGATTCGTGCGTATGGATGGTACGCGCGGCTCACAAGCGACAACCTATGAATGGCTAGCTAACCGCGGGATTGCAGGCTCTTAACCAGCTGGTCGTGATGAACGGGAGCGAGGCAGCCGGCGTCGACGACGCGCCGGGCCAGCTCCTTGTCCCCCATCTTGGCGGCGAAGGCCATGCCCATGGTGATGTCATGGTCGGGGCGGCCGATAAGCGAAATTTCATCGCCAGGGTTGATGCGGCCAGGCTCGATGATGCGCAGGTAGGAACCGCAATCACCGCGCTCCGTGAAGGACTTGAGCCAACCGGGCTCGTCCATCCAGCCGGAGAAGGTGGCACAAGGCGTGCGCGGGATAGACACTTCAAGCACGCACTCCCCCACCTGAATCTGCTGGTTGATCAGCATATTCGACCAAGAAATCCCTTCGGTGGTGAGGTTCTCCCCGAAGTAGCCATCACGCAGCACGCGGTTGAGCGTGCCCTCCCAGTAATCGAGCTCCTCACGGGCCACCGCATACACGGCCTTCTCAGCGCCGCCGTGGTGGGCGTGGTCACCGATGGAATCCCCCACCACGCCAGAGCCGTCACCGTAGTTGGGCCCGGGTATTTCCAGATCCAGGAGGGGGCGTGGCTGCTTATCGATGCCCGTGTACTCGTGCCGCCCGTGCGGCTCGGGGCGGCGGACAGCGACGTTCGTGGAGATAACCTTCATGCTCACCTATTGTGGCACACCTCACGCGGTTATAGGTCGCGATTGTGGAAGAGCGCCTCTGCGGTCACGAGGTCGTAGAAGAAGAGGCGGGGGGCGAGGGGGAGGACGTCGGCAAGCATGGGCATGTCCTCCTTGAGCAGCGGGCTTTCCATGATGATGTCGTTCGCCGCGGCGCGGGACGCCAGTGCGAAGGCATAGGAGATGTAGGGCATCCACGCAGCGGCATTGAGTTCATCCGCCGTGTTTCCGCTGGCAAAGGCGCCCAACGCGATAAGGGTGTGGCTGACGGACATGTCAACGCCCGCGTTTTGCACCAGCGAGGCCAGTGCCGTGGCGTCCTTGCGCAGGTGCTCGATGGTGCCCAGCGCATCGAGGGCGCCGTTGTTGGCAAAGCACTCGCGCAGCGCGGCGACGCGGCCGGCCTCCCCCATCAGGTCATCGACGGGCGGTGTGGGGCTGTGAATGGTCGCAGCATTGAGTAGCATCGGGCGGGTCAGTCCATCAGCGCCGGACTCGCGCACGGCGGTGAGCTCGGGGTTCTCGCTGGCGGAGGGACCGAGGAGGAGATCCAGGTAGCTATCGACACCGGATTCGGCGGCGGCCTCCAGCGGGGAGTGGAACAAGCGCGTGCGCGCAAGCGAGCGGGCCTGCTGGTTGACGCTGACGCCGGTGCGCGCCAGGGCGTGGACCGCGGCCTCCGGTTGGGCGCGCAGACGATCGATGGTGCTGTCGAACATCGCCTGCAGCTTCGGGTTGGGGCTGCGCTGGGAGAGCACGTGGAGCGCGCGGAAGGTGTCCCAGAGCTGCTCCGGGGTCCAGTCCTTCGAGGCGAGCGCCGCCGGTGAGCCTTCCGGTGTGATCACAATGGAGGCGCTGGAGGGGCGTGCAGGGGCGGCGAGGTTGGAGGAGGCGCGAAGCTCGCGGACATCGACAAGCAGCGAGCCATGCTCAGCAAGCTCCGCGGGCAGTTCAAACCCCTCTTCAGTGGGAGTGAGTTGGGTAGGTGCCACGGTGGGCTCGGCCAATGGCCAGGCCCAGCCCACTAAATCTGCCTGCGGTTCTGCGTTCTGTTCAATGATGATTTCATCGCCATTGAGCAGACCACGGCTGACGAAGGGGGACTTGCGGACGGTGGCTAGTGCTGCATAAATCAGGCTGGTGGATGCGGATGCTTCGTACTCGACGATGCGCCGCTCCAAGCTGCGGGCCTGGTGAGCCTCGCGCTCCTCCGCCGGGAGGGAATCCAGGTAGTCCTCGTAGGACAGCGTGGACCACATGAGGAAAAGCTCGGCCGTTGGCTGTTTGCGCACGGCGTTGGCCAGCGCGGCGTTGGGGACGGCGAGGCTGGTGACCGCCTGCGTCGTCTTTGAGGTGCGCGCCAGTTCCTTGATTTTCTGCCGGCCGTCGATGGTGACGAACTTCGCCAGCGGCAGTGGGCGCGGCGAGTGGACGGTGAACATGTCATCCTGATCGAGCTGGCCGGCGAAAATAACCGGTTTATCGGAGTGCTCAGTGGGTTCCAAGCCGATGCGCTTGACGCGGCTAAACAAGGCCTCGGGCCAAACATCGAATTCCAGCTCATAGCCGGCCTCACTGGCCACCACCTCGCGGCGAGAGACCTCGGTGTCCTCGAGGGTGCGAAGGCCCTTCTCCAACGCGATGGGCTTCTTTGGCGGGGAGGCAAGCGTATAGCTGAAGGCCGAATGCGCGCCCAAGGCATCGATGATGCGGAAATCCATGCCGCGCGGGCCGTCGTTGGTCGCACGCATGTGGAGGCCCTCGGCGAGGGAGATGAAGCGGACGTCGACAAGCTGCTCGTCGTGCCACAGCGACACCTTGTAGCGGCCCACCCACGGGTCTTCGTAGAGGTCACCCGGGAAAGGCTCGGCGATGCCTGCGTCGAAGGTCTGTTCCGAAATCTCCTCCTGCTCGCCCCCGAGGGGCGCGTAGGTGAGATCGATGCGCCACTCCCCTTCCGCAATGAGGTGCACGCGCGGCGACTTGGTGAACACGGGCTCGTTATCGAGGCCCCGGGCGTTGGGCAGGGTGGCGACGTCGAAGTCCCACTCGAAATCGCCGTGCTTGGCGACGTCCACCGGTTCCCTCTGCGGTACCCTCACCTGATCCGGTAGCGGTCCCACTTCCCAGCCGGCCCAGATGCCGAGTGGTTCAGCATCCTCGAGCGTGCCCTGCGGCGCGATGAGGGTGGTGCGGTCATAGACGATGAACGGCGCCTCATCGGTGATGCCAGTGAAGGTGACGGTCTCGATGAGGTCCTCATCGCCATCGCGCAGGGTTACCTCGATGCGGGTAAAAGGCCCAGGGATGCCGACTTCCAGCGGTTCTTCGGTGGCGAATTCGCGCACCGAATGGGGGCGATCGATGAAGTGAGACTTGACCACCCACCGAGGATCAGACAGATCTGCCTCAGGATAGGTAGCCGGCAGCTCCAGCATGAGGATGTTGCTCCCCCGGCGCAGTGAAATCCGGGGACCCTGCTCGGCGATGTCGGTAGTGACCAACGGCGTTGTGGGAAGTGAATAAATCTCCGCGCTCATTTGCTTCATCATAGGACACCGTGGGGCCCTGTTGCCATGTCGCTGGTAGAGGGCTTGATTGTCCTAACGGCAGGACAGGTGTCCTAAGCATAGGACAGATCGCTATAGTGGGGCTATGGACCCATTACAACTCCTCAAGAAAAGCCCGCTGAGCCTTAGCGAAATCTCGCGGCGCTCGGGAGTGTCACGAAATACGCTCAATCTGTGGTTGCGTGGGGCAGCTCAACCGAGTTTGACCGGGTTGGACAAGGTAATGCGCGTGCTTGGGTATGAGGTGTCCGTATCGGTGCATCGCATGAGCGACGCCGCCGCCGCGACAGCCGCCCGAGTTCTCCTGGGGGAGCTCAGCAGCGAAGAACCAGACGTTAAAGCCTGGATTGACCGCTTTGTGCAGTGGGGTGACGCTGCGGCCGTCGGTGGCAGCTACCAGGCTCTCATGGAACGGGCCGCGTGGGCCTCCAACCCATATGGCCGCCACGGGGCTCTCCACTTCTTACCGTCAAATCCCATAACGATTGCTTCAGCGGTTGATGCGAGTGGGCAAACTTGGGCGATGTCGGGTGCTTTTGCAGCGCAACGAGTCGCGGGGCAGATCGCAGGTGAAGAAGAACCTCAATCAACATTGATCTGGTGCACAAATCCAGCAGACATCGTGTCTTCATTGCCCACTCGGATCCGTGCCAGTTCTGAGCCCGTATCCGGAGGAATCACCCTCGTGCCAGTTGCTGGTGAAGAGCTAACGGGCGCAACAAAAGAATCAGGAATACACTACGTATCACCGCATCAGCTTGCCATTGATGTGTGCGCAGAAAACTACATCGGAGGGGCATAGGTGATGAGAAGAGCGACGAGCCGAGTGAGCTGGGAGCACCATGAGCGGCCGCACGTTTCGGAGTTAGGGACTGACCGTGCGTTATTTCGATTAACCAAGCAACTTCCTGACTTGGTGTGGAACGCTGCCGCGCTGGAAGGAAACACGTTTACCCTCCCAGAAGTCCGTACGTTGCTCGATGGCGTCACTGTGGGTGGGAAAGCACTTGCTGAACAGCAACAGATCTTGGACTTGTCGGAGGCTTTCAACTTGCTCCATGAGCTGGTTAGCCAACAAGAATTCGCGGTGGACAAAGGCATCAGTGATGCACTCCATGCCGTGCTTGCAAGGAACGAGGCCCTGGACGCTGGTCTTTTCCGTGGTGAAGGGCACGTGGAGGGAGATGGCGGTGGAGTGCGGCTCATGGATGGCGGGTTCATCCCTTTCGACCCTGCTGATGAATTGGGTGAAGCCCATGCCGATTTGCTGGTGTCCCTCCAAGGGCTTGAAAACCCAGTCGAGCAAGCGTTGGCCTATTTCTGCTCTGCCACGCGTAGCCAGTTTTACTTCGATGGAAACAAGCGAACCGCACGGCTTGTGGCGTCAGGCCTCTTGATGAGCAATGGCTACGCAGCACTTAATACCCCTAATGCGAGAAGGCTGGAATTCAACCTTGCCCTCGATGAACTGTTCCGATCCGATGACGCTACGACCTTGATGGACTTCCTGTATGACTGCCTAGAGGAGTCCTCCCAGTAAGCGCAGTCGGCCCTCCGCTTCCGAAGCGGAGGGCCGACGTGGGGGGCTGAATGCTCAGCGCATCCTTTAGTGCATAGTGCTGTAGTGCTTAGCGGAACATCTTCTGCAGAGCGGAGAAGTCAGCCTTGACCACGCCGACAGACTGCAGGAATGCGGCGATGGCGCCGAGCAGGGCAGCCACAACGCCTGCGCCCAAGAAGCCGGCGCCGACGGGGTGGCGTGGCTAAAAGGAACAGAGTTGACGACACCAGCGGACTTGTTGTGGTCAATTGCCTGCTCGGAGAATTCTTCAGGGAGTGGCCGTATGGGGACTTGCCCAGAACACTGTTGACGTCGGCAAGCACTGCGTGGACACCATAAAACGACAAACGGTGAACCCCAGGAGGTGGGATTCACCGTGGTGAGTGAATGGGCAGATTATGCCATCTGCAGCGTGGTCACGCAGGTGCCGCCTTCGTCAGAGGTATCCAGGGGAACCTCGCCGGTCTTGCCGTCCTGCTCGATGGTGATGGTGCCCTTCTTGTCGGCCGGCAGCCAGTAGCCAATGAAGCCGTTGTCGAACGTCGTGGTGTCTTCGTTGACTAGCTCATTTCCTTCGTCATCCGTGATGGTGACGTGGATGTCTTCCTGGCTGAGCTCACCGGTGCAGGTGGTCAGGGAGTGGTTGAAGCAGTCATGGGTCTGGGTCATGTACGGCGCGATGGAGACGTAGAACTTGTCCTCCGGCAGCGGCAGGGAGGCCTGACCCTGTTCAGTAGCGAGGATGAGCTCGTTCGGGCGCACGGATGCGAGGAGATCGCTATTGCGCTCGTCCTTGGACTGGCGGTCCAGCTTGTCGACGATCCCCGGGCCATCCAACCCTTCGAGATCGAACTCGGCGAGGATCTCCTCGGCAGGCACCTGTTGGATGTCGGTGCTGGAAGCGGCGCTTTTCGAGGCTTCACTCGGTACGGGGCTGTCAGTAGAGCAAGAGGACAGGGTGATGGCTGCGGCGCAGGCGGCAGCAAGAGAAATGAGGCGTTTCATAAGTCTTCCGAATGGGTCCGATTGTGTTGACCCAAGCCTATACCCCACCGGGGTATCTATCAATGGAATGAGAGAAGGATCATCTTTTCGCGCTACGCGGGCTGAGCCTTCCCATATAGCTGTCTCAATGGCTGCAACAGCTACCCTGAAGTACATGATTACCGGCGCCCTCAAAAATAACGTCGACCGCATCTGGGACACCTTCTGGTCCGGCGGCATTTCCAACCCTGTATCCGTCATCGAGCAGTTCACCTACCTGCTCTTCATCAAGGATTTGGACGAGCGCCAGGTTCAGATTGATAAGCGCCGGGCGTTAGGAGATCCCACCGCGACGGAAGACATCTTTGATGCCAGCCAACAGGACCTGCGGTGGCGCAACCTCATCGAGGACCGTGACATCGCCCGCCGGAAGGCAACCATCATCACCAAGGTCTTCCCCTTCCTCAAGGAGATGGGCGGCACCGGCTTCCAGGGACACATGGCTAACGCCTCCTTCGAGATTGAATCTGAGGCCACGCTCTCGCGTGTCATGGAGCTCATTGACCACTTGCACTTTCCAAACAAGGACATGAAGGGCGACTTGTACGAGTACATGCTGGACAAGCTGTCTACCTCGGGCACGAATGGTCAGTTCCGTACACCCAGCCACATCATCGAACTCCTTGTAGCGCTCATGGAGCCGACGCCAACGCAGCGGATCATCGACCCGGCTTGTGGCACCGCGGGCTTCCTGGTGGCCGCCAATGATTGGGTTGTTCAGCATCACCGTGAGGACCTCTACAACAAGGACACGCGCACTAAGTTCACCGAAGAGGGCCTGACTGGCTTCGACTTTGACAAAACCATGGTCCGCATTGCCGCGATGAACATGTTTATGCACGGTTTTGAAGAGCCCAACATCTCGCACCACGATTCCTTGCAGAAGCTACCCACAACGTTTGATGAGGCTTTCGACCTCGTGTTGGCCAACCCGCCTTTCGCAGGCAGCCTGGATAAGGACTCCATTGATCCCAAGCTCAAGTCCGTGACCACGGCCAAGAAGACGGAGATCCTCTTTGTTCACCGCTTCCTGCAGTTGCTCAAGCCGGGCGGCCGCGCCGCAGTGATTGTCCCTGAAGGCGTCCTCTTCGGCTCCACGAAGGCGCACAAGGCCCTTCGTAAAACTTTGGTTGAGGATCAGCGCTTGGATGCTGTCATCAAACTTCCCTCCGGCGTGTTCAAGCCCTACTCGGGCGTGTCCACCGCCGTGCTGTGCTTTACCCGCACCGATTCCGGTGGTGCCGACGAGGTGTGGTTCTATGACGTCACCGCGGATGGCTACTCCCTGGATGACAAGCGCACCCCGCTTCTCGAGCGCCCCTTGCTCGGCCCCTCCCCTACCTCCCACATCCAGGACTTAAGCGATCCTGCGCGTGCCGACGACCCCACGCCCGTCACCCTCACCGACGAGCAGCTGAAGCTCAACAACCTTCCGGACGTGGTTGCCCGCTGGCATTCCCGTACCACCGATGAGCGTGAGCGCGCCCGCACCGACTACTCCTTCACCGTGCCCAAGGAGGAGATTGCCCAAGCCGACTATGACCTCTCCATGAACCGCTACAAGGAAATCGTCCTCGAAGCACAAGAAACCCGCGACCCCATGGACATCATCGCCGAAATCGAAGAACTCGACCGCGACATCACCCAAGGCCTTGCCAACCTGAAGGCTATGCTCAGCGAGGGGAAATAACATGGCGCGCACTGCAAAGCATGATTGGCCGATGGTGCGGTTGGGGGATGTGGCGGACTTTGTGAATGGATACGCCTTCAAACCTGCTGATTGGGGAGAAGAAGGGCGACCTATCATCAGGATTCAGAACTTAACTTCAACTAACAAAGCGTTCAATTATACGAGCCGACGAGTACCGGAAAAGTACTCAGTTTCCAAAGGCGACATCCTAGTTTCATGGTCGGCGACCTTAGGGGTCTTTGAGTGGGATGGCCCGAATGCTCTTCTGAACCAGCACATTTTTAAGGTGGTACCGACCAACAAAGTTGAACCGAGTTATTTGAAGCATATTATCCCAGCCGCTCTTGGGGAAATGAAAAAGCATCTCCATGGAGCAACGATGAAGCATGTTAACCGTAAGGAGTTTTTGGGAACGAAAATCCCCCTCCCTCCCCTCGACGAGCAGCGCCGCATCGCGGCGGTTTTGGACGAGGTTGGCCGGCTATCCTCAATACAGATAAAGAAAGTCGAAGGCCTTGAAGCTCTAAAGCGGGTTGTCGTTGAAGAGTTTCTAAAGGCAAGGGGGGATCAAGAAGTTGAGCTTGGTACCATCTCCGAAATTCAATCTGGAATTACAAAGGGTAGAAAGGTCTCGAAAAAGAGTACAACCTCGATAGTGCCGTATCTTTCGGTTTCCAATGTTAAGGATGGATTCCTTCAACTGCATCCGATTAAGGAAATCAACGCGACAAATGACGAAATATCGCGATATCAGTTGCAGCGGGGCGACATCGTTCTAACAGAAGGCGGGGATCCCGACAAGCTGGGGAGAGGAACAGTGTGGAATAACGAGATCCCGGTTTGCATCCATCAAAACCACATTTTTCGCGTCCGCATTCTGCAAGACTCGACTGTAATGACGCCTGAAGTGCTGGCTGCGATACTTAGTAGTTCGAGGCCTAAGAAGCATTTCTTGAGGTCAGCGAAACAAACAACTGGAATTGCTTCGATAAATAAGTCGCAGCTTTCTCGAACACCGATCCCAAATTTGACGCGAGATGACGTAAGAGCCTTATCGCTTCAAATTGAGTTATTGAAGTTAGAACAAGAAAGAGCTGAAACTCAGCGTTCCTCTTTTGAGGAGCTTCGACAGTCCCTATCCACTCGCGCATTTCAAGGAGAGCTCTAGTGGCTATCGAAAGATGGGAAGCTTACATGATTTCGGTGTTGGAGGCTCTTAACGCAAATGGTGCTGAGCTCCGGCGTAGGGAGCTCATCGAGATAACTGCGTCCTATGCGGGCATTACTGATGAAGAGAGGCTTGAGACCATTGCGTCGGGGCAGTCGCGCTTTGAAAACCGTGTTGGGTGGGCGTTGACATTCCTTAAGAAGGCGAATGCCATTACTTCACCGGCGAGGGCGCGTTTTCAAATTACAGATTTTGGCCGTGACCTGTTGGCGCGCTACCCCGAAGGAATGACAGAGAAGCAGCTGTTGGGAGAGATTGCGGGCACGGAAGCGGCACTTACGTGGCGGGGCAGGAATCCTGGGCGTAAGGCTGGGGACGAGGTAAGCGCTGATAAGCAAAGCGTCCTTCCAGAGGCCGAGAGCGAGCTCGATCCGGTAGAGCAGGTGGAAACCGGTGTGTCTCGCAACAACGAATTCGTGGCTGGTGAGCTGCTGACTCGGTTGCACGACAATGACCCGGCGTTTTTTGAACAGGCAGTGCTGGACTTGCTCATGGCCATGGGATATGGCGGTACGCAGGGCAAGGCTACACGCACGCAGTTATCCAATGATGGTGGAATTGACGGAATTATTGACCAGGATGCGCTGGGGCTGTCCCGTATTTACGTGCAGGCTAAGAGGTATGCGTTGGATAAGAGCATCGGCCGACCGGCTATTCAGGGATTCGTGGGCGCGCTGCAGGGTGCGCAGGCGGATCGAGGGGTGTTCCTGACTACAGCGACTTTTTCAGATAAGGCGCAGGAGTATGCGGATGCGGTGTCGTCACGCGTCGTCTTAATCGACGGGGAAAGGTTGGCGGAACTGATGATCCGCTACGGCGTGGGCGTGCAGGTCAAGAGGACCGTGGCCCTGGTCGAGGTGGATGAGGATTACTTCGAGTAGGTAGGGGCGGATTCTTGCGTTTGCGGGAGCGAGTGCAGCCTTTCGCAGCGTTGAAAAATGACAGGCGCCCAGCTCCATTTCGTTGAGCTGGGCGCCTGTCATTAGTCGGGTCAGGGAAACTATTTCCGCCCTTTTGCCTTAAAAGAGTTAATGGCGATGACCTAAGAAGCCAATCTCTAGAAAGGGAGCTTGAACCCTAGTTGCGGCAGGAAGGCCACAACACCAATACCTGCGGCGGCAAGAATTGCCAAGACGATGGCGATGATTCCGCCAGTTGAGGAACCGCTGTCATTGGTCTTGTTGGGCTTCGGTGCTGGAGTGGTTGTGGTCGGCTTTGCGGGCGCGGTGGATGTAGGCGCAGAGGTGGACTTGGTCGTGGTCGGCTTGGGCTTGGTTGTAGTTGGCTTTGCCGTGGTCGGCTTCGCGGGTGCGGTAGGAGTAGCTGCCGGGGTGGTCTTAGCCGGACGGGTTGTGGTTGGTTTCGTCGAAGAAGGAGGCACAACGGAAGTGGTCGGTGCCGTGGTTGTGCTAGTGGACGGAACTGGTTCAGAGGTCGGCGACGTAGTAGAGGCCTCAGCTTCGGATTGTTCCTTCGCGAGGTAGGCGTTTTCGCAAGCACCAGCAAGGGTGACAGTGGAGCTGAAGGGCAAGGTAAAGCCCATGACTTCGAGGCCTGCTACGGCTTCGAATTCATCCTCGAGAGGTTGCAGACGAAGCTCCCCCGGCTTCATGAGATTGGTCAGCTTTTGAGAAGTAGTGGGGAAACCAGCATGTAGACCTGCGGAGTACGAGGGCACCTGCGCCCGAAGATCCATGGCAGAATCCTCGACTTCACCGTTCTGTGAGTTCACTACGGGGAGATCGCCGTAGGGATACTCAGCGAGTTCGCTGGGAGTCCAATTGCGCGCCACTTCCCAATTGAAGGGATATCCGTTGGCCGCCCAATCCTTGTACTTGGCCTCAGTGTCAGAATTGGTGAATACGAGGTAGGAAGCGTCCAAGCGGTCGTAGCCCTGAGCTGCAAGCTCAGCCTCAGTGGGGAGTGCAAAGAAGCTGATGTCAGACCAGAAAGTGAGCATTTTGTGGGTCTGAGGGGCGGAGTCTAGGCGGGCAAAGCTGTCCGCATACTGCGGGAAGTCCTGGCGCATGCGGTTCTGCAGTTTGGTTTGTTCCTCGAGTTTCGCAGCGAAGTACTTCTTAGAGATTTCCTTTTCCGCGGAGTCGAGGGAGACCACACAAATCTCTTTGCCATTGCGAGTGTCCAGCTGAGCATCGAGAGCAGTAGCGGAAGGGACAGAAACCAAGGAGAGCGAAACGGCGATGGAGACTCCAAGACCGAGCCGAGAGTATGTCATGAGAGAGTTCAACTTTCAGAGAAGAGAAATAGTGACCTTGTAGTTATAGCCCAAGATTGTGTCTGAAGTCTTGGTTATTAGTAATCAAAATTATTTTTATGGATCTGCTTGTTTGTTGGCTTGCTGCCTTGAAGAAACGATGCATGCCGCAGCATGAAATTGAGTAGGCATTCATCGAGTGGGAGGAGCTGCGTTCGCTCTTTCGAATTTTTCGAATTGCCCTATGATGGCCTTATGAATGAGGCACGGAATCACCGCCCCCACACGACGCTTCCGCCGCAGGACCTGAAAGCCATGCTTGACGTGAACAGGTTCTTAGAGCAGCAGTCGGGACCAACTGCGCTAGTGGGGCCCGACGGGCAGGCGGTAGATCTGCCCGAGGAGGCATTGAGCGTGTTGTTAGACGCAGTTCACGCGATGCAGCAAGGAAAGGCCGTGACTGTTGCGCCCGTAGACCAGTTGCTTACAACGCAGCAAGCGGCAGATTTTCTGGGCATTAGTAGGCCGACTCTGGTGAAGAAGCTTGAGGATGGATCGATAGCATTTGAGCGTACTACCGGAGGAAGACATAGGAGAGTGCGGCTCGTTGACCTATTGCGGTACCGGGATGGGCTGCGGAGTGAACGCCGCAAAGCACTGCGAGAGCTGGCGTCCGAGGCCCAGCGTGCTGGTGCCTATGACGTAGATACTCTAGATAACACTGACGGCGCTCTTGACATTACGCAGATCTTTAAGAACGTCCGCAAGGAAGCGGCGCAGAAGGCTCGGCGTGGATAGTCTGTCGGCGCATCTGGATGGGGTCATGCAACGAGCCATCCACATAAGCCATCACAAGCGGTCGTCACGGTCCAGTAGCGAAATAATGTCGGTTCCAGGACGCAGATTGTCTGTGTGCCTTGGCTGCGGGGCTGTGGCGGCTGGCTGTGAATAAGGCTCTGGAGCGTGGCTCAAAATTCCGGCAGCCACTAACTGCTCCACGGGGCTATCTGAGGATGAGATGGGGACAATTCGAGCGATGGCTTGATCGCGGTCAGTGATGACCACGTTGTGACCCGTAGCGGCCACTGCACGCACTATGTGGTCAGAACGCTGGGTGAGTTCGCGCAAAGAAATACGGGTCATCGTTTTAGCTGCCTTGTCTGAACATCCGGTGAACGGGTGTTTTGTCCTTCTTTATTGGTTTATTGGTGTCCTTGTTTTTGAGTGGTGGACCTTGGAACAGCCAACTGTAGAACTGCAGGACAACGGTGATTTTAGTGGCGTATTTAGGCAAGGACAAGGGGCGAATGGAGTGATTAACCAGGGAGGACGATGATAGGCAGGGAGGACGGCGAAAGGTTAGGGAAGAGAGGCTGAAGAGATTGGCCCGGGAACGGAGTAATTCTGGTAGCTAGGTATAGGGCGGTGACTTAGAATTACTGGAATCAAGCTGTATTCGATATGACACCACGTAACTGGTGATGTGAAAACTTGTCCCTGGAGAACTCTATGGTGACCACTACTCCCCCGACTCCCCCGACTGCCGGGCGCAACGGTGTGCCGGGTGGGCCTGCACGCAGCAACTTCAGCTTTGTACGTTACGTCTGGCCCACGGCCTATGAGGAATGCCTGAAGGTAGAGCGGTTCGTCGATGCGGACCCCGTGATTTCCTGCTTCTATGCGCGCAAGGTGCTGGAGCGAGTGGTCAGCCACATCTGGGTGCTCCGGAACTTGGGTGATAGTCGGGATTTCAGCTTGGCGCAGATGACCCGAGATCGTGCCTTCACTGACTGCGTGGATAACCAGACCATGTTGCGCAAGATGACTCTCTTGCGCAAGAGCGGCAACGACGCCGCACACGCCGACGACATGGAAGGCAAGCAAGCGCCGACCTCCCCGCAGAGGGCGCGGAAGGCGGCGGCGCACCTCTATGACCTCATGGCCTGGGCGGTGCGGTACCACTCGGCCAACCCTCAGGCCGCACCGGGTCCGCAGGCGGCTTTTGATACTAACCTGCTGGGCCAAGCCACAGCTGACTCTTCAGGCATTCACGTTGCTGGGCGCTCCCAAGCGCAGACCGCCGCGTACCTCAAAAAGCTGGAACAGAAAGATGAGGAGCTAAAGAAGAACCGGCTGCTGCTCGATGAGGCCAAGGAAGCCGCGCGTGAAGCGGAGGAGAAGCGCCTTCGTGAGGCCGCCCAGTTCGAGCTTAAGCGGCGGAGCACGGAGATTAAGGCGAAGGCGGAGATCGCTGATGCCCAGGAGCAAGCCGAAGCGGAGCGCGAAGCTGCACGGCAGGTCGAAGAGGAGCTTGCAGCCAAGATTGAGGCCCTTCAGGAGCAGTTGGCTGAGCAGCAAGCAGCCGCGGCAGAGCGCGCTGGGGTGGCAGCACCGTCGGCTGCGCCTTTGGCGATCAGCGAGGCCGAGACCCGCCGACAGCTCATTGACCCGATGCTCGAAGCAGCAGAGTTTAGTGATGATTCAATCACCCGAGAGCTCGAGTTACACGGTATGCCCAACACCTCCGGTGTTGGATTCGCAGATTATGTCTTGTGGGATGATGACCGCACACCGCTGGCCGTTATCGAAGCGAAGAAATCGATGGAGTCTATGAGCGTGGGCTCCCAACAGGTGAAGCTGTACGCGGACTGCATCGAGCGCGAATACGGCACACGGCCGGTCATGTTGTGTACCAACGGCTATCACATTGACCTGATCGATGATGCTGCTAACCTTCCTGGCTCCGGTGTGGGCTATCCCGCCCGAGAGGTTGAAGGTTTCCCCACTGCGCAGCAATTTCGCCGCATGATCGGGCGGCGCACCATGCGTGCCCTATTGAGTGAGACGGCGGTTGATACGGAGATTGCTGGCGGTGGTGCCCGCACGTACCAGCTCGAGGCCATCCGCGCGGTGACGGAGACGTTGGAGAGGCGGAGGCGTCGCCAAGCATTGCTGGTCATGGCGACGGGAACTGGTAAGACGCGTGTGGCCGTGGCCACCGCCAAGCTGTTGCGTCAGGCCGGCTGGGTGGGCAAGGTGCTGTTCCTGGCGGACCGCACTGCCTTGGTCAATCAGGCGCACAAGGCCTTTGTGAGCATGTACGCGGAGTCCACGCCCGTGAACCTCATCAAGAATCCTGAGCAGGTAGGTGATGTGTACGTCACTACCTACAACACCATGATGAACCTGATTGGGGATGACGGAGACAAGCCGGCCAAGTTTGGGCCGTTCGACTTTGACCTCATCATCGTGGATGAGGCCCACCGCTCCGTTTACAACCGCTTCAAGCGTATCTTGGAGTACTTCGATGCTTACGTGGTGGGGCTGACGGCGACGCCGAAGAGCGAGATCGACCATGACACATATGCGCTCTTTGAGATGGAAGATAAAACCCCGTCCTTCGAGTACGGCCTCGATGAAGCCGTGGCAGACGGAAACCTCGTTCCCTTCAAGACGGCTCGTCAGGACTCACTCTTCCTGCGTCGTGGTATGTCCTATGACGAGCTCTCCCCCGAGGAACAGCTGGCGTGGGACACGTCCGATTGGGGTACCGACGAGGACGGTGGGCGCCTAGATCCGCCCGGGCAGATTTCCTCGGCGGAGATCAACCGCTACCTGTTCAACAAGGACACCATACGCAAGGTGTTGAAAACCGTGGTGGAGAACGGGATTCGCGTGGGCGGCGACCAATTGGGAAAGACCATCATCTTCGCTCGAACCCAACGCCACGCGGAGCTTATTAAGGAAGTCTTTGACGCGACGTTCCCGGAGTATTCGCGCACTGGTGCCTCCGTGATCACCACGCACACAAAGTATGCGCAGTCGGCCTTAGACGAGTTTGCAAATCCGGACGGGGACGTCAACATCGCGATTTCCGTGGACATGCTGGACACTGGCGTCGACGTGCCCGAGGTGGTTAACCTCGTCTTCTTCAAGCCCATCTACTCCCCCACCAAGTTCTGGCAGATGGTGGGCCGAGGGACGCGATTGCGCTCGGACCTCTTCGGACCAGGGATGGATAAGACCCACTTCCTCATCTTTGACTTCTGCGGCAACGTGGATGAGTTCTACAAGGGTGAAGCCCGTGATTCGGCCACGGGACGCCCGCGATCGCTGTCGGAAAAGCTTTTTGATGCCCGCGTGGGATTGCTCGCGCAGCTGGACAAGCACTCCGATGCCCCAGAACTGCGCGCCGAGCTTGCCGACTCCCTCCACGCCTCAACGGCGTCTGTGCCGCTAGGCCACATCATGGTCCGGCCCGGCGACAAAGAAACCCTGATGCGCTACCGCGAGCGCTCCGCCTGGGACGACGTGAATGAGGAAAAGGCTGAGCAGCTGCGCCGCCATCTCGCACACCTGCCGCTGAACACAATGAAGGAACCAGAGACAGCTAAGCGCTTTGATCTGGTGATTCTGAAGCTCCAAGTGGGGTTGCTCGACCACAGCCCCGAGTTTGCGGCAATGCGCCAACGCGTGGAGGGTATGGCGAATGATCTCATGGCCGTGAGCTCCACCATCCCCATGGTGGCCGAGCGGCGGTCCTTCCTCGAGCGCGCGCTGGATCCGGAGTGGTGGAAGAACGTTACGGTCGAGGACCTCGAGACCATCCGCATCGGCATGCGTTCGCTCATCCAGTTCGTGCCCAAGGGAAAGCGCAACGCCGTGACCCTCGACATCCAAGATGAGATGGGTGAACTCACGATCGATGATGAGATGCCTGGGCGGCTGCCCGGAACAGGCTCTTACCCCTCTCAGGCCGAACAACAGCTGCGTGATGTGCTGCAGGAACACGACAACGATCTCGCGATGATCAAGTTGCGTAGTGCACGTGCGCTTAACGCAGAGGATGTTGCCGCGTTGGAAGCCATGGTGGCTCAGGCTGGCGGGGGAAGCGTGGGCTTCGAGGAAAGCATTGACAAGCTGCGGGAACGCATGGGTGGAGACAGTATTCCTGCCTTCATTCGCCGCTTGGTAGGTCTTGATGAAGCTGCAGTCCAGGAGCAATTTGCGGACCTTCTCAGCAACACTTCGTTCAGCGCCGCCCAAATCCGCTTCATCAAGATGCTGGTGGACGTGCTGGTTCACAACGGTGGCGTGGCCTACGAGGAAATTTTCCAGCCGCCCTTTGATGAAGAGGGCTCTGTCGTCGATATCTTCTACAACAAGACCGATGTCATCGTGGATTTGCGCAAGCGCCTTGAACGGATTGAAGCAACGGCACAGGCTAACTAAGTGCCGCCGCTCTGCGGGAAAGGACGCGGTCTAGCTGGGTCTAACTGGGGTGATGTCCGTACGGTGACTACACTGTCTAACCATGACTAACCCGAGCGATAACACCACCCACCGCTACACGCCGGAGCTCGCCGCGCAGATTGAAAAGGCCTGGCAGCAGTACTGGAAGGACAACGGCACGTTCAACGCGCCGAACCCAGTCGGTCCGCTCGCGGAGGAGGGTAAGGAACTTCCCGCGGAGAAGCTGAACATCCAGGACATGTTCCCCTACCCTTCGGGCGCAGGCCTTCACGTGGGCCACCCGCTGGGCTATATCGCTACGGATACCTATGCGCGTTATCAACGCATGCTGGGCAAGAACGTCCTGCACACGTTGGGTTATGACGCCTTCGGCCTGCCGGCGGAGCAGTACGCCATCCAGACGGGTACGCACCCGCGCACCACGACGGAGGCGAATATCAAGAACATGCGCCGCCAGCTGGGCATTCTGGGCTTAGGCCACGATCCGCGCCGCTCCGTGGAGTCCACCGACCCCTCCTTCTTCAAGTGGACGCAGTGGATCTTCCTGCAGATTTATAACTCCTGGTTTGATGAAGAGCAGCAGAAGGCGCGCCCGATCTCTGAGCTCATCAAGGAGCTTGAGGTGGGCAAGCGCACCACCAAGGACGGCCGCTACTACGCGGATCTCACCAAGGAAGAGCAGCGCCACGCGCTCGACGAATTCCGTCTTGTTTACCTGTCCAACTCCACCGTGAACTGGTGCCCGGGCCTGGGCACGGTGCTGGCTAATGAGGAGGTCACCGCGGAGGGCAAGTCCGAGCGCGGAAACTTCCCGGTCTTCCGCAAAAACCTGCGTCAGTGGATGATGCGCATTACCGCCTACTCCGACCGCCTGCTCGATGACCTGGAGCTTCTGGATTGGCCGGAGAAGGTCAAGTCCATGCAGCGTAACTGGATTGGCCGCTCCCGTGGTGCAGAGGTCAGCTTCCACGCCGAGGGTTACAACATCGACGTCTTCACCACCCGCCCGGATACTCTCTTCGGTGCGGAGTACGTGGTGCTGGCCCCGGAGCACGAGCTTGTCGACGCCCTCCTCTCCCCCATCCCTTATGACGATGATGTGGATGAGCGCTGGACCTTCGGTCATGATGATCCGAAGGAGGCCGTGGAGGCCTACCGCGCGTCCATCGCCGCGAAGTCCGACCTGGAGCGCCAGGAGAACAAGGAAAAGACCGGTGTCTTCCTGGGTACCTATGCCACCAACCCGGTCAACGGCAAGCAGGTGCCGATCTTCATCGCAGACTACGTCCTGACCGGCTACGGCACCGGCGCCATCATGGCGGTCCCGGCGCACGATACGCGTGACTATGAGTTCGCCACGGTCTTTGGGCTGCCGATTACTGAAGTGGTTGCTGGCGGCGACATCACCAAGGAGGCGTACACGGAGTCCGGCAAGGCCGTAAACTCCGCCAACGATTCCCTGGACATCAACGGTATGTCCAAGGATGAGGCCATCGCCGCCATCATTCCGTGGCTGGAGGAACAAGGAGTAGGCCGCGAGAAGATCCAGTACAAGCTGCGTGACTGGCTGTTTGCCCGCCAGCGCTACTGGGGCGAGCCCTTCCCCATCGTCTACGACGAGGCCGGCCAGGCCTACCCGCTGCCGGAGTCGATGTTGCCCATCGAGCTGCCTGAGGTGGAAGATTACAAGCCGGTGGCCTTCGATCCGGATGATGCCGATTCCTCCCCGCAGCCGCCGCTGGCCAAGGCCCGCGAGTGGGTTGAGGTGGAGCTGGACCTGGGTCTTGGGGATGGCCCCAAGACGTACTACCGCGACACCAACGTCATGCCGCAGTGGGCAGGTTCGTCCTGGTACCAGCTGCGCTACATCGATCCGACGAACGATGAAGTCTTCTGCGATCTGGAGAATGAGCGCTACTGGACGGGCCCGCGTACAGAAGAGCACGGCGCCAACGATCCGGGCGGCGTTGACCTCTACGTCGGTGGCGTTGAGCACGCTGTGCTGCACCTGCTCTACTCGCGCTTCTGGCACAAGGTGCTCTTTGACCTGGGCTTTGTAAGCTCCAAGGAGCCCTACCGCCGCCTGTACAACCAGGGCTACATCCAGGCCTACGCGTACACGGATTCCCGCGGTGTCTACGTCCCGGCCGCCGAGGTAGTAGAACGCGATGGCGCGTTCTACTACGGGGATGAGAAGGTCAACCAGGAGTACGGCAAGATGGGCAAGTCCCTGAAGAATGCCGTGGCCCCGGATGACATCTGCAACGACTATGGTGCCGATACCCTGCGCGTGTACGAGATGTCCATGGGCCCGCTGGATACCTCCCGCCCGTGGGCGACCAAGGACGTGGTGGGCGCGCAGCGCTTCCTGCAGCGCCTGTGGCGCTTGGCTATCGATGAGAACTCCGGCGAGCTGTCCACGACGGACGCCGCGCTTTCCGACGATGACCTGAAGCAGCTTAACCGCACCATCGCCGGCGTGCGTGACGACTATGAGAACCTGCGCCTCAACACCGTCGTGGCCAAGCTCATCGAGTACGTCAACTACCTGACCAAGACCTACCCGAAGGGAGCGCCGCGCGCGGCCGTTGAGCCGGTAGCGCAGCTGGTCTCCCCTGTTGCCCCGCACATTGCGGAGGAGCTGTGGAAGCGCTTCGGTCACGAGGAGACCATTACTTACGAGTCCTTCCCGGAGTTCGATGAGAAGTACCTCGTCGACGATGAGATTGAGGTTCCGGTACAGATCAACGGCAAGGTCAAGGCCCGCGTCATGGTGCCCGCCGATGCCGACCAAGCCACCGTCGTGGGCGTGGCAAAGAGCGATGAGCGCATCGCCGAGCTGACCGCCGGCAAGAACGTGGTCAAGGAGATTTACGTCCCGGGCCGCATGGTCAACCTGGTGGTGAAGTAAAACCAACGTGGCTCCGTTAGATGGCGGCCGCAACTGCCCTAGTTGACGAAACCAGCGCCCTTCCAGCGAAGGATCGTGGGGAAAATTGTCAGTTAGGGCAGTTTTGCGCCTAGGCGTGTACCTTCGTCACTCCCCTCGCAGCGCGCAACGTCTGCGTGCCTCCATTGACATGCAGGAGGCAACTGACAAAAGGCGTCTTACAAAAGGCATCAGTCAAATGGCGTTTTCGCGACCAAAAACGCCATTTACTCAGTGCAGATGGCGTTTTTAGACCCAAAGATGCCTTTTACCGGCTCTTCCGGTTTCGGGGTGCGTAGCGGGGTGA